>CAXTDZ010000079.1:0-19082 GCA_964243035.1 uncultured Lichenihabitans sp.
CCGATCTGCCGGGACGAGCCCTCGATGGCGCTCATGGCACGCACGGCCTGGCGCACCACCTCGCCCGAGTGCTCCGCGTCGGTCTTGGCGCCCGACACCACCTGCTTGGCCTGCAAGGCCCCTTGCGAGGTCTTCTTCACGGTGGCGGTGATCTGGTCGAGGGCCGCGGCGGTTTCTTCGAGCGAGGCGGCCTGCTGCTCGGTGCGCTTGGACAGGTCGTCGGCCGAGACCGAGATCTCGGCCGCGCCCGACCTGAGGCCCGCGGTGTTGGCCCCCACGGCCGCGAGCGTGTCCTGCAGCGCGTCCAGCGTGGCGTTGAAGTCGGCGCGCAGCTTCTCGTAGTCCGGCGGGAAGGCCGTCTGGAGGCGGTGGACGAGGTCGCCGCCCGCCAGCCGTTCGAGCCCGCCCGCGATGGCCTCGACCACGTGCTTCTGCCGGTCGGCCGCCCCCGAGCGGTCCGCGTCGCTCCGCACCCGCTCGGCATCGGCCGCCGCGCGCGTTTGCGCGCCCTCGGCCTCCAGCCGCCTCCGTTCCGCGGCGGCGCCCTTGAGCGTTTCCACGGCCTCCGCCATGGCGCCGATCTCGTCGGGGCGGCCGCGGCCCGCGACGGCGACGTCGAGGTCGCCCGCGGCCAGGCGCACGAGGCTGTCCGACAGGCGGCCGAGCCCCGTTCCGACCGACCGCCGCAGGACCAGGGTGAAGCCCGCGATCAGCAGCGCCACCGGCACGGCCGCGGAGCCGAACATCCAGGCGAAGTGCAGGAGGGTCGCGTCCACGTCGTCCACGTAGACGCCGGAGATCATGTAGACGCCCCAGGGCGCGAAACCCCGGACGTAGGACAGCTTGGCGGCGGGCTCCGTGCCGCCCGGCTTGGGGTAGTGGTAGCCGAGGAAGCCCCGCCCGGCGCCGTTCACGATGCTCAGGGACTCGCGGACGATCTTGACCCCGTAGGGGTCGGTCAGGTCGATCCGGTTGACGCCCACGAACTGGTGGCTGCCCGGGAAGGCGCGCACGGTCCCCGTGGTGTCGTACATCGCGACGTAGTTGTCGCCGTCGAAGCGCAATCCCTCGTCGACCGTCGCGAACTCGGCCAGCGCCTGGTCGCGCGTGAGCTGGCCGGCCTCGACCTTGCGCTGCAGCTCGCCCGCGGCCCCGACCGCCATGTCGACGACCGAGCGAACCTTGTCGCGGCGGTCGTCGATGATCTGCGCCCGCACCATCCACAGGGCCAGGCCGCCCACCGCCGCGAGTCCCAGCACGGTCAGCACGATGTTGAGCCCCAACCGCGCCCGAATGCTTCGAAACCTCGCCATGGCGTGCCGACTCCCCGGTTCCGGGCCGAGGTTAACCCGCGAGGCTTAAGGGACATTTATAGACGACACGGCCGTCCGGCCGGGACCGCGGCGACGCGCGAAAGGCTTCGGGAACGCGCCCCGCCCCCGCCGTCCCGCTGCGGCCGAACGAAGCACCGATGGCATTCCGTCGCGACCCGTTTCACGGCCGACGCGAACCGCACCGGCGTCTGACGCCTCGGAACGGGGCCGTCCACCGGGCGGTTCCCGTCCCGAGCATCCCGACACCGCATGGCGCACCGTCCGGTGGCGCGCGACCGCCGTCACGACCTCGGGCGGCAACCCAGGGCGGCCCCCAGGCGTGGCTGCCGGGCCCGCGCGGGCGACGACCGGGGTTCCGGCCTCGGCCGTCGCACCGTCTCCCGTGAGGGCTCGGGTCTTGCCGTGCACCGAAGCCGACCGCGTGAGCCGCGCGCGGCTCCGCCGGGACGTTTCCGTAGCCACGCCCGCGCCTTATCCGGAAGCCATCATGGGAGCCGCCCTAAATTTGACGCAGGTTTGCAAATGCTGGGGCAGAGATTACGGCTTGCTAGCATGCGTGAAGTGTGGAGTCCGGAGGACCTGATGCGATCCAAGTCCGTTCTCGTGGTGGAGGATGATCCGACGGTTCTGATCGACGCCGCCTCGGTGTTCGAAGACGCGGGCGTCCCCGTGCTCACGTTCAACAACGCCGACGACGCGCTGGCGCACGTCTTCGACAAGCCCGGGGAAGTGTCGGCCATCTTCACCGACCTGCAGATGCCGGGCCGGATGGACGGGCTGCTGCTCGCCGAGATCGTGGGGCGGCACTGGCCCAAGGTGCGGGTGCTGCTGACGTCGGGCCGGGTCCAGCCCATGGGGCAGTTGCCGGGCAACGTCCGCTTCATCCCCAAGCCCTGGGCGCGCGACCAGGTTCTCGACGCGCTGTCGGGCGCCGTGGAGGAAGCCGGGTAAGCGTGAGGGGCGGCCCTCACGCGGTCTTAAGGCTTGGGGCCGATACCGGGTGGCGGAGGCCCGGATGCGCGTCAACACGGGGTGGGCGGGAGGGTTCGGCACCCTCAACGTGGCGGTCGCGACCGCCCTGGTCGCCATGCCGGCCGTGGTCGCGGCGGGGTTCTGGAGCGAGCGGGGCGCGCCGCCCGCCGCCGCGCCGTCCGTGCTGCGCGGCACCTTCGAGGGCGAGGCGGGGGTCACGGGACCCGGACGGGGGACCGAACCGAAGGCGCCGACCCCGCGTTCCCACCTGACCTGAAGCGGGCCGGAGCGGTTGAGATGACGACGCACACCACGGGTTGGACGCTTCTGGCCGCCGCGGGAGGCCTGGCGGCGCTGCTGTCCGCCGGAACGGCCGCGGCGCAGAGTTCGACGGGCGGCTCGACCGGAAACCCGTCGCCGGCGTCGAGCGGCAGCAACGGCGTCATCACGGGCGCGGGCTCGGGCACGGCGGCGGGCGCGGGCGGCAACAACACCGTGAACCCCGCGACCAGCACGGCGGGATCGGGAACCGCGGGCGGGTCGCGGACGATGGGCAGCGCGGGTCAGGCCGGCGGCTCCATGAACGGGACGGGGTCGACCATCCCCGGCCCGGCCGGCCAGGGCATCAACAACGGCACCGACACCCACGCGGGCACCACCAACCAGAGCAGCGGCTCGGGCTCGACCGCGGGGCAGTAGGCCCAGGGAGCCGAGGCGCCTCAGAACTCGTCGGTCGCGGCCGCGGGCTCGCCCTTGATCTCGTGCTTGAGCATGAAGGGCACCTGCGACAGCGCGAAGGCGAGCGTGATCGGCATGGTGCCGAACAGCTTGAACCCGGCCCAGAACACGTCCGACTGGGTGCGCCACACCACCTCGTTCAGCGCCGCCAGAAAGAAGAAGAACAGGCCCCACCGGAAGGTCAGCTTCGCCCAGGCGGGCCGGTCGAGATGGAAGGCCACGTCGAGCAGGATGGGCAGCAGCGGCTTGTCGAAGGCGAGGCCGCCCAGCAGCGCCGCCCCGAAGATGCAGTTCAGGATCGTCGGCTTCATCTTGATGAAGACGGGGTTCTGGAAATACAGCGTCAGGCCGCCGAACACGAGCACCGCGACCGCGGTGACGAGCGGCATGGTGGGCAGCCGCCGCGTCAGCGCGAAGGACACCGCGAGCGCCGCCACCACCCCCGCCATCAGGACGGCGGTCGCCACAACCAGCGTCGAGCGGGCGGAGGCCACGAAGAACAGCCCCAGCGGCCCGAACTCCAGCGCCAGCTTGAGCAGCGGGTTGACGGCGGGGCGTTTCGGGGGAGCCGCGGGGTTCTGGGGCGCTTGGGTCATCAGGGCCGGGGTTGTTTCACCTCGAACCCTCCCCGTCCAGCCCCGCGATGGCGCGGGCGAAGTCGCGGGCCTCGAAGGGCTCCAGGTCGTCCACGCCCTCGCCCACGCCGATGAAGTGGACGGGCAGCGCGAAGGACTCCGCGATGGCGACCAGGATGCCGCCGCGCGCCGTGCCGTCGAGCTTGGTCATCACCAGCCCCGTCACGCCCGCCACCCGCGCGAAAACCTCCACCTGGCTGAGCGCGTTCTGGCCCACGGTCGCGTCCAGCACCAGCAGGGTCGCGTGGGGGGCGTCCGCGTCCAGCTTGCGCATGACGCGGATCACCTTGGCGAGCTCGTCCATCAGCTCCGTGCGGTTCTGCAAGCGGCCCGCGGTGTCGACCAGCAGCACGTCGGCGCCCGTCTCGCGCGCCTGGGCCAGCGCGTCGAAGGCGAGGCCGGCCGCGTCCGCGCCCACGTCGCGGGCCACCACCGGGGCGCCCACCCGCGCGCCCCACACCTTGAGCTGCTCCACGGCCGCGGCGCGGAACGTGTCGCCCGCGGCCAGCGTCACCGCCCTGCCCTGCGCGCGGAGCTTGGCCGCGAGCTTGCCGATCGTGGTGGTCTTGCCCGAGCCGTTCACGCCCACCACCAGCACTACGAAAGGTTTTGGGCCGCCCTCGGGCAGCACGAAAGGCACCGCGACGGGCCGCAGCACGGCCTCGACCTCGGCGGCCAGCACGGCGCGGACCTCGTCGGGGTCGGTCTCCTTGTCGAAGCGGTTCTTCTTGAGGGCGTCGGTGATGCGGGTCGCGGTCGCGACCCCCAGGTCGGCGCGGATCAGGATGTCGTCCAGGTCCTCCAGCGTGGCGGCGTCCAGCTTGCGCTTGCCGAAGATGTCCGTGATGCCCTGGCCGATGGAGGACGAGGAGCGCGCGAGCCCCTGCCGCAGCCGCGCCCACCAGGTGGGGGGCGCCGCGGGCTCGGGCTCCGGGGCGGGTTCGGCGGCCGGCTCCGGCGCGGGGTCCTCGGGCAGGAGAAGCGCGAAGGCGTCCGGGTCCGTGTCGCCCGTGTCGCGGAGGAACGGCTCCGACGGCGCGGCGGCAGGCGGGAGCGCGTCCGGGTCCAGCCGCTCTCCGGCGGTGGGCGGCCCGTCGGGGACCGCGGCCGTTTCCGCGGGCGGGAGAACCATTTCCACGGATGGGGCGACCCGCTCCGCGACGCTTGCCGGCGGCGCGTCGTCGTCGACCTCCGGCGGCTGGTCGGGAACGGGCCCGGCCGCGCCACCGCCGAACAGGCGGCGGAGGAAGCCGGGCTTCTTGGCCGGCGCGGGCGGCGGGTCGGCGTCGTCGGAAGTCATGGGTCGGGAGATAAAGCCCGTCGGCCCCGTGACAGCAAGGCCGTTTCGCGCCATGGAGGGCGCGCCCATGCCGCTCGACCTCGCCCCCGCCCTGCTGCACCGGGACGGGCTCATGCTGATCCTCAACAAGCCCGCGGGCGTGCCGGTCCATCGCGGGCCCAAAGGCGGCGAGAGCCTGGAGGACGGGTTCGACGGCCTCCGCTTCGGCCTGCCGCGCCCACCCGCCCTCGCGCACCGGCTCGACCGCGACACCTCGGGATGCCTGGTGCTCGGCCGGCACCGCAAGGCGCTCGCCCGGCTCGGGCTCCTGTTCAAGCAGGGCCGCGTGGACAAGACCTACTGGGCCGTGGTGGAGGGCGGGCCCGAGGCGGAGGAGGGCCTGATCGACCTGCCCCTCGGGCGCCGCGACGCGAGCCGCGGCTGGTGGATGAAGGTCGACCGGGAGGGCGCGCCCTCGCGCACCCGCTGGCGCGTGCTGGGCCGCGAGCCCGCGACCGGGACCCGCCCCCCGCGGGCCTGGCTGGCCCTGCACCCGCTGACCGGCCGCACCCACCAGCTCCGCGTCCACTGCGCCGCCATGGGCTGGCCCATCCTGGGCGAGGGCGTCTACGCGCCGGGCGGGCCGGACGGGACGCCGCTGCACCTGCACGCCCGCGCGGTGGCGGTGCCGCTGTCGGCCAAGGGGGAGCCCGTGCGCGCCGAAGCGCCCGTGCCGCCGCACATGGCCGAGGCGCTGGCCCGCTGCGGCCTGACCGCGCCCTCCCGCGATCCACCTTGAACCGTCGTCAACCTGTGTTGATAATCGCGCATTCTTCAGCGCGTCGCTTTTTCAAAACGCCCGGCTTCGCTTGATTTCGAGCAGCAGAAACCTCTTAACCGGGGCCGGTCACGCGAAAGCCCAAGTTGAAGCCGCTAAGCAGGCGTCCGAGCCCGGGAGCCCTGCCACGGCGACGGGTTTCGGGCGCGTGTCGGGCGGAAAGCCTGAACCAGTGAGGGTTTTTCGTGGACGACAGGGTCAGGCAGGCTGGGACGGGGGCGGTCGAACCCTCGCGGCTGGCGTTCGGGATCGAGCGGTTCGGGCTGATCGCGCTGCGCGCCCGCCTCGCGGCCGTGACCGTGATGGTGGCGCTCGCGGCGCTCGCCCTGTGGGGCGTGAGCCGCATCCAGGTCGACGACAGCCTGAGCCAGCTGTTCCGCTCCGACACGCCCGAGTTCCGGCAGTACGAGGACGTGACCGCCCGCTTCCCCTCCAACGAGTTCGACGCCCTCGTGGTGGTGACGGGCCGCGACCTGCTCGCCCACGACAACGTCGAGAAGCTGCGCGACCTCGTCACCGACCTCCAGCTCGCCGACGGCACCCGCTCGCTGATCTCCATGTTCTCGGCCCGGCAGAAGCCGCAGCCCGGCCAGGTGCCGCCCGCCCTGTTCCCGGAACAGCTGCCGCCCGAGGGGCCCGCCTACGACAGCCTCATCCAGAGCGTGCGCGACAACCAGATCATCAAGGGCAAGCTGCTGTCCGACGACGGCACGCTGGCGCTGGTCGTGCTCGCGCTCGACCCCCACGTGGTGGGCAGCCCCAAGCTCAACGACGTGGTGGCGGGCATCCGCAAGGTGATGGCCGACGACCTGCACGGGTCCGACCTCCAGGCGGAGCTGTCGGGCGTTCCCGTGATGCAGCTCGCCATCCGCAACGCGGTGGAGCGCGACCGGCTCGTCTACAACGCGGCCGGCTTCCTGGCGGGCTGCCTGATCGCCATCCTGTTCTTCCGCCGCGTGTCCTTCATGATCGTGGCCGCGGGGCCGCCGCTGCTCGCGATCCTGTTCGCGCTGGGGGCGCTGGGCTGGCTCGACTTCAAGCTCAACATGTTCCTGAACATCATGACGCCGCTCATCATGGTGATCAGCTTCTCCGACAGCATGCAGCTCACCTTCGCGGCGCGCGACCGGCTGATCGCGGGCGAGGACAAGCTCTCGGCCTTCCGCAACGCGGTGCTGGTGGTGGGGCCCGCCTGCGTGCTCACCCACGTCACCGCGGCGCTGTCCTTCATCGCGCTGCAGTTCACCTCCTCCGAGCTGATCAGGACCTTCGGGCAGGCGGGGCTGATCTCCACGATCATCGCGCTGGTCGCGGTGCTGACCCTGGTGCCGCTGCTCGGCGTGCTGCTGGTGCGCAAGGAGCAGGCCTTCGCGGCGCGCATGGAGGGCGCCGACACGGGCGTGGACGCGCTGCGCCGGTTCTGCTCCTTCATCGCGACGCGCATGGTGTCGCGCCCGGGGCTCTACAGCCTCATCAGCGTGCTGGTGGTGGTGGGGCTCGGCCTGGTCTACGCGGACCTGGAGCCGCGCTACCGCCTGGCCGACCAGGTGCCCGACAAGCAGAAGGCCGTGCAGGCCTCCGGCCAGCTCGACGCCAAGCTGACCGGCGCCAACCCGCTCGACATCCTGATCGAGTTCCCGAAGGACGCCTCGCTCTACGACACCCGCACGCTGGACGTGATCGGGGCCGTCCACGCCACCATGGAGAAGACGGCCGGGCTCGGCAACGTGTGGTCGCTGGAAACGCTGCGGCGCTGGCTCGCCGAGAACGAGGGCAAGTCCGATCCCGCCACCGTCAAGGAATACGTCGACCTGCTGCCCAAGAGCCTGGTGCGGCGCTTCATCGACCAGGGGCAGGACGCCGTGGTGGTGTCGGGCCGCATCCCCGACAAGGACGCGAGCCAGCTCCTGCCCGTGATCGACAGCCTCAACAAGCAGCTCCAGCCGATCCGCGACCAGAACCCCGGCTACGAGGTCGCGGTGACGGGCCTGGCGGCGATCGCGGCGCGCAACAGCGCGGGCATGATCGGCAAGCTCAACCTGGGGCTGACGGTGGAGTTCCTGTTCGTGGCGGCCTTCATCGGGCTCGCCTTCCGCTCGGTGACGGTGTTCTTCGCCGCCATCCTGCCCGGCATCTTCCCCGTGGTGGTGTCGGGCGCGCTGCTGTGGCTGACGGGCGAGGGGCTGCAGTTCGTGAGCGTGGTGGCGCTCACCGTGAGCTTCGGGCTGGGGCTCAGCGCCACCATCCACTTCCTGAACCGGCTGCGGCTGGAGGAGCGCCCGGGCGAGGACCCCTCGGTGGGCGTGATGCGCGCCACCATCCTGGTGGGCCCGGCGCTGATCCTCACCTCGGTGGTGCTGTCCTGCGGGCTCGCCGTGACCGTGTTCTCCGACCTGCCGCAGCTCCGGCTGTTCGGCTGGCTCAGCGCCTTCGCGATGATGATGGCGCTGGTGGCGGACCTGCTGATCCTGCGGCCCACCATCACGGTGCTCCAGCGCTGGACCCGCCGCGCGATCCCGCGGCAGGCCGCCTCACCCGCCGAGTGACGCTCCTTCCGCGACGGGCGGCTCCTCCCAGGCGACCCGGAGCCGCTGCCCGGCCATGGCGGGGCGGAGCGGCCCCAGCACGACCCCGTCCCCCTCGGCCGCGACCGGCAGGGCACCCGGCCCGACCCGCGCGAGGAGGATCCGCGCGGGATCCAGGCCCGGCACGCGCAGCACCGCGCCGTCGCGCACCGCCGCGGGCAGGGTGAGGGCGAGCGCGTCCCGCCCCACCCGGATGTCCGTGAGCCGCCCGGCGAGGTCGGTGGAGAACAGCACCCGCCCGCCCCGGGCCACCGCCAGCACGCCGCCCTCCACCCGCACCGTCACGGGCCCGGCCGGGCTCTCGACCGGGCCCAGCGCCACGTCGCCGCCCGCGTTGGCGACCTCCCACCCGGCCCAGGGCGAGACGTCCGTGACCTCCCCCACGGCCATCAGCGGCATCAGCGCGCCCCAGCCGTAGAAGCCGTCCGTGTCGGGGCCGTCCAGCGGCTCGCCGGTTTCGGCGTTGTAATTCTCGGGGCAGACCCGCCTGGCCCAGGCGCGGCTGAACAGGTCGAAGCTGTTCCGGGCCAGCGCCGTCGCCTCCCCGTGCCGCCCCATCCGGCGCAGGCCCTGCCACACCCAGAAGTTCAGCGGCGGCCAGACGCGGCCGCGCCAGTACACGTTGTCGCGCGCGGCCGGGTCGTGGCGCGCGGTGCCGGGAAGCCCGACCTCGCCCCCGAACGTCCGGGGGTCGGCGAGGTGGCCCAGCAGGCGCTCCGTTTGCGCGGCGTCCGGCACGCCCGCGACCAGGGGGTAGAAGCTGGTCGGCCCCACGCTGCGCACGAAGGCGCCCGACCACAGCCGGTTGGCGAACAGCCCGCGCTCCGCGTCCCACAGCTCCGTCCTGATCCGCCCGCGCGTGGCCGCCGCGCGGGCCGCGTGGGCGCGGGCTGCCTCCCCGTCGCCGAAGGCTGTCGCGATCAGCCCCAGCATCTCGGCGTCGAGCGCGAGCAGGCTGTTGAGGCCCACGTCCAGGCAGTCGAGCGTGCGCGCGGCGGGGTCGTAGCGCGCCTCGTCGTGGATGGGGCTGTTGTCCATGGAGGACTCGTTGCGCGCCCCGAAATGGGTGCCCTTGTAGAGCCCCTCCCCCACGTCGGAGGTGCCGTAGGACACGAGCCCGCGCCCGCCGGGGTCGCGGTTGGCCCACCACCACGCGTGGTTGCGCTCCAGCGCCTCGCGCATGAGCGCGAGCAGCCCCCGGGACCCGCTCCTGAGGAACAGCAGCCACAGGAGGAAGGAGGCGACCGGCAGTTGCGTGCGGTCCACCCAGGCGTCGTTGGCGGTCAGCAGGCAGGCGAAGTTGCCCTGCGGGGTCGCGCTGGCGAGCGTCGCGGCCAGGTTCTCGCGGGCCGCCTCGGGGTCGAGCAGGCCGGTGAGCAGGGCCGCGTAGTGCTGGTCGTTCAGCCACACCCCGAAGCCACCGAACTTCCGGCCGTTCCAGTTGCGGCTGATCGACGTGTAGGGCCGGGCGTTGACCGGGTCCCACACGGTGTTCCAGGCGGTCACGTCGCGCACGGCGTCGAGGGCGCCCGCGAAGCGGCCCGTATGGGCGGGCGGCGCGGGGCGCGGGGGTTCGGCCAGGGCGGCGCGGGCCCTGGCCACGGCGAGGTCGGCGCGGTCCGCGACGCCCGCCGCGAACAGCCCGTCGCGGGTCATCTCCAGGTTGAAGCGCAGCGCGAGGGCGGGCGCCTCCCCGGCGCGGCTCCCGAGGTGGAAGTAGCCGTGCCTCTCGAAGTCGGCCGCGAGCGCCTCCGCGCTCGCGTGGCCCGTCACCAGCACCGGCGGTTCGGCCGACACCAGCGCCACGAAGCGGTGGCCCACCTTGACCACCGCGGCGCCCGACCCCTCGTCGTGGCGCACGGGGCTGCCGTCCTCGGCCGACAGGCACAGCGCGACCCAGAAGCGCAGGCCCCACTCGCCGAGCCGCCGGGCCCGCCAGCGCCCCACGACCGCGAAGGGCTCGGGCTTGGCGTAGCACCAGTCGAGCGCGGTCCCCGCGTGGGTCAGGTCCAGGCCGACCGCGACGGCGCGCAGGTCGTGGCGGCCGAAGCGCACCCCCTCGCCCGGCGGGAACAGCGTGGCGCGCCCCGTGCTGCCCGCGTAGGCCACGGGCGTCAGTTTCACGCCGAGCGGCAGAAACACCATCTCGGCGGGCCGATCCGACCAGGTGAACCAGGCGCGCTCGGGCTGGACGGTGGCGTGGCGGAGCATGGCGGGCCCTGTCGGTGAGGAACGCGTCCGGTCAGCCGTCGAGCAGCACGGTGTGCGCCGGCGACCAGGTGAGCCGGACCGCGGCGCCCGGCTCCAGCCGGGGCGCCTCGCGGTTCTGGATGAACACCTTGAGGTCGAGCCCCCCGGGCCCGTCGAGCAGCACGGTCGAGGCCGCGCCCGCGTAGACCGTGCCGCGCACGGTGGCGGGAAGCGCGTTGCAGTCCGGGGTGTCGGGCCCGGCGGGGGCGAGCGAGACCTTCTCGGGCCGCACCGCCAGGGTGACGGCGGTGCCCGGCGCGGGCAGCGCGTCCCCGGTGCGCAGCAGCGCGCCCGCGACCCGCACGCCCCCGTCCTCCACCACGCCCCGGAACAGGGTGGCGTCGCCCAGGAACCCGGCCGCGAAGGCGGTTCTCGGCCGCTCGTAAACCTCGACCGGCGTGCCCTCCTGGACGATGCGGCCGCGGTCCAGGATCGCGACCCGGTCCGACAGGGTCAGCGCCTCCTCCTGGTCGTGGGTCACGAAGATCGTGGTGAGGCCGCTGTCGCGCTGGATGCGGCGCAGCTCCACCTGCATCTCCTGGCGCAGGCGCCGGTCCAGCGCCGACAGCGGCTCGTCGAGCAGCAGCACGCGCGGCCTGGTGACGATCGCGCGGGCCAGCGCCACGCGCTGCTGCTGGCCGCCCGAGAGCTGCTTCGGGCGCCGTGCGTCGAGCCCGGTCAGGCGCACGAGGTCGAGGGCGCGGCCGACCTCGGCGCGCAGCGCGGCCCCCCGCATCCCCCGGCGGCGCAGCCCGTAGGCCACGTTCTCGGCGACGCTCAGGTGCGGGAACAGCGCGTAGGACTGGAACACCATGCCGACCCGGCGCTTCCACAGCGGCACGGCGGTGACGTCCGCGTCCCCGATCCGCACGGTGCCGGCGTCGGGCGCCACGAAGCCGCCGACGACGCGCAGCAGCGTCGTCTTGCCCGAGCCCGAGGGCCCGAGCAGGCTCGTCAGCGCGCCCTCCCCGAAGCGGGCGTCGATGCCGTCGAGCACGACCGTCGTCCCGAAACTCTTGCGGAGGCCCGCGACCGCGACGCCGCTCACCGCGCCTCCCCCGCCCGCGTCAGCACCGCGAACACCGCGAACAGGCCGACGGAGGCGCCGAGCAGCAGCGTCGAGACCGCGTTGATCTCGGGCGTGAACCCCTTGCGGATCGAGGAGTAGATTTCCACCGGCAGCGTGCTGACACCCGGCGTGGCGAGGAAGTAGGACACCACGAACTGGTCCAGCGAGGTCGCGAAGGCGAACAAGGCGGCTGCCACCAGGCTCGGCAGCAGCAGCGGCACCGTGACCGTGAGGAAGGCGCGCGCGGGCGTGGCGCCCAGGCTGACCGCCGCCTCCTCCAGCTCGGCCCGCAGCCCCGCGAGCCCCGTGCCCACCACCAGCACCACGTAGGGGATGGCGAGCGCCACGTGGCCGATCACCATGGCGTGCAGCCCGCGGCCGATGCCCGTCCAGAAGAAGAACACCAGCATCGCGGTGCCGGTGATCAGCCAGGGGATGGCGATGGGCGGCAGCAGCAGGAGCTGGAGCAGCGAGCGCCCGCGGAACGTCCGGCGCGACAGGGCGAGGGCGGCCAGCGTGCCCAGCGCGGTCGCGACGACGGCGGTGACGACCGCGATCAGCACGCTGTTGCGGGCCGCCGCGATCAGCCGGTCGTCGGCGGACAGCGCCGCGAACCAGCGCAGGCTCGGCACGAAGGGCAGCGTGTAGAGGTCGGAGGTGTTGAAGGCCATCGCGACCATCACGGCCACCGGCGCGTACAGGAACACGAGCACGGCGACGAGCAGGGCGCGGCCGAGCCCCGTCACGCGGCGGCCGCCAGCCGGCCGCGCAGCGCGCCCGAGAACAGGGCGAAGACCACCAGCACGGCCGCCAGCATGGTGAAGGACAGCGCGGCCCCGAGCGGCCAGTTGTAGGCCTGCGTGAACTGGTCCTCGATCACCGTGCCCAGCGTGACGCCGACGCGCCCGCCCAGGATGCGCGCCTCCATGAAGCTGCCGATCACGGGCACGAAGATCAGGATCGACCCCGACACGAGCCCGGGCAGGCACAGCGGCAGGACCACGGTCGCGAGCACGGCCGGCGCCCGCGCGCCCAGCGAGCGGGCGGCGTCGACCAGCGCGTCGTCGATGCCCAGAGCCGACAGGTAGCAGGTCAGGATCATGTAGGGCAGGTAGGCGTGGACCAGCCCGATCACGACCGCCGGGAAGCTGTAGAGCAGCGAGAGCGACCCCGCGCCGGGCCACAGGAGGTGGAGCGCGCCGTCGAGCAGGCCGCCTTCCCGCAGCAGCATGGTCCAGGAGAACACCCGCACGAGCCCGTTGGTCCAGAACGGCAGCACGGTGAGCAGGAACAGCACCTGCCGCACGCGGCCCCGCGTCGCCTTGGCGAGGGCGAGGGCCACCGGCAGGCCGAGCGCCGCGCACAGGCCCGTGGTCCACAGCCCCAGCCGGACGGAGGTCCAGGCGACGCCCACGAGGTAGGGCCGGTCCACGAAGGCCCGGTAGTTCGCGACCGTGAAGGCGAGCGGCGCGTGGGAGCCGAACGGCGTGCGCTTGAGGAAGCTGAACACCAGCATGGCGCCGAGCGGCAGGAACACGGCCAGCGTCAGCCAGCCGTAGGCGGGCAGCAGCAGCGCCGCTGTGGCGAGCCGCGCCCTGCGCCCGCTCACGGGGCCCTCGCGCCCGGCCTCAATGCGCGTAGGACGCCTTCACCTCCTCCCAGGTGTCGTTGAAGGCCTGGCGCCGGTCCTCGGGGAGCGAGCCCATGAACTGGAGTTTCGGGAGGTACTCGGGCTTGTGGATCTGCCGGTTGAGGTCGGTCGGGGGCAGCTTGTTCATGGCGGCCCCGTTGGCGGAGGCCGGCGCCCCCGAGCCCGTCACCCAGGCCACGTAGAAGTCGGGGTCGATCATGTAGTTGATGAACTTGAGCCCCAGACCCTTGCGCGTGCTGGAGGACGGCACGCACAGGTTGTCGAGCCAGCCCAGCGCGCCCTCCTTGGGGATCACGAAGTCGACGGGGAGGTTGTGCAGCTTCTGCGAGCGCGCGACCGCCCCCGACCAGTAGATCGACACGTCGAAGGCGCCGCCCGCGAAGGCCTTGTTCCATTCGTCCTCGCTGGACCAGGTGAGCTTCACGTCCGGCTTGAAGGACTTGAGCAGGTCGGCGACCTTCCCGAGGTCGCCGGGGTCGTTCACGTCGCGGCCGAGCATGAGGGCCGCGATGCCGACCTCGCTCACGGCGTCGTCGAACAGCGCGCCGCGGTTCGCGAACTTGGGGTCGGCGAACACCGCGTAGCTGTCGACCGCCTTGACCGTGTCGCGGCGGATCGCCAGGGCGTTCATGCCCCACACCCACGGCACGCCGTAGGTCCGGCCGTCGATCAGGATGTTGGGATGGGTCTTGAACGCGTCCGCGAGCCCGGCCGCGTTGGGCACCGCGGCGAGGTCGACCGGGTCGATCAGGTCCTCGGCGTGGGCCTGGCTGTCGCGGGCGGAGTTGACGAGCACCACGTCGTAGGCGCCCGGGTTGGTGCGCAGCTTGGTCAGCATCTCGGGTTCGGAGTTGTAGTAGTCGTGCTTGACCGTGCAGCCCGTCATAGCGGCGAAGTTCTTGACCGCGAAGGCTTCGTCGGTGCCGTAACCCTGCCAGTTCAGCACCGTGATCGACGCGTCGGCCGCGGAGGCCGCCCGGACGCCCGGGGCCGCGGTGGCGGTCGCGGCGAGGCCCAGCGCGAACTGCCGGCGATTCAGACCTGCCCGCATGACCTTTCCCTCCGGCAACCGACTCGGGCCGCCCGCGAACAGCAAACCACCGGCCGGGACACTGTCAAGCTTCAACGACCGGCGGACGCCGCGCGAGCGCGGGTCGGCGCCCGCCGGTGACCATCCGCGCCTTCCCGACCCGCGGCCCCGTTCATCGCAGGGCCATTCCTGATAGGGCATGGCGTCCGCGGCCGCTTCGGAGATCCCCGTGCCCACCGACCTGTCCGGTCCCAACGTGCTCCACCTCGTGGTCGACATGCAGCGGCTGTTCGCGGAGGAGACGGCCTGGCACGCGCCGGGGCTGGCCGACATCCTGCCCGGCGTGGCCCGGCTGGTCCGCGAGGGCCCGGCCCGCCGCCTGTTCGCCCGCTTCGTGACGCCCGCCACCGCAGACGAGGCACCCGGACGCTGGGGGGCCTATTACCGCCGGTGGGACGGGATGACGGGCGCCCGGCTCGATCCCGCCCTGCTCGACCTGGTGGCGCCCCTCGACGCCCTGGCGAGGCCCGACGAGCTCGTGGACAAGCCGACCTACTCCGTGTTCGCCGTGGCGGGCGTGGCGGAACGGCTGGAGGCCGGCGGCGTCGACACGCTGGTGGTGAGCGGCGTCGAAACCGACGCCTGCGTGCTCGCGAGCGTGCTGGGCGCCGTGGACCGGGGATTCCACGTCGTGCTGCCCGCGGACGCGGTGGCGAGCTCGTCCCCCGCGGCCCACGAGGCGACGCTGCGCCACCTGCTGCCGCGCCTGGCCGACCAGGTGGAGCTGACCACGGTCGAGGCCGTGCTGCGGGCCTGCCGACCCGCCCGGGAGCGCTTCGGGACGACGTGACGCATCGCGGCGGGACTGCACGGGTGCGAGCACTGCGCCACTTTTCTCACCACGCTACAAAGGACCGAATGCACTCTTCGCCCGCTGCCGCTTCCGAAACCCTGCCGCTGCCTCCGCCGCGCACCCACCTCCGCCGGCTGGCGGTGCTGATGCCGGGCGTGGCGCTCGCCGCGGCCGTGCTCGCCCTGTCGCTCGCGGTGCTGGCGGGCGGGCGCCACACGCTGCTCGACTGGCTGCTGCTCGTCCCCTTCGTGCTCGTGATGGGGTGGGAATGCCTGCTGGTGTTCCAGCTCGTGCTGGGCTTCACGGCCTGGCTGCGCGGCCGCCGGGCCCGGTCGGTGCTGGAGCGCCGGGCGCTGGCCCTGGAGCCCGTCGCGACGGGCAAGAGCCGCACCGCGCTGCTGATCCCCGTGTTCGAGGAGGACGCGGAGGCGGTGTTCTCGGGCGTGCGGGTGATGCTGCGCTCGCTGGCCCGCACGGGCTCGACCGACGACGTGGACATCCACGTGCTGAGCGACACGCGCACGGCCGCGGTCGCGGCCGACGAGCGCCGCGCCTTCGAGGCGCTCGGCGCGGAGGCCGGCCGCCGCGTCCACTACCGCCGCCGCCCCGAGAACAAGGGCCGCAAGGCGGGCAACATCGCCGACTTCCTGGACCGGCAGGGCGACGGCTACGACCACGCCGTGGTGCTCGACGCCGACAGCCTGATGAGCGGCGACGCCATCCGCCGGCTGATCCGCCTGATGGAGGAGAACCCCCGCGTCGGCCTGATCCAGACGGTCAGCTACGCGACCAACCGCGACACCCTGTTCGCCCGCGTGCAGCAGTTCGCGGTGCGGCTCTACGCGCCGCTCGCGCTGAGGGGCCTGGCGATCTGGCAGGGGCCGGAGGGCGTCTACTGGGGCCACAACGCGATCCTGCGGATCGCGCCCTTCCGGGACCACTGCCGCCTGCCCGTGCTGCCCGGCAAGCCGCCGCTGGGCGGCGAGATCCTGTGCCACGACGTGGTGGAAGGCGCGCTGCTCACCCGCGCGGGCTGGGAGATCCACCTGCTGCCCGACCTCGAAGGCACCTGGGAGGAGATGCCCACCAACACCTTCGACCTGATGGGGCGCGAGCGGCGCTGGTGCCAGGGCAACCTCCAGCACATGCGCGTGCTGGGCCTGCCCGGCCTGTCGGCGGGCAGCCGCGCCCACATCCTGCTCGGCATCGGGGGCTACTTCACGGCGCCGCTGTGGTGGGCCTTCATCCTGCTCGGCGCCGTGCGCGTCCTGACGGGTCCGGTGGACGGGGGCCTGGGGCTGCTGGCCTACGGGCTGACGGAGCCGGGGCTCGCGGGCACCGTGCTGTTCGGGCTCGCGGCCACCGTGACCTACCTGCCGCGGCTGCTGGCGCTCCTGCGCGCCTTCGCCGACCGCCGGGCGCGACGCGGCTTCGGGGGCGGCGAGCGCCTGCTCGCCTCCGTGGCGCTGGAGCAGGTGTTCTGGCTGCTGCTCAACCCCATGCTGTCGCTGGTCAACACGGGCTTCGTGCTGCGCATCCTGATGGGCAAGGCGATCCGCTGGGACCCGCAGTCGCGGGCCGACCGGCACATCGGCCTGGGCGCGGCGTTCCGGGGGCACCTGCCCCACGTGGGCCTGGGCGCGCTGATCGGGGCCGCGGCCGTCTCGACCGGGGGCTGGTACGGGATCTGGATGGCCACCACGGCCGCGGGGCTGCTGCTCAGCCCGGTGATGACGTCGCTGTCGAGCCGCTTGGACGTGGGGGTCGCGTCGCGCCGCGCGGGCCTGTTCCTGACCGTGGACGACACCGCGCCCGCGCCCGAACTCATCGAGTTGCGCGCCGGCGCCGTCGCGGGCCATGGCTGAGGCGCGCGGGCGGCGGCGGAGCCGCGCGGGGCTCGCCCTCGCGGGCGCGGGCCTCGGCGCCCTGCTGCTGGCGCTGTGGCGCCGCGACATCCCCTACCCGGTGCTGGAGCGGCGCTACGGCACGGCCGCGTCCCGCTTCCTGTCCATCCCCGGCGGGGTGCGGCTGCACGTCCGCGACGCGGGGCGGCGCGACGGCCCCGTGCTGGTGCTGCTGCACGGGTTCGCGGCGTCGAGCGCCGACTGGGAGCCCTGGATCGAGCGGCTCGGCCACCGGGCGCGGTTGATCGCGGTGGACCTGCCCGGCCACGGGCTCACGGCCGCGCCGCCCGGCTACGAGGCCACCGTGCCCGGCCTGGTCGCGGTGGTGGCGGCGCTGCTCGCGGCGCTGCGGACGGGCCCCGCCGTGGTGGTCGGCAGTTCCATGGGCGGGCACGTCGCCTGGCGCCTCGCCCTGGCGCGGCCGGACGCCGTCGCGGGCCTCGTCCTGGTGGGCAGCATCGGCTGGACCGACACGCGGCGGGCCGACGCGCCGCGGCCCGCGGCCGTCAGGCTGATGGGCCACGCGCTCGGCCGCTTCGCGCTGCGCCACCTGGACCTCACGCCGCTGATCCGCCGCGGGCTGCGCGGGTCGGTCGCGGACGCGCGGTTCGCCACCGAGGCCGCCGTGCGCCGCACCGCGGACCTGCTGCGGGCGCCCGGCCACCGCGCGATCCTGCTCGGCCTGGACGCGGGCGGGGGCGAGGCGGCGCTGCTCGACCGCCTCCGCACGCTTGACACGCCGACGCTGGTGATGGCGGGCGAGGCGGACCGGCTCGTGCCGGTGGAGCACGCGCGCCGTTTCGCGGCAACCATCCCGGGAGCCGCGCTCGTCACCTACCCGGGGATGGGGCACGTGCCCATGGTGGAGGCCGCGGACCGCTCGGCCGCCGACCTCGCGGCGTGGCTGGACCGCGCGGCGCCAGGCCCTGCCCCAAACGGGCACGGGGCCGCCGAGGCCGCGGTAACGGACCGTCAGACCGGTCCCGCGTAAGCTCGCCCGCGCGCAGGCCATGTGACGCCTCGGGCGCTTGAGCATCGAAGCAGCGCCGCGGCGTCAGCCGCGCCGTGCCGCTTGAGGTTACGCGAGGTCGCCATGCGGGTGCGGGATTTGCGGACGCGGTCCAAGATCAGCCTGAGCTTCGCCCTCGTGCTGACCGCCTTCGCGCTCTCGTCGGTGGGCGCCTTCGTGAGCATCCGCACCGTCGGCGCCCGGTCGGAGCAGAGCCACGCGAGCCTCGTGCTGGCCGGGCGGGCCGAACGGGTGCTGGAACTCGTGATGGAGCAGACGAACGCCTTGCGCGGCTACGTCCTGAAGGGCGAGCCCGCCTTCAAGGCGACCTACGAGGACAGCCGCAACGCCCTCGACGCGCTGCTGGACGACATGGAGGCCGCGACCGCGGACCGGGCGCTGAAGGGCCGCATCGGGCAGCTCCGCGCCGCCGCCCTGCAATGGCGCGCCAAGGTCGGCGACCCCGTCGTGGACCTGATGAAGGACCCCGCGACCCGGCCGCGGGCGGTGGACCTCGCCGGGGTGAAGAGCCTGGGCGAGATCCGCGCCGCCGACACGGCGGTGCTCGACACGGTCGCGCGCACCGTCGCGGGCGACGACGCGGCGCGGTCGGACGCGGAGCGGGCCGCGCTGGTCTGGCTGGTCGCGGGGTCGGTCGCGGCGCTCGGCCTCGCGGCGCTGCTCGCGTGGCTCCTGAACCGCAGCCTCGCCGCGCCCGTGGTGGCGATGACCGAAGCCATGGCGCGGCTCGC
Organism: uncultured Lichenihabitans sp.; assembly: GCA_964243035.1. GTDB lineage: Bacteria > Pseudomonadota > Alphaproteobacteria > Rhizobiales > Beijerinckiaceae > Lichenihabitans. Next base: position 18,900 of record CAXTDZ010000079.1, read on the forward strand.
CGCGGGCGACACCGCCGTGACCGTCCCGGCGCGCGGCCGCGGCGACGAGGTGGGGCACATGTCGCGCGCGGTTCTGACCTTTCGGAAGGCCGCGCTCGACAAGGCGGCGCTGGAGGCCGCGGCCGTCGACGGCCGGCGGGCCACGGAGGCGGAGCGGGCCCGCGGCGAGGCGGCCAGGGCCGC
>CAXTDZ010000080.1:0-18775 GCA_964243035.1 uncultured Lichenihabitans sp.
GGTGGTGGACACCACTCCGCGAAGCCTACAAAGGTCAACGCCTCGGATTGGATGAAGGCCGGAACCCGGGACACTGACACCCATGCGGATCGCGGTCACTGGACGCGACGGGCAGGTCGCGACGGCCCTGGCGGAGATCGGCCCCGCGCTGGGCGTGACGGTGGTGCCGGCCGGCCGGCCGGACCTCGACCTCGCCCGGCCCGAGACGGTGCTGCCCGCCCTGCGGGCGGCCGAGCCGGAGGTGGTCGTGAGCGCCGCCGCCTACACGGCGGTGGACCGGGCCGAGGACGAGCCCGACCTGGCCCAGGCCGTCAACGGCGCGGGCGCGGGCGCGGTGGCCGAGGCCGCCGCGGCGCTGGGCGTGCCGGTGCTGCACCTGTCCACCGACTACGTGTTCGACGGCAGCCTCGACCGCCCCTACCGCGAGGAGGATCCCGTGGCGCCGCTCGGCGCCTACGGGCGCAGCAAGCTCGACGGCGAGCGGCGGGTCGCGCGCGCCACCCCGGCCCACGTGATCCTGCGCACGGCCTGGGTCTACGCGCCGTTCGGCGCCAACTTCGTGCGAACCATGCTGCGGCTGGCCGGGTCCCGCGACGAGGTGGGCGTGGTGGCCGACCAGCGCGGCTGCCCGACCAGCGCGCTGGACATCGCCCGAGCCGTGGTCGCCATGGCCGCGCGCCTGCGCGACGCGGGGCCGGAGGCCCGGGCGGAGCTCTGCGGCACCTTCCACGTGGCGGGCCGGGGCGAAGGGAGCTGGGCCGAGGTGGCGGAAGCCGTCTTCGCCCGCTCGGCCGCGCTGGGCGGCCCCGCCGCAAAAGTCCGCCGCATCGCGACGGCGGACTACCCGACCCGCGCCGCGCGCCCAGCGAACTCCCGCCTGGACACGACCAAGCTCGCCCGAACCTACGGCCTGACGCTGCCGGACTGGGGCGAGTCACTCGCGGAGTGCGTGACCCGACTGGTGGGCTGAGCCGTCAAGCGCGGCCGTCAGTGTGCCGCGCCGCGGATCGCGTCCAGGACCCGGCCCAGCATCTCCTGCCCCTCCGGCGTGAACTCCGCCCGGTCGCTCCTCACCGTCGCGAGCCCGGCGTCCTCGACCTCCTTGACGGCCTGCGGGTCCGCGGCGTGGCCCGCGCCGTCGTGCAGCACCACGTCGGTGACCTTCTCGCCCGAGGTGAACTGGTGGTAGGCCGCGAAGGCGAACACCGCCAGCCCCTTGTCGCTCAATCCCGATGCCATCGCCCGATCCTCCCCGTGCATGCCTTCGACCGGGAAGATGATGGGTCGGGCGACCGGTTTGGCCAGGGTGGCGCCGCGCCGCATCGCGCGTCCGCCGCGCCACGTTTTCGGAACCGTTACAAACTGTAGTTTAGAACTAATCCGATCGGCTGCGCTGTATAGTTTTCAACAGTTCCAATGTTACGCGAAAACCGACAAATCCGGTTGTCTCGGTCACAACAGGAGCCTAGGTCAAAGGCGACCCGCCACCCGCGAAGGACCCCAGGCCCTTGCTCGTCGCTTTTCTGATCATGCTGCGCGAGGGCGTCGAGGCGGCGCTGATCGTGGGTATCGTGGGAAGTTACCTCCGGCAAACGAACCGCGCCCGCTTCATGCCCGCGGTCTGGGCCGGGGTGGTGCTCGCGGCCGCGCTCTGCCTCGCGCTCGGGCTCGGGCTCAACGCGGTCGGGGCCGAGTTCCCGCAGCGGCAGCAGGAGCTGTTCGAGGGCGTCGTGGGCCTGCTGGCGGTGGGCATCCTCACATCCATGGTGTTCTGGATGAAGAAGGCCGCCCGCTCCATCAAGGCGCAGCTCCACGACGAGGTCGACGCGGCGCTGCGGTCCGGCGACGGCCAGGGGCTCGCGCTGGTCGGCATGGCCTTCTTCGCGGTGGGGCGCGAGGGGCTGGAGTCGGTGTTCTTCCTCCTGGCCGTGTTCCAGGGCGGCACGGGCTGGAGCGTGTCGCTCGGCGCCGTTCTGGGGCTCCTGGGCGCGGTGGCGGTCGGCTGGGCCATCTACGTGGGCGGCGTCCACCTGGACCTGCGGCGCTTCTTCCGGTGGACGGGCGTGCTGATCCTGTTCGTGGCGGCGGGCCTGCTCGCCAACGCGCTCCAGTCCTTCCACGAGGCGGGCCTGTGGAACGGGCTCCAGGCCCAGGCCTTCGACCTGAGCGGCGTGCTGCCCGCCGACTCGGTCCCCGGCACCCTGCTCAGCGCCTTCCTGGGCTACCAGGAGACGCCGACGGTCGGCGCCGTGGGGCTCTACCTCGTGTTCCTGCTGAGCGCCCTGTCGCTGTTCTTCGCGCCCCCGCGAAGCCGCGCCACCCCCCACCACGCCTGACACTCGCGAGCCCGCCATGCGCCTTCGCCCCACCCTCGCCCTCGCGGCCCTGCTCGGCCCGGCCGCGGGCCTGCCCGCGGCGGCCGGCGAGCCCGTCACCGTCACGGTCACCCGGACCGGCTGCGACCCCGCGAGCCTCACCGTGCCGCCCGGCAAGACCACGTTCCGGATCGTCAACAACAGCGCCCGCGCGCTGGAATGGGAGATCCTCAAGGGCGTGATGGTGGTGGACGAGCGCGAGAACATCGTGCCCGGCCTCACCCAGACGCTCACCACCGACCTCGACCCCGGCCAGTACCTGATGACCTGCGGGCTGCTCTCCAACCCGAAGGGGACGCTGAGCGTGGCGGACGCGGCCGCGCCCGCGGGACCCGTCTCGGCCACCGACCTCGCCCAGCCCATCGCGGACTACAAGCGCTACGTGACGGGCGAGGTGGACGCGTTGGCGGAACGCACGCGGGCCCTCACCGACGACGTCAAGGCGGGCAAGCTCGACGCGGCGCGCGCGGCCTACGCGCCCGCCCACGAGCGTTACGAGCGCATCGAGCCCATCGCGGAGCTGTTCAACGACCTCGACGGCAGCATGGACAGCCGCGAGGACGATTTCGAGAAGAAGGCCGCCGACCCCAACTTCCTGGGCTTCCACCGCATCGAGAAGGGCCTCTTCGCCGACCGCTCGACCGAGGGCCTGGCGCCGGTCGCGGACAAGCTGATGGCCGACGTGCTCGACCTCCAGCGCCGGCTCGCCACCCTGACGGTCACGCCCAAGGCCATGGTGGGCGGCGCGGCCGACCTCATCGAGGAGGTGGCCTCCAAGAAGATCACCGGCGAGGAGGACCGCTATTCCCGCACCGACCTGTGGGACTTCGCGGCCAACGTCGAGGGCGCGCAGAAGATCGTGGACCTGCTCCGCCCGCTGGTGGACAAGCGCGACCCCTCGCTCGACGCCCGCGTGCGCGACAACTTCGCCAAGGTCGACGCCCTGCTCGCCAAATACCGGGCCGGCGACGGCTTCCAGACCTACGAGGCGCTGAGCGAGCGCGACCGCACCGGGCTGAAGGGCCCCGTGACCACGCTGGCCGAGGACCTGTCCTCCCTGCGCGGCACGCTCGGCATCGATTAGGAGGACGACCCCCGTGACGGACCGCGCCCGGCGATCCTGCCCCTTCGCGTCCGCGGCGGCCCGCCCGCCCGCGGCGGACCGCGACGCGCCCGCGCTCGACCGGCGGCGCATGCTCATGGGCCTTGGGCTCGCGGGCGGCGCGCTGGGACTGGGCGCGCGCGCCGACGCCGCCGAGCCGGGGAGCACGGGCGCGCTGGCGCCCGGGGACGACGGGACCCGCGACAGCCAGCCCTTCCACGGCGCGCGGCAGTCGGGCGTGGTCACGCCCGAGCCCGCCGCGGCCCTCCTGGTGGCCTTCGACGTGCTGGCGCCCGACCGGGGCGCGCTGCAGCGCCTCTTCCAGGGCCTGTCGGGGCGCGTCGCGTTTCTGATGCGGGGCGGGGCGGCCGCGGTCGCGAACGAGCTGATGCCGCCGCCCGACTCGGGCCTGCTCGGCCCCACCGTGATCCCCGACAACCTGACCGTGACGGTCGCGGTCGGCGCCTCGCTGTTCGACGAGCGCTACGGGCTCGCGGGCGTGAGGCCCAGGCACCTCGTCGCGATGACGCAGTTCCCCAACGACGCGCTCCAGGCCGCCCAGTGCCACGGCGACCTGCTGCTCCAGTTCTGCTCCAACACGGCCGAAACCAACATCCACGCGCTGCGGGACGTGCTGAAGCACTTCCCCGACCTGCTGGCGATCCGCTGGAAGATGGACGGCTTCCTGCCGCCCCACACGATCAAGTCGCTGGGCCACGACACCGTGCGCAACCTGCTGGGCTTCAAGGACGGCACCGCCAACCTCGACGCCCGCGACGGCGCGCTGATGGACAGGCACGTCTGGGTCGGCCGCGAGGCGGACGAGCCCGCCTGGGCCCGCAACGGCACCTACCAGGTGGTGCGCGTCATCCGCACGCTGGTGGAGCGGTGGGACCGCACGCCGCTGCACGAGCAGCAGACCATCATCGGCCGCGAGAAGGCCACCGGCGCCCCGCTCGGCCTGGCCGACGAGCACGACCTGCCCGACTACGCGGCCGACCCCGCGGGCACGCGCACCCCGCTCGACGCCCACATCCGCCTCGCCAACCCGCGCACGGCGGACACGGCGTCGAGCCTGATCCTGCGCCGGCCCTACAACTATTCCCGCGGCCTCACGGACGCGGGCCAGCTCGACATGGGGCTCCTGTTCATCTGCTTCCAGGCCGACCTCAAGGCGGGCTTCCTGGCCGTGCAGAACCGGCTCAACGGCGAACCGCTGGAAGAATACATCAAGCCCGTGGGCGGCGGTTACTTCTTTGTCCTGCCCGGGGCCGAGAGCGACAGGCACTACGTGGGCCAGTCCCTGATCGAGACCACGGTCTGAGACGCCCCGGCCGCGAGGCCCCGCCGTGGCGTCCCCGGCCGTGACCGGGGGAGGGGCCCCGACGCGGGGCCCGGACGGGGCCGCGTCGGGCCGGGCGACCGCGGTGGGCGCCGTCGCGATCCTCCTGTGGTCGAGCCTGGCGCTGTTCACGGCGGCGTCGGGCACCATCCCGCCCTTCGAGCTCGCCGGGCTGACCTTCGCGGTCGGCGGCGGGCTCGGGCTCGCCGCCGCAGCATTGCGCGGGCGGCTCGGGGCGCTGCGCCAACCCTGGCCCGTGTGGCTCGTCGGCGTGGGCGGGCTGTTCGGCTACCACGCGCTCTACTTCTCGGCGCTGCGGCTCGCGCCGGCCGCGCAGGCGGGGCTCGTGGCCTACCTGTGGCCCCTGCTGATCGTGCTCCTGTCCGCGCTCCTGCCGGGGGAAAGGCTCGCGGGCCGGCACGTCGCCGGCGCGCTGCTCGGCCTCGCGGGGGTGCTGCTGCTGCTCGGGGGCCGCAGCGGCGTGCCGGAAGCGCGCTACGCGGCGGGCTACGCGCTCGCCTTGGCCTGCGCGCTCACGTGGTCGGCCTATTCCGTGCTGTCGCGGCGGTTCAGGGACGTGCCGAGCGACGCGGTCGCGGGCTTCTGCCTGGCGACCGCCGCGCTCGGGTTCGCCTGCCACGCCCTCACCGAGCCGACCGTCTGGCCCGCGACGGCCGCGCAGGCCGGGGCGGTCGCGGCGCTCGGCCTGGGTCCGGTCGGGCTCGCGTTCTACGTCTGGGACTACGGGGTCAAGAACGGCGACATCCGCCTGCTCGGCATCGCGTCCTACGCGGCCCCGGTGCTGTCGACGCTGCTGCTTGTGGCGACCGGCTACGCGGCGCCGACCGCGGCCCTGGCGCTCGCCTGCGTTCTGATCACGGGCGGCGCCTGGCTCGCGGCGCGCAAGGCCACGCGCGCGGTTACTCAGCCTCGGCGGACGCCTTCTTGGGCGCCAGCACCTGGCGGCCGCGATACATGCCGGTCTTGAGGTCGACGTGGTGGGGGCGGCGCAGCTCGCCCGAGTCCTTGTCTTCCACGTAGGTCGGCGCCGCGAGCGCGTCGGCGGACCGGCGGAAGCCGCGCTTCATGGGCGAGGTCTTTCGCTTCGGAACGGCCATGGCATCAACTCCAAACGTTGCGGGGCCGCCCGCGCGATTGACGGGCAGCCCGATCGAAATCCGACGCGCTCGATACACGACCGGGATCGGTCTGGCTAGCGGGCTTTCCGGGCCCCGGCCGCGCGGACGCCTACGCGCGCCGGGCGACCGCCAGCCTGGCTCCGAACGCGACAAAGACGCAGCCGGCCAGCCGGTCGAGCAGCTTGGTGACGCGCGGCCTCGCCAGCAGGCGGCCGAACGGAACGGTGAGCGCGATGAGCAGGGCGAACCACGCCAGCGACAGGAGCACGTGGACGCCCGCCAGGAGCAGGGAGAACGCCGCGACGTTGGCGCCGTCCGGCATGACCTGCGGCAGGAAGGTGAGGTAGAAGACCCCGACCTTCGGGTTGAGGACGTTTGTCAGGAACCCGCGCTTCAGCGCGTCCGCGACGCCCTCCCGGCGCCACGTCCCGCTCGGCGCGGGCAGGCCTGCGCGGGGCCTGACCAGCAGCTTGGCCCCGAGGACCACGAGGTAGGCCGCGCCGCCCCATTTCAGCGCGTCGAACGCGACCGCCGACGCGGACAGGAGCGCCGTGAGGCCGAACGCGGCTCCCGCGCCCCACGCGAGCAGGCCGCCGCAGATGCCCAGCGCCGCGGCCGCGCCGGCCCGCGGGCCCTCCGCGGTCGAACTCCTGAGCACGACAACGGTGTCCAGGCCCGGCGTGACCGTCAGCACGGCGGCCGCGGCCGTGAAAGCGAGGATCTGCACCGATGCGGCATCGACCATCGCCCGCTGCTAGCACGGACCGACCGCCCGGACCTACCCGCCTCGCGCAGGGCGCGCCGTCCTCACGCGTCGCTGACGGCCGACTGGCGCTCGATCTCCTCGGCGAACAGTCGGGCGTGGAGGCTGAGCGCGCCGAAGTCGCGGGCGCAGAGCAGCAGGCGGCGGTTGGCCCACGCGTCGGTGAGGCGCATCGCGTGGATGGCGGGGGTCCGGTGACGCTCCACCGCGGCGAGCGGCAGGACGCCCACGCCGACGCCGGCCTCCACCAGGCGCGCCACGGCGTCGAAGCCCCGCAAGCGGACGCGGTAGGACACGCGCCGCCCGAGGCGGGCCGCCTGCTGGGCGAGGTGGTCGTGCAGCGCGCCCGCGCTGAGGCCCACGAAGGGCTGCTCCAGCAGTTCGGCGAAGCTGATCCGCTCGCGCGCGGCGAGCGGGTGCGCCCTGGCGGTGATCGCGGTCAGGCGGTCGACGGCGAGCGGGCGCGTTTGCAGGGCGCCGGTCGCGGCGCTCTCGGCCACCACGCCGAACTCGGCCCGGCCCTCGGCGACCGCGAGCGCGACCTCGGCGCTGATCCGCTCCTCCAGGTCGATGTCCACGCCCGGGTGCGCGAGGAGGAACACGCGCAGCGCCCGGGGCAGGATGTCGACCAGCGCCGCGGTGTTGGACTGCATCTTGATCTCGCCCTTGAAGCCGGACGAGAAGGAGCGGAGGTCGCCGCGCATCCGCTCGACCTGGGCCGCGATGGTGCGCGCGTGGCTCAGGAGCGCGAGCCCGGCCGCGGTCGGCACCACGCCGCGGCGGCCGCGCTTGAGCAGCGCCACCCCGAGCGCCGCCTCCATGCCGCTGATGCGGGCGCTGGCCGAGGCGAGCGCCAGGTTGGCGGCCTCCGCCCCCGCCGAGATGCTGCCCGCCTGCGCGACGGCGTCGAACAGGCGGAGGTCGGTCAGGTCGAAGCGCACGGCTGGTCCTTCGGGTCAGCCGAAGCCTAACATCGGAACTTCCGCATTGCGAACGGGCCCGCCGATGCCCAGTTTGAAGCTGTCGACCCGCGGACGCGTGCGCGGCCGGTGCCCGTTCGGCCGGCTGCCTTCGGAACGCGCGAACGTCGGCTCGGACGCTCGGCGGCGCGGCCTCGACGCTCGCGGTGCCGACCGTCCGGTGGCGGCGCGCAGGGAAAGGATGTCCGCATGGCCGATACGAGCTTGAAGGCCTCGCCCAGGCCGCGCCCGCTGTCGCCGCACCTCCAGGTGTACCGGCCGATGCTCACCATGATGATGTCGATCGCCCATCGCATCACCGGCATCGGGCTCTACGCGGGCACGCTGCTGCTCGCCTGGTACCTGATCGCCGCGGCCTCGGGCGAGCGGGCCTTCGCGACGGCCGCGTGGTTCCTGACCTCGCCCGTGGGCCTCCTGGTGCTGTTCGGCTTCACCTGGGCGCTGTTCCACCACCTGCTGGGCGGGTTGCGCCACTTCATCTGGGACGCGGGCTTCGGCATGGATCACCCCGAGCGCGAGATCCTGGCCCAGGCGACCCTCGCCGGGGGCGTCATCCTGACGGTCCTGGTTTGGATCGCGGGCTTCTTCCTGCGCTGAGGGGCGACCCATGCTCGACGGCCCGCAAACCCTGCACGGCGAACTCCGCCGCATCCGCTATCTCGGCCCAGCCCATTCGGGCGCCACGGCGAGCTGGCACATGCGGCTCACCTCGGTGGCGCTGGTGCCGCTGTCGGTGGGCTTCGTGCTGCTCGTCCTGGTGCTGCTGGGCCACCCCTACGCGGAGGTCCGGGCGACGTTGTCGCATCCGCTGCCCGCGCTGCTGATGCTGCTTTTCATCGGCGCCGGCATCTACCACATGCAGCTGGGCATGCGGACCATCATCGAGGACTACGTCCACGGCGAGTTGCTGAAGGACTGGTCGCTCACCGCCAACACCTTCTTTTGCATCGCGGCCGGCGCGGGCTGCGTGTTCGCGGTCTGCAAGCTGGCCTTCTCCTGACGCGCCCGCGTCACCGTCCCAAGGGGTCGCACCCATGCCCACCACCGCCCAAGCCACGGCGCCCGCCTACCCGATCCACGACCACACCTTCGACGTCATCGTGGTGGGGGCGGGCGGCGCGGGCCTGCGCGCCGCGGTCGGCTGCGCCAAGGCGGGGCTGCGCACGGCCTGCCTGTCAAAAGTCTTCCCCACCCGCTCCCACACGGTGGCGGCCCAGGGCGGCATCTCGGCCTCGCTCGGCAACATGGGCGACGACGACTGGCGCTGGCACATGTACGACACCGTGAAGGGGTCGGACTGGCTGGGCGACCAGGACGCCATCGAGTACCTGTGCAAGAACGCGCCCGCCGCGGTCTACGAGCTGGAGCACTGGGGCGTGCCCTTCTCGCGCAACGAGGGCGGCACGATCTACCAGCGGCCGTTCGGCGGCATGACCACCGACTACGGCAAGGGCACGGCCCAGCGCACCTGCGCGGCGGCCGACCGAACCGGCCACGCCATCCTCCACACGCTCTACGGCCAAGCGCTCAGGGCCAGGACCGAGTTCTTCATCGAGTACTTCGCGCTCGAGCTGATCATGAGCGAGGGGCGCTGCGTGGGCGTCGTGGCGCTCAAGATGGACGACGGCACCATCCACCGCTTCCGGGCCGGGCTCGTGATCCTGGCCACGGGCGGCTACGGCCGCGCCTACTTCTCGGCCACCTCCGCCCACACCTGCACGGGCGACGGCAACGCCATGGTGCTGCGCGCCGGCCTGCCGCTCCAGGACATGGAGTTCGTGCAGTTCCACCCGACCGGCATCTACGGGGCGGGCTGCCTCATCACGGAGGGCTCGCGGGGCGAGGGCGGCTACCTCACCAACGCCGAGGGCGAGCGCTTCATGGAGCGCTACGCGCCCTCCGCCAAGGACCTGGCCTCGCGCGACGTGGTGTCCCGCGCCATGACGCTGGAGATCCGCGAGGGGCGCGGGGTGGGCCGCGACAAGGACCACATCCACCTGCACCTGGACCACCTCGACCCCAAGATCCTGGCCGAGCGGCTGCCCGGCATCTCCGAGAGCGCCAAGATCTTCGCGGGCGTTGACGTCACCAAGGACCCGATCCCCGTGCTGCCCACGGTGCACTACAACATGGGCGGCATCCCCACGAACTACCACGGCGAGGTGCTGACCAAGGTGGGCGGCGACCCCGACAGCATCGTGCCCGGCCTCATGGCGATCGGGGAAGCGGCCTGCGTGTCGGTGCACGGCGCCAACCGCCTGGGCTCCAACTCGCTGACCGACCTGGTGGTGTTCGGCCGCGCGGCGGGCCTCAAGGCGGCCGAGCTGGTGACCCCGGGCGAGAAGCAGCTGGACCTGCCCAGGGGCTCGGCCGACGCCGCGCTGGGCCGCCTCGACCGCTTCCGCCACGCTCGCGGCGGCACGCCCACCGCCGAGCTGCGCCTCCGGATGCAGAAGACCATGCAGACCAACTGCGCGGTGTTCCGCACCGGCGAGGTGCTGGAGGAAGGCTCCAGGCTGATCCACGACGTGTGGCGCGGCGCGGATGCCATCGAGGTCAGCGACCGCTCGCTCGTGTGGAACACCGACCTGATCGAGACCCTGGAGTTCGACAACCTGATCGCCCAGGCGGTGGTCACCATGGACAGCGCGCTGAACCGCACCGAGTCGCGCGGCGCCCACGCGCGCGAGGACTTCTCCGAGCGCAACGACCGCGACTGGATGAAGCACACGCTGGCCTGGCTGGACGCGGACGGCCGCAAGGTCGACCTCGACTACCGGCCCGTGCACACCTACACGATGACCAACGAGGTGCAGTACGTCGAGCCGAAGGCGCGGGTGTACTGACGACGAACCTGTGCCGGTCAGGTGTGAGGTAAGAATGTCCCAGGTCGATCAGCAGGTGTCAGCCGGACGCGAGGGAGCGTCGGGCACAAGTCTCGCGGTCGCCCTGCCCGTTGCGGCTTGGCGGCCGGACCTGGACGCGGCCACCCGCGCCCAGGCCTCCGACGCGCTCGAAGGCGGCAACGTGCTCGTCCTGCCCGACCTGCCCTTCGCGCTGACCGAGGCGGAGCGCTCCTACCTGCGCCCCGATGCCGTCAAGGAGGGCACCAAAACGGTCAAGTTCGATCCCGCAACCGGCCGCGTCTGGGGCACGGCCGACAAGGGCGGCGAGGACGCCCTCGGCCCCATGCTGCGCCGCTATTCCGAGCAGGCGCGCGCCCTCGTGCTGGCCCTGTTCCCCGGCTACGAGACGGCGCTGACCCTGGGCAACACCAGCTTCCGGCCCGTCGAGGCACAGGGCCGGGTGCAGAGCACGCGCCACGACGACACGCTGCTGCACGTCGACGCCTTCCCGTCGCGGCCCTCCAACGGCCAGCGGATCATGCGGGTGTTCACCAACGTCAACCCGGGCGACAAGCCGCGCGTGTGGCGCGTGGGCGAGCCGTTCGAGGCGGTGGCGCGGCGCTTCCTGCCGAAGATCGCCGCCCCGCTGCCGGGCAGCGCGGCCCTGATGAACCTCGTGGGCCTGACCAAGGCCCGCCGCAGCGCCGCCGACCACTACATGCTGAAGCTGCACGACACCATGAAGTTCGACGGCGCCTACCAGCGCGACTGCCCCAAGCGGACGGTGGAGTTCGCGCCCGGCACGACCTGGATGGTGTTCACCGACCAGGTCTCGCACGCTGCCATCTCCGGCCAGCACGCCATCGAGCAGACCTTCACGCTCGACGTCCACGGCATGAACGACCCCTCCCTCTCACCCCTGCGCGTCCTCGAACGCCTCAAGGGCAAGAGCCTGCACTAGGCATCAAGCGAATGGTTCAACTCACGCTCCCCCGCAACTCCAGGGTCGGCCAGGGCAAGGTCTGGCCGAAGCCCGCCAACACGGCCAAGCTGAAGGAGTTCCGCATCTACCGCTGGAACCCGGACGACGACGCGAACCCGCGCGTCGACACCTTCTTCGTGGACCGCGACGATTGCGGCCCGATGATCCTGGACGGGCTGATCTGGATCAAGAGCAAGGTCGACGCGACGCTGACGTTCCGCAGGTCCTGCCGCGAGGGCATCTGCGGCTCCTGCGCCATGAACATCGACGGCGTCAACGCGCTCGCCTGCCTGAAGGGCATGGACGAGGTCAAGGGCGCCATCAAGCTCTACCCCCTGCCCCACATGGAGGTCGTGAAGGACCTCGTGCCGGACCTGACGCGCTTCTACGCCCAGCACGCCCTGATCGAGCCCTGGCTGCAGACCACCACGCCCGAGCCCGAGAAGGAGTGGAAGCAGTCCCCGCAGGAGCGCCACAAGCTCGACGGGCTCTACGAGTGCATCCTGTGCGCCTGCTGCTCGACCTCCTGCCCCAGCTACTGGTGGAACGGCGACCGCTATCTCGGCCCCGCGGCGCTGCTGCAGGCCTACCGCTGGCTGATCGACTCGCGCGACGAGCAGATCGGGCAGCGGCTGGACCAGCTCGAAGACCCGTTCCGCCTTTACCGTTGCCACTCGATCATGAACTGCGCCAAGGCCTGCCCGAAGGGACTGAACCCGGCCAAGGCGATCTCCGAGATCAAGAACATGATGATCGCCCGGCAGAACTGAGCCGGGAGGGCCTAAAGAACGTCGCGGTACAGGCGGGAAAGGTCGAGGGTGACGCCGAGTTGGGCAAGGTGGAGCGCACCGTCGGTGTCCGACACCCGTCGCTCGACCCATCCGTTCCCGCGGTCGTAGCAACGCACCTCGATCCGATCCTGGCTTAGAACAACGTAGTGCTGGCACGAAGGCAGGTTGACGTAGCCCTCCTTTTTGAGGATCAGGTCGCGTCGGACGCTCGACGGCGACAGAACCTCGAAGGCCGCGATCATATCCTCGCAATAATGCCCGCTGATCCGCACCTTCGGGCGGATCAGCACATCCGGCACGGGCATCCCAATGGGGGACACTTTCGCACCCAGGCCAGGAAGGACCTCCCAAGTCGCTTCTTCCTGAAAACCTCCCAGGATGAAGCCGAGGTTGAAAACGAGCTTCTGGTGCCCGTAGCTCGGAGACGGGCTCAAGACAGGCTCTCCCTCGATCAGTTCCCACCGCTCGCCGTCCGGCCGTGTTTCGGTGAAGGCCAGGAAGTCCTCCACCGTCATGGCGTGGGCGTGGTCGCGCAGGAGCGTCATCGAACCCTCTTCCGGCTATCGAGCAAGACCTACTGCACGAGTTGCGGCCCCGCGGGCCGCACGACCTCGCTTTCCTGCATGATGCCGAGCCGCCGCGCGACCTCGGAATAGGCCTCGACCAGCCCGCCCAGGTCCCTCCGGAAACGGTCCTTGTCCATCTTGTCGTTGGACTTCACGTCCCACAGCCGGCAGGAGTCGGGCGAGATCTCGTCGGCGACCACGATGCGCATCAGGTCGCCCTCCCACAGGCGGCCGGTCTCCATCTTGAAGTCCACGAGCCTGATGCCGACGCCCAGGAACAGGCCGGACAGGAAGTCGTTGACGCGGATCGCCAGCGCCATGATGTCGTCGATCTCCTGCGGGCTCGCCCAGCCGAAGGCCGTGATGTGCTCCTCAGACACCATGGGGTCGTTGAGGCCGTCGTTCTTGTAGTAGAACTCGATGATGGAGCGCGGGAGCTGGGTGCCTTCCTCGATGCCGAGCCGGGTCGCGAGCGAGCCCGCGGCCACGTTCCGCACCACCACCTCCAGCGGCACGATCTCCACCTCCTTGATGAGCTGCTCGCGCATGTTCAGGCGGCGGATGAAATGCGTCGGCACCCCGATGTTGTTGAGGTGCTGGAAGATGAACTCCGAGATGCGGTTGTTGAGAACGCCCTTGCCGTCGATGACCTGGTGCTTCTTGGCGTTGAAGGCCGTGGCGTCGTCCTTGAAGTGCTGGATGAGGGTGCCGGGCTCGGGTCCCTCGTAGAGGACCTTGGCCTTGCCCTCGTAGATGCGACGGCGGCGGTTCATGGGGGTCAACCGTGGCTTGAGGAAATCCATGGGGTGGCCGGGGCTCCTTCGTGCTGTTTCCCGTCCGGCTTGGCGCGCAGGAAACGGGTCCCTCATCGTCGCGCCGGCGGCGTGGAAGCCGGCCGGACACCCCCCGAACCATCGCCCTTCTTACGCGATCCCTCGGGGCAGGGCAACGCAAAGGGCCTGCCACGGCGTCGGACGGGGCATCCGCGTCAGCTCGACATGGGTGAGCGGGAACCGTTCGGCAACGCCGCACGGCGGCCCCGCGGACCCTGTCACGCGAATTTTCGCCGCGCGACGGTGAATGTTTAAGCAAAAATCCTCATATCGGACGTTCAATCCGGCCAGGGGCGCGACGCCAACGACAGATGGACCACCCGTGATGGATGCAATGGAACGGCGCGAACAGGCCTTCGAGGCCCGCTTCGCGCAGGAACAGGACCTCGGGTTCCGCGCGCACGTGCGGCGCAGCCAGAAGCTCGGCTCGTGGGCCGCGGGCCTGCTCGGCAAGCGGGGCGCGGAAGCCGAGGAATACGTGCAGTGCCTGATCCGCGCCGAGATCGAGGGCGCCGGCACCGAGGACCTCATGGGCAAGCTCCGCAAGGATTTCGCCATCGGCCGGGTGGACCAGTCCGAGCACCAGATCCGGCGCGAGATGGACCGCTGCCTCGCCGAGGCGAGGCGGGAAGTCCGGGCCGCCTGACCGCACCGCCCTCCCCGCCCGGACACCCTCCACCGTCGCGATGCCCTTCTCCGTTTCCGACCTGATGGCGGCTCTCGACCTGGATCGGGTCGGGGAGAACAGCTTCCGCGGCCGCAGCCCGCAGGTCGGCTGGCAGCGCGTCTTCGGCGGCCTGGTGGTCGCCCAGGCGCTCACGGCCGCGGGTCGGACCGCGCCGGCCCGGCCCGCGCACGCGCTGCACGGCACGTTCATGCGACCCGGCGACCCCGCGGCTCCCATCCTGTTCGAGGTGGCGCGCTGGCGGGACGGCCGGAGTTTCGCGACGCGCCACTGCCTCGCGGTCCAGCACGGGGCCCCGATCTTCGCCCTGACGGCGTCGTTCCAGGCCGAGGAGCCGGGCCTGGCGCACCAGCTCCCCATGCCCGACGTGCCCCCGCCCGAGGCGCTGCCCACCGAAGCGGAGCTGGTGGAGCGCTTCGCTCCCCTCCTGCCCGAGGGCGTGCGTCGCTACCTCTCGCGCGAGCGGCCCATCGAGATCCGGCCCACGGACCTCACCCGCTTCACGGCCGGGCGCGGCGCCCCGCCCCGCGCGCCGGTGCAGCACGCGTGGATGCGGGCCACGGCGCCCCTGCCCGACGACCCGGCCGCGCACCGCGCCGTCCTCGCCTACCTGTCGGACATGTCGCTGCTCGACACCGCGCTGGTCGCGCACGGTCGCTCGATCTTCGAACCGGACCTCCAGGTGGCGTCGCTCGACCACGCGCTCTGGTTCCACAGGCCGTTCCGCGCCGACGACTGGCTGCTCTACGCCCAGGACAGCCCGAGCACCTCCGGGGCACGCGGGCTCGCGCGCGGCCTGATCTACGCGCGCGATGGCACCCTGGTCGCGTCCGTGGCGCAGGAAGGCCTGATCCGCGAGCGGACCGCCGAGCGGCGGGACCTGCTCGTTTAATGGGCAGGGCCGCCGCCGATTAGGCCGCGGGTCCGGGAATCCGGCGCCTCTCACGCGCCGTCGCGGCCCGGTCGACGCCCCCCTTCCCCGGGTCACCGCGTCTGGCACATCCCTTGTAAAGGCCGCCCTGACCTTCGCCGGGAAATCCGGTTCGGTCGTCGCGCGGTCTCTAAAGCTCGCGCGCAAGCGTGGGGATGCGGGGAGTCCGTGACATGAAGATCGTGATGGCCATCATCAAACCCTTCAAGCTCGAAGAAGTTCGCGACGCCCTGACCGCGGTGGGCGTGCACGGCCTCACCGTGACGGAGGTGAAGGGTTACGGGCGGCAGAAGGGCCACACGGAAATCTACCGCGGCGCCGAATACGCCGTGAGCTTCCTCCCCAAGCTCAAGATCGAGGTCGCGGTCGCGGCCGAGCTGCTCGACGCGGTGATCGACGCCATCACGGCGACCGCGCGCACCGGGCAGATCGGCGACGGCAAGATCTTTGTCACACCGCTCGAAAAAGCCGTCCGCATCCGCACGGGGGAAAAGGACGCCGACGCGCTTTGAGCGCCCGACCACTCATCCAAGATTTCGGAGGCTGGAGAATGAGTTTGATGACCAAGACGTCCCTGAAAAGGGCCGGGCTGGGCTTGGGGGTTTTGGCCCTGCTGGCGCTGGCCGGGGCCGCCTGGGCGCAGACGCCCGCGCCGCAGCCCGTCGCGCCGCCCGCCGCGCCCACGCCCGACAAGGGCGACACCGCCTGGATGCTGATCTCCTCGGCGCTGGTGCTGATGATGTCGGTGCCGGGGCTGGCGCTGTTCTACGGCGGCCTGGTGCGCACCAAGAACATGCTGTCGGTGCTGAGCCAGGTCATGATGATCGTGGCGCTGGTGGGCGTGATCTGGGTGCTGTGGGGCTACTCGGAAGCCTTCTCGGACGGGGGCGCCTACACGGGCTACGTGGGGGGCCTGAGCAAGGCCTTCCTGCGCGGCATCACGCCCGCGTCCAACGTCGCGACCTTCTCCAACGGGGTCGTCATCCCGGAACTCGCCTACATGGTGTTCCAGATGACCTTCGCGATGATCACGCCCGCGCTGATCATCGGCTCGCTGGCCGAGCGCGTGAAGTTCTCGGCGCTGGTCGTGTTCATGGTGCTGTGGGTCACGGTGGTCTACTTCCCCATCGCCCACTGGGTCTGGTACGTCGCGGCCCCCGACGACGTGGCCAACGCCGCCAAGGCGCTCGCGGCCGCGACCGACGCCGCCGCCAAGACGGCCGCGCAGGCCAAGCTCGACTCCATCACGGGCAACGCGGGCTGGCTCGCCCAGTTGGGCGCGCTGGACTTCGCGGGCGGCACGGTGGTGCACATCGACGCCGGCATCGCGGGCCTGGTGGGCGCCCTGTTCCTGGGCAAGCGCATCGGCTACCCGCGCGAGCCCATGGCGCCGCACTCGCTGACCATGACCATGATCGGCGCCTCGCTGCTGTGGGTGGGCTGGTTCGGCTTCAACGCCGGCTCCAACCTGGAGTCGACCGGCACCACGGCGCTGGCCTTCGTCAACACCATGGTGGCCACCGCCGCCGCGACGCTCTCCTGGCTGTTCGTGGAGTGGGCCGTGAAGGGCAAGCCCTCGCTGCTCGGCATGGCGTCGGGCGCGGTGGCGGGGCTGGTCGCGGTCACGCCCGCGTCCGGCTACGCGGGCCCGATGGGCTCGGTGGTGCTGGGCCTCGTGGTGAGCCCGATCTGCATCTACTTCGTGTCCTTCGTGAAGAACAAGATCGGCTACGACGACGCCCTGGACGTGTTCGGCGTCCACTGCATCGGCGGCATCGTGGGGGCGCTCGGCACGGGCATCCTGGTGGCGCCCTACCTGGGCGGCACGGGCCTCACCGACTACACCAACTACGCCAACGGCAACGCCGGCACCTACGACATGGGCCAGCAGATGATCGTCCAGGCGCGCGGCGTCCTCGCCACGCTCGGCTGGTCGGGCGGCTGCTCGGCGATCCTGTACTGGGTCGTGGACATGGTGATCGGGCTCAGGGTGTCGCCGGAGCGGGAGCGCGAGGGCCTCGACATCGCCGAGCACAGCGAGCGCGCCTACAACTACTGAGCCCGGCCCCGGCCCGGTTCGCAACGCGGGGGCGGCCTTCGGGCCGCCCCTTCGCGTTGAGGCCGCCGCGCATCCATCTCGTTAACCCTTCCGCCTTAAAGTTTCACGCCGGGATCGCGACGGAACGCCCGGGGAGCCGGCTCGCGAGCCCCGCGTCACGGCCGGCCGGCTGGCGGCTTCCGGGAAGAGTTCATGCGCACCTCGATCCTTTCGCCGGTGGACTACCTGTCCGACGCGTCGCGCGAGTTCCTGACGCGACGGGCGAGCGAGGTTCTGGGCGCGGCGCTGCTGTGCGGCACCCTGCTCACGGGCGTCGCGCTGGCGTCCTGGTCCATCCGGGACCCGAGCTGGAACCACGCCGCCGACGGCCCCGTCCACAACCTGGCGGGCCCCGCCGGCGCGGTCGCGGCGGACCTGGTGATGCAGCTCCTCGGCGTGGCGGTTGTGGCGGTGCTGACCCCCGTCGCGTGCTGGGGCTGGCGGCTGCTGGTGCATCACCGGCTCGAACGCGTGCGGCTGCGCGTCAACCTGCTCGTGCTGGGCGGGCTGGCCTCGGCCGCGCTCGCCTCCCTGCTGCCCGCCAACGACCGCTGGCCGCTGCCGACGGGCCTGGGCGGCGTGCTGGGCGACGCGATCCTGGCGCTGCCGCGCCGGCTCCTGGGCCATTCCGGCCCCGTGCTAATGGCGCTGGCCGTGGCGCTCGCGGCCGTGGCCATCCTGTCGCTGACGGCGTCGGCGGGCTTCGGGCTGAAGGAGCGCGCGGCGGGCGCGGATGACGCCGGGTCGAGCTTCGATTGGGTGCCGGCCCACCGGGCCGCGGAGTCCGGCGACCGCGGACCCGGCTTGGCGCTGCTGTCGATCGGCGCGGTTCTTCACGCCGCGCTGAGCCTCAAGAGCGCCGCGACGCGGTTGGGCCGGAGCGGCGCCCAGCGGCCGGCACCGGACAGCGAGCCCTTCGCGCCCTGGGTCGGCCGATCCTTCGAGGACGGGCCGTTCGGGGACGAGGAGGCCGGGCCGCCCAAAACCCTGCGCGAGCGGACGGAACCGACCTTCGCGGCCGTGAGCCGCCCCGCACCCCGGGTCGTCGAGCCCGACCCGATCCCCGCGCCCCTGGCCGGGACCGCCCAGCCCGGCCCGCAGGCCGTGCCCCCGGTCCCGCCCCGGCCGCCCGTCCCGGCGCGGCGGCGCGAGCCGGGCGAGGGCGGGGACTACGGCCTGCCGCAGCTCGACCTGCTGGCGCAGCCCAGGGCCCCGTCGTCGGGCCGCGTGTCGGAGGACGCGCTTGAACAGAACGCGCGTTTGCTTGAGGGCGTCCTGGAGGATTTCGGGATCCGGGGCGAGATCATCAACGTGCGGCCCGGCCCGGTTGTGACGCTTTACG
>CAXTDZ010000081.1:0-18743 GCA_964243035.1 uncultured Lichenihabitans sp.
TGCACACGCGCACGTACTCGACCGGCGCGGCCTTCCGGAACGGAAGATCAGCCGCTTGTCCGCCCACGACACTTGTCAGGAGTGCGGCCGAAGCCAGCCAAATATGTTTCGATTTGGTCATTGCTGTATCCGTCCGCGTTACCTTTGGTGCCGATGCGGCTAGAAGTCGATTGTTACACGGCTGTGAAAACCGACCCGGTACGCCCGAAGGCATCCTCTCGAAACAGAGTAGTCACATTTAAGACACACATGCGACACTCTATTTCGCCAGCCGTCTTGCCAAGTCACGATTTAACCCCGGCTGATCCGTGTTTGCGGATCCAGCCTGTCATGATCAAGGCACGATTGAGCCCGCAAAACTTGCTTGGAACATCTTGTGTTATTCCAGCAACATTTATGACAATGATGTGACAACTGCCGATCGCAGCGCTATGCTGTTTGAGTCTTGCGCTGCGAGGCAAATCCGAAGGACGGTGCGGTCTCCGGCCTGGCCGGATTTTTGCAACTTAGCGTCGCGTTTGGGATGAATTAATGTTTAATCCTTGATTGGGGAGGCTCATTGCTGATCTTCGACTTCGATTGTTGCGCTGCAACCCGAAATCGGACAAGAGGATTGCGGACAGTGCCGATTGCGGGTAACAGGCCGCCTTGTTTTGACTGCGCAATCAAATGCCTTTTTAGGCTCGCATCGGAGTCGCCGTTTGGTCACCAAACCGATCGCCAGCAACGTTGATCTCGGCCAGAAGCTTCGTACCCGCCGCAAGACGATCGGAATGACGCAGGCTCAGCTCGCGGCCGCGGTCGGCGTGTCGTTCCAGCAGATGCAGAAGTACGAGAAAGGCATCAACGCGATTTCGTCCGTGCGCCTGCAGCAGATCTGCGACATCCTCAGCCTCCCCCCGGATTTCTTCACCGCGACCGCCGGGCCGATGATCGGCAAGACCGAGCCTACGGACGGTCAGGCCGGAACCCTGTCGGAGGACGTGATCCAGCGCTTCCTCGGCAGCCGCGAGGGCCAGCGTCTCGTCGAGAGCTTCATGCGCATCCAGGACAAGCGGCTCCGCACGCGCATCCTCGACTTCGTCGCTTCCGTCGCGGATGACGAAGGCTGAGGGTTCGCGACCCCGCCCGCGTAAAAACTGCGGTCTGACCAGGTCTCGCGGCCCGGCCTGTCAGGGCTGACGTCCGGCCATCTGGTCACCGATCGACAGCAGCGCCATGTCGAGCATCCTGGCGAGTTGCCGCTCGTTTCCTTGGACCGCCAGCTTTCGGGCCGCGATGACGTGCTCGGCCATGGCGTCCAGAAGCACGATATGGGCGACACGGCTCCCCGCCTCCGACGTCGACGGCAGCGCCACGTCGCCCGCAACGGGACGGATCGAGCCCAGGTAGCCCACGAAGGTCCCGGTTTCAGGCGACAGGGCCGGGCTGGCATCGACCTGAATGCCGAACGGCCGCTTGCTCACGCAGGACACCCGATGGTGGGTGGAAGCGGGCATCCTGGACGGAAAGACGGATCTGAGGACGGTTCGCACCGCCGCCATGATGTCCGGTTGCGCTTCGGCGATACAGGACTCGGCTCCGGGTGCGAACCATGGCCGAGTCAGGCCTGCAAGCCGACCGTTGACGTCCGCTGCCCAGAGCATAGGAGCCTCCAACTCCATTAAGACACCGCGCCGCAATTATGAATATGTTAACTAAGGCGTGCAAACCCCAAAAAAAGCGCCGCTTTGGTTGCAGGCGGAATTATTTGGCTTTTTGTGAAGAAGCCGCGCCGTCGCGAAGGGAGGAAATGGCCCGCGAGCCTCCTGCTTCGGACCGGTGTGAGGCGCGGCGCCGGGCACGTGGGCGGCTACAACCCCCGCGGTCACGGGTCGTGCCACGGCACAGGCGCGCGACCGGGGGCGCCGGTCCCGCGGCCGAGGGTCGCAGACGTGGACAGGGGCCCCCTCGCGCGGCAGAAAGGCGGTCGCCGGAGGTGTTTCGAGCCCAGGTCCCGCGCCGAGACGGCTTTCAGGCACGGTGGAGCCCCAGGGCTCCGAACTTAGGTCAACACCACCGGTGCCAGGCGATGCCCTTCGCGCCGCGAGCAGCGGGGAGAAGGGCAGAGCCGGCGACCGTTAACCCGAGTTCGAAGCCCTGGGTGGAGCCCGGCACGCCTTGACCAGAGCAAGAACTGTTTTCGCGCCCGCAACCGGGCCGGGCCGGGCCGCCGTCGCGATCATCCGCGTGTCCGGACCGCAAGCTGGCCACGCGCTCGACCGACTCGCGGGAAGGCGCCCTCCCCCTCGCTCGGCCCGGCTCGCGACGCTGCGCGATCCGGCGTCGGGCGAGGAACTCGACCGCGCCCTGATCCTGTGGTTTCCCGCACCCCGCAGCTTCACGGGGGAGGATTGCGCCGAGATGCACCTGCACGGCGGGCCGGCCGTGGTCGGCGCGGTGCTGGCCGCGCTGGGACGCCTGGACGGTCTCGCGCCGGCGGAACCCGGCGCCTTCACGCGCCGGGCCTTCCTGAACGGCCGCATGGACTTGGCCGAGGTGGAGGGGCTCGCGGACCTGATCGATGCCCAGACCGCGGCGCAGCGGCGCCAAGCCCTGCGTCAGCTCGGCGGGGCGCTCGGCCGCTGGGCGGAGGCGGTGCGGGCCGACCTGATGCGCGCACGCGCCGCGGCGGAAAGCGCGATCGACTTTGCCGACGAGGGCGACGTAGCGGGAGATTTCGAGGCCGAGGTGCGCCGCCTCGCGCGCACCGTCGACGAGGCGATCGAACGCGAGCTGGACGGCGCGTCGCGCGCCGGGCGTCTTCGCGACGGTGTCGCGGTGGCCCTCACCGGGCCACCCAACGCGGGGAAGTCCACGCTGCTCAACGCGCTCGCCCGTCGCGACGTCGCGATCGTGTCACCGCGGGCGGGAACGACGCGGGACGTGATCGAGGTGTCCCTCGACCTGGGCGGCGTGCTCGTGACCTGCATCGACACCGCGGGCCTGCGCGAAACGGATGATCCGGTCGAGCGGGAAGGGGTCGCGCGCGCGCTCGACCGCGCGCGCTCGGCCGACCTCGTGCTCTGGCTGTCCGACGCCCGCGCCCCCCTGCCCCCGCCCCCCGGCCTCGGCCCCACCGGCCAGACCGTCTGGACGATTGCAACCCATGCCGACCTCGCGGACACGCGGGCCGACGCGGCGGAGTTCGTGCTCGCCGTGCCGACGGGGCGAGGCTTGCCCGAGCTGCTGGCCGCGCTCCGCGCCTTCGCGGGCGAACAGGCCGGCGAAGGCGACGCAGGCGTCGTCACGCGCGCGCGTCACCGGTCGGTTCTGGAGTGCGCCCGCGCGGAACTCGCCCCGGTTCTGTCCGGCACCGCGGGCCTGGACGTCGTGGCCGAGCACCTGCGCGCCACCGCCCGCCTCCTCGACGACCTGGTCGGGCGCATCGAGGTGGAGGACGTGCTGGGCGAGATCTTCGCGCGGTTCTGCATCGGCAAGTGACGGCCTGTTTCACGTGAAACTGCGCGCGGGAGCGGCGCGCCGTTGTGACGGTTCACCCCTCGTGCTAGAGCGGCCTGCCCCGTTGAGCCCTCCCCGAGCATGATGAGCAGCTACGACGTCCTCGTTGTCGGAGGCGGTCACGCCGGTTGCGAGGCCGCCGCGGCCGCGGCTCGTCTCGGGGCCCGCACCGCCCTCGTGACCCACCGCGCCGCCACGATCGGGACGATGTCCTGCAACCCGGCCATCGGCGGCCTGGGCAAGGGTCATCTGGTGCGCGAGATCGATGCGCTGGATGGCGTGATGGCCCGCGTCGCGGACCGGGCCGGCATCCAGTTCCGCGTGCTGAACCGCCGCAAGGGACCGGCCGTGCGCGGTCCTCGCGCGCAGGCCGACCGCGCGCTGTACCGCCGAGCCATGCGGGCCGCCCTCGCGGGCCAGGACGGGCTCGACGTGGTGGAGGGCGAGGTGGCCGATCTCGCGGTCGCGGGGGGGCGCGTGCGCGGCGCCGTGCTCGCGGACGGCCGCGCGCTGTCCTGCGGCGCGGTCGTGCTGACCACGGGGACCTTCCTGCGGGGCCTGATCCACGTGGGCGAGGACCGGACACCCGCGGGGCGGGTGGGCGAGGCGCCCGCGCTCGGGCTGTCCGCCACCCTGGAGCGGCACGGCTTCACCCTGGGCCGGCTCAAGACCGGGACCCCGGCCCGCCTCGACGGGCGCACGATCGACACCGCCGCGCTGGAGCGCCAGCCCGGGGACGACGAGCCCGAGCCCTTCTCCAGCCTCACGGCCCGCCTCGCCAACCGGCAGGTGGACTGCCACATCACCCGGACCACGCCCGCAACGCACGCGATCATCCGCGCCAACCTGCACCGCGCGCCGATGTTCTCCGGCGCGATCACCGGCCGGGGCCCCCGCTACTGCCCCTCCGTGGAAGACAAGGTGGTGCGCTTCGCGGATCGCGACACCCACCAGATCTTCCTGGAGCCCGAGGGCCTCGACGACCACACCGTTTATCCGAACGGGATCTCGACCTCGCTCCCCGCCGACGTCCAGCGCGCCTTCCTCGCCACGATCCCCGGGCTTGAGCGCGCGACCGTGCTGCAACCCGGCTACGCGATCGAGTACGACTACGTCGACCCGCGCGAGCTCCACCCCACGCTGGAAACCAAGCGCCTGCCCGGCCTCTACCTGGCGGGGCAGATCAACGGCACGACGGGCTACGAGGAAGCCGCCGCGCAGGGGTTGGCGGCGGGCCTGAACGCCGCGGTCGGCGCCGGAGGGGGAAGGCCGGTGCTGTTCGACCGCGCCTCGTCCTACCTCGGCGTCATGATCGACGACCTCGTCACCCGCGGGGTGAGCGAACCCTACCGCATGTTCACCTCCCGCGCGGAATACCGGCTCAGCCTGCGCGCCGACAACGCGGACCAGCGCCTGACGCCGTTGGTGGTGGCGCTCGGCTGCGTGAGCCGGGAGCGCCGGGACGCCTTCGCGGCGAAGCTGGAAGCGCTCGACGCCCTGCGCGCCCGGGTTCACGCGCGGACCATCACCCCGCAGCGGGCCGCGGCGGCCGGCATCGCGGTCAGCCTCGACGGGGTGCGGCGGAGCGCCTTCGAGCTGCTGTCCTACCCGAGCGTGGCGTGGGAGCACCTCGTCCGCCTGTGGCCCGACCTCGGCGGGGTTTCCGCCCCGCTCGCGGCCCAGATCGAGGCGGATGCGAAATACGCCGTCTACCTCGACCGCCAGGCGGAGGCGATCGCCGATGCCGAGCGGGAGGCGGGGCGGATGCTCCCCACCGACCTCGACTACGCGGCCCTGCCCGGCCTGTCGCGCGAACTCGCCGACAAGCTCGCGGCAGCCCGGCCCATGACGATCGGCCAGGCGCAGCGGCTCGAAGGCATCACGCCCGCGGCGATCACGGTCCTGCTCGCGCGCAGTCGCGCCACCCCGCCCCGCCCCGCGGCCTGATGCCCGCGCCGGACGAGGCCGACCGCCGCGCGGCCCTGTCGCTCGTCCCTGTTTCACGTGAAACGGAGGCGCGGCTCGCCACCTACGTCGAGCTGCTGCGCCGCTGGCAGCGCGTCAAGAACCTCGTCGCACCCTCGACGCTGGCCGCGATCTGGACGCGGCACGTGGCCGATTCGGCCCAGCTCGTGGCGCTCGCGCCCGACGCGACCCGCTGGGTCGACCTCGGCTCCGGGGCCGGCTTCCCGGGGCTGGTCGTGGCGCTGCTCCTGGCCGGCCGGGCGGGGGCCGGGGTCGACCTCATCGAGAGCAACGGACGCAAGTGCGCCTTCCTGCGCGAGGTGATCCGCGCCACGGGCGCTCCGGCCACCGTGCACGCGGATCGGATCGAGGCCGCGCTGCCCCGCGTGCAACAGCCCGTCCAGATCGTGACGTCCCGCGCGCTCGCCCCCTTGCCGGACCTGCTCGTCTGGAGCAAAGCTTTGCTGGACGGCGGCGCGACCGGCCTGTTCCTCACCGGCTCGGATGGTTTTGCGGAGCGGGGGGCCGAGGGCTACCGCGTCACGGCCGCGCCGAGCGTCACGCATCCGGAAGGCCGGATCGTCACGGTGCGCAGAGGGTAGGGTGGGGCAGGGGCCATGAGCATGTCCGAACGGGCCGGGCCGGCGGGTGGCGGCCCCCGCGTCCTGGTTCTCGCCAACCAGAAGGGCGGGGTGGGCAAGACCACGACCGCGATCAACCTGGGCACCGCGCTCGCCGCCATCGGCGAGCGCGTGCTGCTGGTCGACCTCGACCCGCAGGGCAACGCCTCGACCGGCCTGGGGCTCGACCGGAAGGCCCGCAGCCCTTCCACCTACGACGTGCTGGCCGGCCAGGCCGGGCTCGCCGACACCGCGCGTATCACGGCCGTGCCCGGCCTCCACGTCGCCCCCGCCACCATGGACCTGCTCGGCCTCGACCTGGAGATCGCGACCCACCGCGACCGATCCTTTAAGCTGCGCAACGCCCTGCGCGCGATGGCCGGGGCTGAGGCCGGCTTCACCTACGTGCTGGTCGACTGCCCGCCGTCCCTGAACCTGCTCACGGTCAACGCGCTGGCGGCCGCGGACGCCGTGCTGGTGCCGCTGCAGTGCGAGTTCTTCGCGCTGGAAGGGCTGTCGCAACTGCTCTCCACCGTGGACCAGGTCCGCCGCGGCCTCAACGGATCGTTAACCATCCACGGCGTGCTGCTGACCATGTTCGACCCGCGCAACAATCTCGCGACCCAGGTCGTGGCCGACGTGCGCCAGTTCATGGGCGCCAAGGTCTACCAGACCATGATCCCCCGCAACGTCCGCGTGTCGGAGGCGCCCTCGCACGGCAAGCCGGTGCTGCTCTACGACCTGAAATGCGCGGGCAGCCAGGCCTACCTTCGGCTCGCCTCGGAGGTGATCCAGCGCGAGAAGGAGCGCCGAGCCGCATGAGCGCCGCCACCAAGCCGACCGCCCGCGCCGGAGCCGAGGAGGCGCCCCGCCCCAGCAGGTTGGGCCGGGGCCTCGCGGCGCTGCTGGCCGACGCGGGCGACGGCGGTGGCGCGCCGCGCCGCGAGCAGGTGACGGTCGCGGTCGAGTTCCTGCGCCCCAACCCCCGCAACCCGCGCCGGCAGTTCGACGCGGACGGGCTGCGCGACCTGACCGACTCGGTCCGCGCCAAGGGCATCATCCAGCCCATCGTGGTGCGGCCGATCCGCAACGTCGCGGGCTCCTACGAGATCATCGCGGGCGAGCGCCGGTGGCGGGCGGCCCAGGCCGCCGAACTCACCGAGGTGCCGGTCGTGGTGGTCGAAGCCGACGACCGCGAGGCGCTGGCCTTCGCGATCATCGAGAACGTGCAGCGCGCCGACCTCAACGCGATGGAGGAAGCGCGCGGCTACGAGCGGCTGGGGCAGGAGTTCGGCTACTCGCAGACCGAGCTGTCGGCCGTCATCGGCAAGAGCCGGAGCCACGTCGCCAACACGATCCGGCTCCTGAAACTGCCCGCGCCCGTGTCCGCCATGGTGGAGGAGGGGACGCTGTCGGCGGGCCACGCGCGGGCGCTGCTGGGCTTCGCCGACCCGCTGCCGGTCGCGATGCGGGTCGTGGCGGACGGCCTGACGGTCCGCGACGTGGAACAGCTCGCCCAGGCGGCCCACGCCGAGAAGCAGGCGCCCGCGCGCCGGGCCCGCGCGGCCCCCGACGTCGGCAGCCGCGCGCTGGCCCAGGCCTTCAGCGCCGCGCTCGGCCTGGCGGTGTCCCACAGCACCAAGGGCGAGGCCGGCGAGATCCGGATCCGCTACGCGTCGGCCGAGCAGCTCAGTCGTCTGCGCGAGCGGTTCGGCCTGGAGGCCTCGAACTCAGGCTGATCGTCGGCCGGGTCTGCCCTTCTCCCCGCAGGCGGGGCGAAGGGCGTAGCTGGTTGCCGTTCCGCAAGATCACATCAAAGGCTCTGATCTGGAAGAGCGGGCGGGAACAGGCCAAGCCTACAGGGGAGGGGGAGAATGGCAGGACGCATCGCCGTCATCGGCAGCAACATGGTCGACCTCGTCACCTACGTGACGCGGATGCCCGCCAAGGGCGAGACCCTGGAAGCGCCGTCCTTCGAGATGGGCCACGGCGGCAAGGGCGCCAACCAGGCGGTCGCGGCCGCCAAGCTCGGCGCCGACGTGCTGATGGTGAGCAAGGTCGGCGACGACGGTTTTGCGGACGGCACGGTCCGCAACCTCGAAAGCGTGGGGATCGATGTGCGGCACGTGACCCGGGTGCCGGGCCGGTCGAGCGGCGTCGCGCCCATCATGGTCGACCCGTCGGGCGAGAACTCGATCCTGATCGTCAAGGGCGCCAACGCCGACCTCGGCCCCGACGACGTCGAGCGCGCCGCCCCCGACCTGAAGACGTGCGACCTGATCCTGCTGCAACTGGAGATCCCCGTCGACACCGTCTACGCCGCGGTCGACTTCGGCCGGCGCCACGGGATCCGCACGCTGCTCAACCCCGCCCCGGCGCTGCCCGACCTCGATCCCGAGCGCATCCGGCACGCGACCTTCCTGGTGCCCAACGAGACCGAGCTCGCCATCCTGACCGGCCTGCCGGTGGAGGGGACCGACGAGATCGCGACGGCGGCCCGCACCCTCATCGCCAAGGGGGTCGAGACCGTGGTCGTCACCATGGGGTCGCGGGGCGCGCTGCTCGTCACCGCCGGCGAGGTCGCGCGGATCGATCCGGTGTCCGTGGCACCCGTCGACACGACGGGCGCCGGCGACGCCTTCATCGGCAGCTTCGCGCGCTACACGGTGGCAGGCTTCGACCTGCGCGCCGCGCTGCGCAAGGCGGCCCGCTACGCGGCGGACTCGATCACCCGGCGCGGCACCCAGAAGGCCTACGCGACCGAGGCTGAGTTCCTGCGCGCCTTCCCGGACGCGTGACCGGCGTCACAATCAACTGACTTTTCTGTTTCCACCCGCGCGGCCTTGTGCTCATACTGCGGCGACGCCGGGCCGCAACCGGCGCTCGACGCGCGGCCGTTCGTGCCGCGCGGGGTCACCACGGGGAGGGGAAATCATGATCATCACGCGCCGATCGCTGCTGTCGCTCGCGGCCGGGACCGCCGCCGCTTCGGCCTTCGGGGACCTCGCCTTCGCGGCGGGCCTGCCCACGCTCAAGAAGAAGGACAAGTACAAGGTCGGCTTCGCCCAGACCGAGAGCAACAACCCGTGGCGCCTGGCCCAGACCGCCAGCATGAAGGACGAGGCCCAGAAGCGCGGCTGGCAGCTCGTCTACACCGACGCCGCGGGCTCCGCCGCCAAGCAGGTCTCCGACGTGCGCTCGATGATCGCGCAGCGCGTGGACGTCATCCTGCTCGCCCCCCGCGAGGAGAAGCCGCTCATCCCGGCCGTGATGGAGGCCAAGCAGGCCGGCATCCCGCTGTTCTGCATCGACCGCAGCGTCGACGCCACCATGGCCAAGGCGGGCCGCGACTACGTGGCCTTCATCGGCTCGGACTTCGTCAAGGAAGGCAACATGGCGGGCGACACCTTTGCCAAGATGCTGGGCGGCAACGCCAAGATCATCGAGCTGCAGGGCACGGTCGGCTCCTCGCCCGCCAACGACCGCATGAAGGGGTTCAAGGACGCGATCTCAAAGTATCCCGGCATGGTGGTCGTGGCCTCGCAATCGGGCGACTTCGCCCGCGACAAGGGCCGGCAGGTGTTCGAGACGCTCTACCAGGCGCATCCGGACGCGACCGCGCTCTACGGGCACAACGACGAGATGTCGATGGGCGCCATCGCGGCCATGCAGGCCGCGGGCAAGACGCCCGGCAAGGACATCATGATCGCCTCGATCGACGGCACCAAGGACGCGGCCCAGGCCGTCGCGGACGGCCAGATCGCGGTGCTGGTGGAGTGCAACCCGCACTTCGGCCCCAAGGCGTTCCAGTCCATCGTGGACTACGCGGACGGCAAGCCGATCCCCGAATGGGTCGTCAACACCGACCGGCTGTTCACCAAGGACAACATCTCCACCTACCTGCCCGAGGCGTTCTGAGCAGCGGTCCTGGACGACATGATCCGCCCTGCTGCCGATGATGCCCTTCGCCCCGCTTCGCGGGGAGAAGGTGCCCGGCAGGGCGGATGAGGGGTCCTGCACGAAGCGAGGCCCCACCCTCATCCGGCCTGTCGGCCACCTTCTCCCGCCCGAGGCGGGAGAAGGGCAAACCGCAGAAGCCGGAGATGCGTGAAGGCGATAGCCCGAACGGGGGCAGCAGGACCACGTCGGCAAGTTCGCATTAAGAGGATCACGAACGGGCCATGCCAGCCGAGCTTCTCCTCGACATGCGCGGCATCGACAAGCGCTTCGGCGCGGCACCCGCGCTCGTCGGCGCGAGCCTGGACGTCAGGCCCGGCGAGGTGATGGCGCTGATCGGCCAGAACGGCGCCGGCAAGTCCACCATGATCAAGGTGCTGAACGGCTTCGTGGCGCGCGACGCCGGCACCGTGACCTTCGACGGCCGGCCCTGGGGCGCCACCTCGCCGCAGGACGCGCAGCGCGGCGGCATCAGCACGATCTTCCAGGAGATCAACCTCATCCCGTTCAGGTCCGTGCTGGAGAACATCTACCTCGGCCGGGAGATCCGCGGACCCCTGGGCTTCCTGGCCTGGCGCCGGATGGAGGCGGGGGCGAGGGCGGTGCTGGCGGAGTTCGCCGTCGACGTCGACGTCCACGCCCCGCTCGGCCACTATTCCACCGCGGTCCAGCAGATGGTCGCGATCGCCCGCGCGGTGTCGTTCAACGCCAGGCTCGTCATCATGGACGAGTCCACCTCCTCGCTGGACGAGCGCGAGGTCCAGGTCCTGTTCGCCACCATCCGCCGCCTCAAGGCGCAGGGCGTGGCGGTGGTCTTCGTGAGCCACAAGCTCGACGAGCTCTACGAGGTGTGCGACCGCGTGACCGTGATGCGCGACGGCCGCACCGTGGCCGTGGCCCCGCTGGCCGAGATGAGCAAATTGCAGCTCGTCGCCACCATGCTGGGCCGCGACCTCGCCGAGGTCCGCAGGGAGGGCGCGACCGCCTTCTCGGCCGCGGCGCACGAGGCGGGCGGGGAGGTGCTCGCGGTGGAGCACCTGTCGGCCGGCCGCCGCGTGGCCGACGCCTCCCTCCGGGTGCGGCGGGGCGAGATCGTGGGGCTCGCGGGCCTCCTGGGCTCGGGCCGCACGGAGGTGGCGCGCGCGGTGTTCGGGGCCGACGTGCGCGGGGGCGGCGCGATCCGCTTCGAGGGCCAGCTGGTCCAGTTCGCGGAGCCGCACGAGGCGATCCGCGCGGGGCTCGGGTTCTGCTCGGAGGACCGGAAGCTGGAGGGCATCGTGCCGGGCATGTCGGTGCGCGAGAACATGACGCTGGCGCTGCTGCCCGCGCTCGCGCGCTCCGGCATCGTGGACGAGGCGCGCCAGCGCGCCGTCGTGTCCCGCTTCATCGCCGGCATCGGCATCAAATGCGCCAACCCCGAGCAGCCGATCCGGGAACTGTCGGGCGGCAACCAGCAGAAGGTGCTGCTCGCCCGCTGGCTCTGCATGAACCCCAAGCTGCTGATCTTCGACGAGCCCACCCGCGGCATCGACGTGGGCGCCAAGGCTGAGATCCAGAAGCTGATCCGCGCGCTCGCCGACGACGGCCTGGGGGTGCTCATGATCTCGTCCGAGATCGAGGAGATCGTGGAAGGCGCCGACCGGACCTTCGTGCTGCGCGACGGCCGCACGGTGACGAGCTTCGACCGCGCGGGCGCGAGCGAGGCCGCGCTGATGGAGGCCATGGCGCACGGCCGCCCCGCGCAGGGAGCCGCCGCGTGAGCGTCGACGCCGAGCGCGGCACCCCGGCGGTTCTGGCTTCCGCGGCCGAGGGCGCGCCCCGCACGGGTCGCCGCCTGCGCCTCGACATGGCGGCGCGGCGCTTCGGGGCGCTGATCGCGCTGGCGCTGCTGATCCTGCTCAACCTCGCGGTCACGCCCCATTTCGCGAGCCTGCAGACGCTGTCGGTCAACCTCACCCAGATCTGCACCATCGTGATCGTGGGCGTCGGCATGACGCTGGTGATCGCCACGGGCGGCATCGACCTGTCGGTAGGCTCGCTGATGGCGATCTCCGGCGCGCTGGCGCCGGGCTTCTTCACCGGCGCGCTCACCCATGGCGGCAACCTCTACGTCAACATCGCGCTCGCCATCGTGGTGCCGGTGGGGGTGGCGGGGCTGTTCGGCCTGTTCAACGGCTGGCTGGTGTCGTCCTTCCGCATCCAGCCCATCATCGCGACGCTGATCCTGTTCATCGCGGGGCGCGGCATCGCCCAGGTGTGGACCAACGGCGACCTCCAGGTGTTCAAGGCGCCGGAGTTCCAGGCCATCGCGCTCGGCCACGTGGGGGGCATCCCGTTCCAGGTGTGGATCATGCTGGCGGTCGTGGCGGCCGCGGCCTGGGCGCTGCGCCGCACCGTGTTCGGCCGGCAGGTGCTGGCGGTGGGCGGCAACGAGGCCGCGGCGCGGCTGGCCGGCGTGCCGGTGAAACGCGTCAAGCGGCTCGTCTACGTCATCTCGGGCCTGTGCAGCGGCGTGGCGGGCCTGATCGTCATCGCCATGAACTCGGCCGCCGACGCCAACCTGATCGGCATGGGGGCCGAGCTCGACGCCATCGCGGCGGTGGCGGTGGGCGGCACGCTGCTGTCGGGCGGCCGCGCCACCATCACGGGCACGCTGATCGGCGCGCTCATCATCCAGCTCGTCCGCTACACGCTGCTCGCCAACGGCGTGCCGGACGCCGCCGCCCTGATCGCCAAGGCGGCGCTGATCGTGCTGGCGGTGTGGCTGCAAAGGCAGGGGCGGGCGTGAGGGCGAGGGGCATGAAGGCGACGCGGCGCGTTTCGGGCGCGGGGATCGGGGTGGTGGCGGCGCTGGCGCTGCTGATCGCCTTCGGGGCGCTGCGCTACGACGGTTTCCTGGGCAGCTACAACGTGCTGACCGTGCTGCGCTACAATTCCATGTTCGCGCTCGTCGGCCTGGGCATGTGCTTCGTCATCATGACGGGGGGCATCGACCTGTCGGTGGGCTCGGTCGCGGCCATGTCGAGCGTGGTGTCGGCCTATCTCAGCCCCTACGGGCTGCTGCCCGGCCTGCTGGGCGGCGTGGGGGCGGGGCTCGCGGCGGGCACGCTCAGCGGCCTCATCATCACGCGGCTCAAGATCCTGCCCTTCATCGCCACGCTCGCCGTGATGCTGGCGGCCTCCGGCACCGGGCTGCTGCTCGCCAACAACCAGTCGGTGTCGGTGTCCTACGACACGGGCTTCACGGCGCTGGGGCAGGGCAACTTGCTGAGCTTCTTGAAGCCGGACTGGGTCGACGCCGACGGGGCAGGGTGGCTCGGCGGCGCGCTCGGGCTGCTGTTCAACTTCCCCACCCCGGCCTGGATCGCGCTTCTCGCCTACGTCGTGGGCTCGGTGGCGCTGAACGCGCGGCCCTTCGGCCGGCACGTGCTGGCTGTGGGCGGCGGCGAGGAAGCCTCGCGGCTGATGGGCCTGCCCACCGACCGGATCGTGTTCCTGGTTTACCTGGTCTCGGGCGGGCTCGCGGGGCTCGCGGGCGTGATCCTGGCCGCGCAGTTCGGCGCCGGCCAGCCCATCGAGGGCGTGGGCTGGGAACTGTTCGCCATCGCCTCCGTGGTGGTGGGCGGCACCCTGCTCACGGGCGGCAAGGGGTCGGTGATGACGACGCTCGCGGGCGTGCTGCTGCTCGGCCTCATCTTCACCATCCTCAACTTCGAGAACGGCATGGGCTGGATCAGCCTGTCGGCCTACTGGCAGTCGGTGGTGCGCGGCGCCTTCCTGCTGGTTGTCGTGATCCTCCAGAGCAGGCTGGCGCGCACCGCGCCGGCGTAGGGCGCCCCTCCGCGGGGCAGGGCACGGGAGACCACGATGGCAAGCGACCTCGACCTGACCGCCGACCTCGACACCCTCCACCGCGACGGCATCGTGGGCCGGAAGGGCGCCTTCCCGCGCGACTGGGCGGAAGCCATGCGCGAGGACATCATGACGGCCTTCTGGAGCGCCATCCAGCGCCCGGGCGGCGCCGTCGGCCGCGGGCCGCGGCGCTGGTACGTCGAGATCCACCCGCAGGACCTCCGCGGCTTCGTGGACCTCGTGACCCACCCCTGGGTGACGGGGATGTGCGAGGCCGTGCTCGGGCCCGACTACCAGATCGTCGAGGTGGGGTTCGACACGCCCTTCCAGGGCGCCAAAACCCAGCCCTGGCACCGCGACTTCCCCTCGCCCCCGGACTCCTGGCGCGACAAGCGCATCACCTCGCTCGCCTTCAACCTGACGGGCGTGGACGTGACCCCCGACATGGGCCCCTTCGAGGTGGCGCCCGGCACGCAATGGGACGACGGCCGCGACTGGCCGCACGAGATGTTCCCCGACCGGGCCGGGTGGTCCCGCTACGCGGAGCGCGCCGTCCGCAAGTCCCCGTCCGCGGGCGACATCTCCTGCCGCTCCGCCTTGACCATGCACCGCGGCACGGCCCACGCCTCGCCCGTCTGCCGCCCCGTGCTGGTGCTGGGCGTCGACGCGCCGGGCGCGGGCCACGCGGCGCTGCACGACATGACCGTGACGCCCGACTACTTCGCGGCCCTTCCGCAGGCGGTCAGGGACCATCTCGTCTGCCGCACCGTGGCCGAGCTGGTGCCGATCACCCAGAAGCACGACATCGAGGGCCTCGTGATGGGGGTCGAGTGATGGCGGGGCCGACCCTCTACGCGCGCGCCCTGGCCGAACTCGGCGCCGTGTTCGACCGTATCGACGACGCGTCCGTGGACCGGGCCGTCAGCAGCATTGCAGCGGCACGCCACGTGTGCGTCTTCGGCGGTGGGCGCGAAGGCCTGCAGATCCGCGGCTTCGCCATGCGCCTGTTCCACCTCGGCCGCCGAGCGTCGGTGGTGGGCGACATGACCACGCCCGCGCTTGCGTCGGGCGACCTGTTCCTGCTCACCGTCGGGCCCGGCGAGATCTCCACGGCGGTGGCTTTGGCGGAGGTAGCCAGAGCAGCCGGTGCAACCGTGCTCGCAATCACGGCGCAACCGGAAGGTCGGGTGCCGCGCCTGGCCGACCAGGTCCTTGTTCTGCCCGCCCAGACCATGGCCGACGACCGGGGAGCGGACCGCGCCGTCCTGCCGATGGGCTCGGTCTACGAAGGCGCGCTGTTCGTGCTGTTCGAAGTCATGGTGCTGAAGCTCAAAGCCGTGCTCGGCGTCTCGGCCGAAACCATGCGGGCCAACCACACCAACATGGAGTAGCCCCCGGCTATCCCAGGGGAGGGGATTTCCAGTAGCGCGTCGCCTGCTCGTAGGCGTAGGCGAACCCGAGAAGCGCCGCCTCGCTCCACAGCCGCCCAACGAGGATCAGGTTGAAGGGCGCGCCCGAGGCGTAGAAGCCCGCCGGCACCGTGACGCCCGGCAGCCCCGCGATGTTGATCTCGCTGACGGTCGTCTCGCGGATCGGGTCGGGCCCGCGCAGCGGTGGCACCTCCCCGCGCATCTGCGGGAACACCAGGGCGTCGAGGCCCGCGCGCGTCATCACGGCGTCGAACAGGTGCAGGTAGGCCTCCTTGGCGGCCATGAACTCGGAGAGGTCCGGCGGCCGCTCCGGGTCGGCGAGGCAGGGCCCGAACTGCGGCAGCTCCACCATGTGCCGCATGCGGCCCTCGGGCCCGAACACGTCCTCCGCGGCGGTGGCGCGCCGGAAATCCGCGAAGCTCTTCAACGCCGCGTCAGGCCCCAGCCGCTGGAGGTAGCGGTGCAGGTCGTGGGGGACCGACTCCAGCCCCCGCGCGTCGAAGCCGGGCGCGTCGCCGATTGTCCGGCGCAACTCCGCGAAGCCGGACCTCGCGAAGGGGTCGTCCACCAGGGTCGCGCCCTGCGCCTCCAACTCGCCCCGGGCGCGCGCGTAGAGGGCTTCCGCGTCGGCCGACAGGGGCTGGTCGCGCCAGCCGGGGCCGTAGAGCCCCAGGCGCTTGCCGCGCAACGCGTCGGGCGCGAGCCTGGACGCGTAGCCGCCCGGCGGCCGGTTCCCCACGCCCGCGATCGTCTTCGGGTCCTCGCCCGAGTAGCCCGCGAGCGCGTCCAGGGTGAGCGCCGCGTCGCGCACGCAGCGGGCGATCGGGCCCACCACGTCGCGGTTGCCCGACAGCGGCAGCACGCCCGCGTTGGGCACCAGCCCCATCGTGGGCTTGATGCCGACCAGCCCCTGCGCGGAGGCGGGGTTCTGGATGGACCCGCCGGTCTCCTCCGCGAGCCCCACCACCGCCATGGCGGAGGCGACCGCGGTGGCGGTCCCGGCGCTGCTCGCGCCCGGCGCCCGATCGGGCACCACGGCGTTGAGGGTCGGCCCCGCCCAGGAGTCGTTGGCGTTGGTGCCGCTGTGGCTCAGCACCGGCACGTTGGTCTTGCCCAGCAGGATGCAGCCCGCCGCCCGCATCCGCGCCACCACGGGCGCGTCGGTGGCGGGCAGGAGGTCGGTGCCGCCCGACGGGCCGTGCAGCAGCCACCATCCGCCCGTGGTGGGGAAACCCACCATGTCCATCGGGTCCTTGATCACGACCGGCACGCCCGCGAGCGGCCCCAGCGCCTCGCCCGCGGCGCGGCGCCGGTCAAGGGCGCGCGCGTCCTCCAGCGCCGCGGGGTTGAGGAAGATGAGGGCGTTCAGGCGCGGGTTCAGGGCCTCGATGCGCGCGAAGCAGGCGCGCGCGAGCGCCTCGGCCGTGAAGGCGCCGGTCGCCAACCCGTGCTGCACGCGGTCGATGGTGAGGTCGGCGAGGTCGATGGTCGGGTCGGTCATGGGTGGGGTCCGGTCGGCTTTCCGGGGAGGGGCCGAGCAGGATTCGGTCCAACCCCGGAGGTCTCGCGCGGCCTTGCGTCCGCGTGACCGGCTGGGCACAAGACGGGGATGGCCCTGAAACGGGACAATGGGGGCCGCGCCTCCGCCCGGCGAGGGCACGCGGCGAGCCCGGCGCCGCACCGGCCGGGTCGCGATCCCCCTCTGCAGAACGGAGTTGTTGATGTCGCCCGCAGTGACCGACCCCGACCCTCTCTCCTTCGCGGTCAGGACCCACCCCTCGCCCACGGCGGCCGAGCGGCGGGCCGACCTGCTGACCAACCCCGTCTTCGGCCGCGTGTTCACCGACCACATGGCGGTGATCAACTAC
The DNA here is from genome assembly GCA_964243035.1 of uncultured Lichenihabitans sp. Classification (GTDB taxonomy): domain Bacteria; phylum Pseudomonadota; class Alphaproteobacteria; order Rhizobiales; family Beijerinckiaceae; genus Lichenihabitans. The sequence goes on from CAXTDZ010000081.1 coordinate 17,194, forward strand.
ACGGAGGGGCGCGGCTGGCACGACCCCCGGGTCGAGGCCCGCGCGCCCATCCCGATGGACCCGGCCTCGGCCGTGCTCCACTACGCGCAGGAGATCTTCGAGGGCATGAAGGCCTACGCCACCGGCAACGGCGGCGTGTCGCTGTTCCGGCCCGAGGCCAATGCCCGGCGCTTCGCGGCCTCGGCCGAGCGCATGGCGATGCCGGTGCTGCCCGAGGCCCTGTTCATCGGCTCGATCCGGCAGTTGATCGCGGTCGACCGCGACTGGGTCCCGACGGCGGCGGGCGGCAGCCTCTACCTGCGGCCCTTCATGTTCGCGAGCGAGGCCTTCCTGGGCGTGCGGCCGTCCGCGGAGTACCTCTACATCCTGATCGCCTCGCCGGTCGGCAACTATTTCAAGGGCGCCGCCGAGACCGTGACGGTGTGGGTGTCCCAGGACTACAGCCGCGCGGCGCCCGGCGGCACCGGTGCCGCCAAGTGCGGCGGCAACTACGCGGGAGGGCTCGCGGCCCAGGCCGAGGCCTACCGGAACGGCTGCGACCAGGTCGTCTACCTCGACGCGGCGGAGCGCCGCTGGGTCGAGGAGCTGGGCGGCATGAACGTGTTCTTCGTGTTCGACGACGGGTCGCTCGCGACCCCGCCGCTCGGCACCATCCTGCCCGGCATCACCCGCGACTCGGTGATCGCCATGGCGCGCCGGGAGGGCCTCGCGGTCCGGGAAGAACCCTACACCTTGGACCAGTGGCGCGCCGACGCCGCCAGCGGGCGCCTGCGGGAATGCTTCGCCTGCGGCACGGCCGCCGTGATCACGCCCATCGGGGCCGTGCGGACGGCGGACGGATCGTTCACGATCGGCGGTGGCGAGGGTGCGGGGAGCACCACCAAGCGCCTGCGAACCGCCTTGACCGACCTCCAGCGCGGCCTCGCACCCGACCCGTTCGGCTGGGTTCACGCGGTGGTCTGAGGGGGCCGGAGCCGCACGGCACTTTAATCGCAAGGCGCGCCGCTTCGGTCGAACAAGCTCGGTGCCGAGCCGCGGCGTCGGACTCGCGACGGAGCTGGCGCGGTCTTCAACCGGCGATGCTGCGCAAGCGCGATTATTGCCGACCCCCTAAGGTGAAGAGGTCGGCAAGTCTTTCGTCTTGACCGGGCTCGCCGAGCCCGCGCGGACTTCCCCCCGTGGGGTGTCAGGCGGCCTTCTTCACGGCGCGCCCGCGCCGCTTGGGCGCGGCGGCGGGCGCGTCATCCTCGCGCGAGGGCGTCTCGGGAGCCGCCTCCGCCTCGACCTCGGCGGGCGCCACCACCTCGTCCTCCACGGCCGTCTCGGCCTTGCTGGCCGCCGCGTCCTGCTTGCGGCCGAGGCCCACGGCCTTGGCGAGCTCGCTGCGCTTGGCCGCGTAGCCGGGCGCCACCATCGGGTAGTCGCGCGGCAGGCTCCACTTCTGCCGGTACTGGTCGGGCGTCATGCCGAGCCCGGCCAGGTAGCGCTTCATGGACTTGAACTTCCGCCCGTCCTCCAGGCTGATGATGTAGTCGTCCGTGACGGACTTC
>CAXTDZ010000082.1:0-18695 GCA_964243035.1 uncultured Lichenihabitans sp.
GCCGAGCGCGGGCGGGGCCGGCCGGGGCGGCACCGCGTGGCAGGCGTCGAACACGAAGCGGCAGCGGGGCGAGAAGGCGCAGCCCGCGGGCCGGTCGAACTGCCCCGGCACGACGCCCGGGATGGCGGGCAGGCGCTCGCCCGCCGCCGTGCGCTCGGGCAGCGCCGCGAGCAGCGCCTCCGTGTAGGGGTGGTGGCGGTCGGCGAACAGCGCCGCGGTGGGGTTGGTCTCGACCTGCCGGCCCGCGTACTGCACCACCACGCGGTCCGCGGTCTCGGCCACCACGCCCATGTCGTGGGTGATCAGCACGAGCCCCATGCCGGTGTCGCGCCTGAGCGCCAGCAGCAGGTCCAGGATCTGGGCCTGGATGGTGACGTCGAGCGCCGTGGTGGGCTCGTCGGCGATCAGCAGCTTCGGGCGGCAGGCGATCGCCATGGCGATCATCACGCGCTGGCTCATGCCGCCGGACAGCTGGTGGGGGAACATGCGCAGGCGCCGCTCGGGCTCGGGGATGCCGACCTGGGCGAGCAGGTCCACGGCGCGGGCCTGCCGGGCGCGGCGGCCGAGGTCGAGGTGGGCCGCTAAGGCCTCGCGGATCTGGAACCCCACGGTGAAGCACGGGTTCAGCGACGACATCGGCTCCTGGAAGATCATCGCCATGTCGCGGCCGACCAGCGCGCGGCGGGCCCTGGGCCGGAGCTGCCGGAGGTCGTGACCCATGAGGCTCATGCGGTCGGCCGTCACCGTGGCGGTCCAGGGCAGCAGGCCCATCACGGCCAGCATGGCGACCGACTTGCCCGAGCCCGACTCGCCCACGATCGCCAGGACCTCGTCGGGCGCGACGGACAGGTCGACGCCGTCGACCGCCGTGAAGGCGCCGGAGCGGGTCGCGAAGCGGACCGTCAGGTTGCGGACGTTAAGGAGGGTCATGGACGTTTGAGAAAGGACGGGAAGGTCGTATATACGGAGTGACACCGGGAGAGCGCCATGGGACCCATCATTCTGCCTTTGACACTCTGAGGAGTTTGGCGAGTCTGCCGGGCCGTTTCGGTGCCCAGGCGGTCATGTCGATCGCGAGAGCCTCAAGGCTCTCGACCAAATCGTTGACGCTGGACAGCCAGCGGTCGAAAGCTTCAATCTGGCGCTCGGCATTCAGGCGCTCAAAGGCGTCGGTTGTCATCATATGATAAAGGGCAACCATCTGCCGGTCTCGAAGGATGGCTTGTCTGATCATCCCCTGGGACTGCTCCGGGAAAGTTGCCAAGTACCCGCTGATCTCATCCTGAACCTTGGTATCCGAGACTTCCACACCGTACAGCCTGAACGGCCTGCCCTGCGCCGCATGCTGGTCGATGAGGCTGACGATCCGCTGCCGGTAGCCAGGATCGTTGTAGGACTGCCGCTTGGATAGAAGGTCGTCCCGGCGGAGCTTCATGTCGGTGCGGAAGCGCACAACGGAGGCGTTTCGACCGTCCCAGTAATCGTAGCGCCGCAGAACGACGTCGTACACTTTGCTCAGGACAAACGTGAGCAGCGCGATCGCCGCGGCCCAGAATGCAGCGTTGGTCCAGAAGCCACCGGAACCTCCGCCCATCACCCCCGCCGCATCTTCGGGTCGAAGGCGTCGCGCAGCCCGTCGCCCAGCAGGTTGATGGCCACCACCGTGATCAGGATCGCCAGGCCCGGCAGGGTCACGATCCAGGGGTCGGAGCGGATGAACTCGCGCGAGTCGGCGAGCATCGCGCCCCACTCGGGCGTGGGGGGTTGGGCGCCCAGGCCGAGGAAGCCCAGCGCCGCGGCCTCCAGGATCGCGTCCGACAGGCCGAGCGCGGCCTGCACGATCAGGGGTGCGAGGCAGTTGGGCAGCACGGTCACGGCCATCAGCCGCAGCGGCCCCACGCCCGCGACCCGCGCGGCCGTCACGTAGTCCTTGTCCAGCTCCCCCAGGGCGGACGCGCGCACCAGGCGCACGTAGCGCGGCAGGAAGACGATCGTCACCGCCACGATGGTGTTGGCGAGGCTCGGGCCCAGCACCGCCACCGCCAGGATCGCCAGCACCAGGTCGGGGATCGACATGATGAGGTCCATCACGCGCGTGACCAGCACGTCGACCACCGAGCCGTAGAACGCGCAGGCGAGCCCCAGCACCACCCCCAGCACGAAGGACACGCCCATCACCGCGGTGCCGATCAGCAGCGAGATGCGGGCCCCGTAGATCAGCCTGGACAGCATGTCCCGGCCGACCCCGTCGGTGCCGAAGGGGAAGTGCCACGAGCCGCCGGCCCACACGGGCGGGGCTTTCACGGCCTCGCGGAACTGTTCCGCGGGCGGGAACGGCGCGACGAGGGGGGCGAGCAGCGCGAGCGCCACCACCAGGGCCACCACGATCAGGCCGACCACGGCGCCCTTGTTCTCGCGGAACGAGAGCCAGAAGGCGTGGAGCGGCCTGGGAGGGGCGCCGGCGGGTGCGGGCGCGACGCCCGTGGGGATCGCGGAAGCGAGGTCCGCGCTCAATGCCGGATCCTCGGGTTGATGGCCCCGTAGGTGAGGTCGACCAGGAGGTTGACCAGGATGACCACCACCGAGACGAGCAGAACCCCGCCCTGCAGGGCGGGGTAGTCGCGCCGCGAGATCGCGTCGATCAGGTAGTGGCCGACGCCCGGCCAGGAGAAGATGGTCTCGGTCAGCACCGCGCCCGCCAGCAGCGACCCCGTCATCAGCCCGATCACGGTGGTGACGGGGATCAGGGCGTTGCGGAGCGCGTGGACGCCCACCACGCGCAGCGGGCTCAGGCCCTTGGCGCGGGCGGTGCGCACGTAGTCGTCGCCCAGCACCTCCAGCATGGACGAGCGCGTCATGCGCGCCACCACCGCGAGCGGGATGGTGCCGAGCACGACCGCGGGCAGGATCAGGTGCCGCACGGCGTCCGTGAAGGCGCCCGGCTCGCCCGACAGGAGCGAGTCGATCAGCATGAAGCCCGTGGGTGTGTCGTAGTCGAAGCGGATCAGGTCGATGCGGCCGCCCACCGGCAGCAGCCCCCAGCGCTCCGCCACCAGCATGATGAGCAGCAGCCCCCACCAGAAGATCGGCATGGAGTAGCCCGCGACCGACAGCGCCATCAGCACCTGGTCGTACCAGCTCCCGCGCTTGACGGCCGCCGCCACCCCCATCGGGAGGCCGAGCAGGATCGCGAGCAGCATCGCGGTGAGCGACAGCTCGATCGTGGCGGGGAACAGGGTCAGGAACTCGCCCAGCACGCCGTTGCTGGTCGACAGCGAGGTCCCGAAGTCGCCCCGGGCCAGGTGCCCGACGTAATCCAAAAACTGCTTCCACACCGGCTGGTCGAGGCCGAGCTGGTGGCGGAACATCTCCAGCCGCTCGGGCGAGATGCCGTGCTCGCCCACCCGCACCTCCACCGGATCGCCCGGCACCAGGCGGATCGCGAAGAAGGTCACGAACATCAGCGCCAGGAAGGTGGGCACGGTCAGCGCGACGCGCTTGATGAGGAAGCGGAGCATCGCGTCAGCGGCTTCGGTGGAGGGGGGCAGGCCGGACGGCGCGGGATGCCGATGACGCGAGGGCCACCGTGACCCGGCGTGCGGGCGCGACCATCTCCTCGGGCATGATCATGCGTCTTGTGTTCCCCGACGGGGACGGCCGTGGCCGCCCCCGCCCGTCGTCCGTTGCTATTTCAGGTCCACGCCGTCGAACTGCTGCCGGCTGAGCGGGCTCATCTTGAAGCCCACCACCTGCTTGCTGACCGGCTCGTAGACCAGCGAGTGGGCGATGTTGAGCACCGGTTCGTCGTCGTGCTCGATCTGCTGCATCTCGCCGTAGATCGCCTTGCGCTTGGCCTCGTCCGGGACCTGCCGGGCCTCGGCGAGGTCGGCGTTGAACTTCGAGTTGCACCACTTGCCGATGTTGCTGGCGGCGGGCGTGCCGTTCACGCAGCCCAGGAAGAAGAAGAAGTTGTCCGGGTCGCCGTTGTCGCCGGTCCAGCCGAACAGGGCCGCGGTGGCCTCGCCGTTCTGGATGCGCTTGCGGTACTCGCCCCACTCGTAGGTGACGAGGCGGGCGTTGACGCCGACCTTGGCGAGGTCCGCCTGCATCATCTCGGCCATGCGCTTGCCGTTCGGGTTGTAGGGGCGCTGCACCGGCATGTACCACAGGTCGATGTTCAGCGGGCCCGCGACGCCCGCATCCTTGAGCATGGCCTTGGCCTTCTCGGGATCGTAGGGGTAGTCCACCACCGCGTCGTTGTAGGCCCAGAGCGTGGGCGGGATCAGGTTCTTGGCCATCTGGCCCGCGGGGCCGTAGACCTCCGCCAGGATCGCCTTGCGGTCGATCGCCAGGCTGAGCGCCTGGCGGACCTCCTTCTTGTCGAAGGGCGGCTTGGTCACGTTGAACGACAGGTAGCCGATGTTGAGCCCGGGCTGCGAGAGGACGTTGAGGTCGGGGTTCCCCTGCAGCTCGGGCACGTCGGCGGGCCGTGGGAAGGGCACCACCTGGCACTCGCCCGCCTTCAGCTTGGACACGCGGGCCGTCGGGTCGGGCGTGATCGCGTAAACGAGGTCGTCGATGGCGGGCTTGCCGCCCCAGTAGGCGGGGTTCGCCTTGAAGCGGATCACCGCGTCCTTCTGATAGCTCTGGAACAGGAAGGGGCCGGTGCCGACCGGCACCTGGTCGAACTGCTCGGGCTTGCCCTTCTTGAGCAGGAAGTCCGCGTATTCCTTGGAGTGGATCGAGGCGAAGTCCATGGCGAGGTTGGCCAGGATCGCGACGTTGGGCTCGCTCAGCGTCATCACGACGGTGGAGTCGTCGGTCTTGGCCAGACCCTTCAGGAGGGTCGGCATGTCCATGTCGCTGTAGTAGTCGAACTTGCCCCCGGACACGGTGTGGTAGGGGTTGTGCTCGTCGAACTGGCGCTCGAACGAGAACAGGACGTCGTCGGCGTCGAAGTCGCGCGTCGGCTTGAACTCCTTGGTGGAGCCGAACTTGACGCTGCGGCGCAGCTTGAACGTGATCGTCTTGCCGTCGGGGCTGATCGTCCAGCTTTCCGCGAGGCCCGGCTTCACGTTGATGGTGCCGCGCTCGAACTCGACCAGCTGGTCGAACACGGGGCGCGCCGCGTCCAGGCTGGTGCCGGTGGTGTTGAGGGCGGGCGTGAAATTCTCGGGCGAGCCTTCCGCGCAGTAGACCAGCGTCTTGGCCTGGGCCGCGGTGCCGGCCAGCAGCAGCGCCGCGAGCGTGAGGATTCCAGCGCGACCCATTCCAACTCCTCCCGATGAACCCATCCAGCCGGCGGGCGCGACACGCCCGGCGGGCGGGCGCATCGAACAGGGATTCAACGCCGGTTGCAACTGTCCGGAGTCCGACGCGGGCCTCGCGCCCCGGTCGGCAAGGATCGTGCCGTTCCGGCAGCGGCGCAGATATAAAGACTTGGACATATGTTTATTGCGCAGTTCGGCCGCGGCTGATAGGAGAGCCGCACCGACACCAGCCAGGACCACGCCATGCCCGCCCTCGACCCGTCGCAGTACGCCGTCGCCGACATCAAGCTCGCCGACTGGGGCCGCAAGGAGATCGCCATCGCCGAAACCGAGATGCCGGGCCTGATGGCCGTGCGCGCCGAGTTCGGCGGGGCGCAGCCGCTCAAGGGCGCGCGCATCGCGGGCTCGCTGCACATGACGATCCAGACGGCCGTGCTGATCGAGACGCTGAAGGCGCTCGGCGCCGACGTCCGCTGGGCGTCCTGCAACATCTACTCGACGCAGGACCACGCGGCCGCCGCCATCGCGGCCGCCGGCACGCCGGTGTTCGCGATCAAGGGCGAGAGCCTGAAGGACTATTGGGACTACACGCACCGCATCTTCGAGTGGGCGGACGGCGGCACGCCCAACATGATCCTGGACGACGGCGGCGACGCCACCCTGCTGATCCACTTAGGGATCCGCGCCGAGGGCGGCGACACGGGCTTCCTGGACGGCGCCACCAACGAGGAGGAGGAGGTGCTGTTCGCGGCCATCAAGGCGCGGCTCGCCACCGACCACGGCTGGTACGGGCGCGTGGGCCGCGCCATCAAGGGCGTGACGGAGGAAACCACCACGGGCGTCCACCGCCTCTACGTGATGGCCAAGGAAGGCCGCCTGCTGTTCCCCGCCATCAACGTCAACGACTCGGTCACCAAGAGCAAGTTCGACAACCTGTACGGCTGCCGCGAGAGCCTGGTGGACGGCATCCGCCGCGGCACCGACGTGATGATGGCGGGCAAGGTCGCCATGATCGCGGGGTTCGGGGACGTGGGCAAGGGCTCGGCCGCCTCGCTCCGCAACGCCGGCTGCCGCGTCATGGTGTCCGAGGTCGACCCGATCTGCGCGCTCCAGGCCGCCATGGAAGGCTACGAGGTCACCACCATGGAGGACGCGGCGCCCCGCGCCGACATCTTCGTGACCGCGACCGGCAACGTCGACGTGATCACGGTGGACCACATGCGCGCCATGAAGGACCGCGCCATCGTGTGCAACATCGGCCACTTCGATTCCGAGATCCAGGTGGCCGGCCTGCGCAACTTCAAGTGGCACAACATCAAGCCGCAGGTGGACGAGGTCGAGTTCCCCAGCGGCAAGCGCATGATCCTGCTCAGCGAGGGCCGGCTCGTGAACCTCGGCAACGCCACGGGCCATCCGTCCTTCGTGATGTCGGCCTCCTTCACCAACCAGACGCTCGCCCAGATCGAGCTGTGGACCAAGCAGGGAAGCTACGAGCGCAAGGTCTACGTGCTGCCCAAGAGCCTCGACGAGAAGGTCGCGGCGCTGCACCTCGACAAGATCGGCGTCAAGCTCACCAGGATGACCGACGCGCAGGCGTCCTACCTGGGCCTGCCGCAGGCGGGCCCGTTCAAGCCCGAGCACTACCGCTACTGAGGCTCGGACGGGGCGGGGCGTTGCACGACTGCCACCCCCGCCCCCGACCGCCCTTGGCGGACGCGTTCCGGCTTCCACCCCGCGCCGGATTGTCTAATCTCCGACGAATCGGTTCAACGCGTCGCACCACTCAAGAGCTTCACGGTCGCGCGCTGACGTCGGCCGTGGCCGGGTGTCGGCGCGACTCCGAGGGGGCTCGCTGGGATGGGTTGGGGGCGGCGCCGAAAGGCATCGGAGGGGTTTGGCGCGCGGTTGGGGAGGCGCGGCCTCGTCCGGCTGGGGGTGGCGCCGGCGATCCTCGCGGCGGTGCCGGTGCGGGCCGAGGAGCTCGCCGCGCCGTTCGGCACCGCGCTGTCCGACCGCGGCGACGCGGCAGGGCTGTCGATCGTGCTCGGCCTCGTGCTGTTCTCCACGGTCACGGCCCTGCTCCACCTGGCGGCACGGCGGCGCTGGACCGAGCGCGAGCGGCAGCTCGCGGCCGACGTGGCCGACGCCCGCGCCAAGGCCGAGCGCGCCGAGATCCTGCTGTCGGCCGAACCGCAGATCATCGTGGCGTGGCGCTCGCCCGACCGCGACCCCGAGATCGAGGGCGACCTGTCGCTGGTGTCGGACAACCCCATCGCGCGGCGCATCCTGGGTTTCGGCAGCTGGCTTCCCCCGGCCGGCGCCCAGGCGCTCGACGGCATGGTGGACCGGCTCCGCGCGCGGGGCGAAGGGTTCAGCACGGGCCTCACCACCATCGGCGGGCGTCACCTGGCGGCCGAGGGGCGCGCGGTCGGGGGCTGCGCGATCCTGCGCATCCGCGACGTGTCGGGCGACCGGCTGGACCTGACGCGGCTGCGTGACCGCCACGGGCGGGCGCAGGACGAGCTGGAGGCGCTGCGCGCCATGCTCGACGTGCTGCCCGACCCGGCCTGGATGCGCGGCGCCGACGGCAGGCTCGCCTGGGTCAATACGGCCTTCGCCCGAGCCGTGGAGGCGAACGGCGCCGCCGACGCCGTGACCCGCAACCTCGACCTCCTGGACCAGTCCGCGCGCGCGTCCGCCGAGGCCGCGCGCCGGGACGGCAAGCCGTGGGTGGCGCGGTCCTCGGCGGTGGTGGCGGGCGCGCGGCACCTGCTGCACGTCGTGGACGTTCCCGGGCAGACCTGCTCGGCCGCCATCGCGATCGACCTGTCGGAGCTGGAAGCCGCCAAGGGCGACCTCCAGCGGCAGATGGCCTCGCACGCCCGCACCCTGGACCAGCTGTCCACCGCGGTGGCGATCTTCGACCGGACCCGCAAGCTCACCTTCTACAACGCCGCCTACCGGACCCTGTGGTCGCTCGACGCGGCCTTCCTGGACGGGGCGCCCCTGGACGGCGAGATCCTGGACCGGCTGCGCGCCGAGGGCCGCCTGCCCGAACAGGTGGATTACCGCGCCTGGAAGTCGGCCGTGCTGTCGGCCTACCAGGCCGTGGAGCCCGCCGAGCAGCCCTGGTACCTGCCGGGTGGCCGCACGCTCAGGGTCGTCACCAACCCAAACCCCAACGGCGGCCTCACCTACCTGTTCGACGACGTGACCGAGCGCTACCACCTGGCCTCGCAGTACAACGCCCTGATCCACGTGCAGGGCGAGACGCTGGACACGCTCAAGGAGGGCGTGGCGGTGTTCGGCAGCGACGGGCGGCTCAAGCTGTTCAACTCCGCCTTCGCGGACACGTGGCGCCTCGACCCCGCGCCGCTCGCCGAGAAGCCGCACGTGGACGAGATCGCGGGCGCGTGCCTGCCGCTCTGCACCGACGCGGACGACTGGATCGGGCTGCGCGCCATCGTGGCGGGGCTGGAGGAAGCGCGCCGCGGCTTGGAGTGCCGCCTGAACCGGGTGGACGGCACGGTGCTGGACACCGCGGCCGTGCCGCTGCCGGACGGCGCCACGCTGCTGACCTTCACCAACGTCACGGCCAGCGTGAACGTCGCCCGCGTGCTGGAAGAGCGCAACCAGGCGCTGATCGACGCGGAGGAGATGCGCAACACCTTCGCGCACCACGTGTCCTACGAGCTGCGGTCGCCGCTCACCAACATCATCGGCTTCAGCCAGCTCCTGGGCGACGGGGGCGTGGGGCCGCTCAACCCCAAGCAGCAGGAATACGCGGGCTACATCACGCGGTCGTCGGCCGCGCTCCTCGCCATCATCAACGACATCCTGGACGTGGCGACGATCGACCTGGGCGCGATGGAACTGTCGCTCGGCGCCGTGGACATCGCCCGGGTCATGCGGGAGGCGGCCGAGGGCGTGGCGGACCGCCTGTCCGAGTCGGGGGTGGCGTTGCAGATCGTGGCGCTGGACGGGATCGGCCGGTTCCGCGCGGACGCCAAGCGCGTCCGGCAGATCCTGTTCAACCTGCTGTCCAACGCGATCGGCTTCTCGCAGCCCGGCCAGACCGTGACCCTGGCCGCCCTGCGCCGGGGCGAGGAGGTCGTGTTCAAGGTCACCGACCAGGGCCGCGGGATCGCGACCGAGGTGCTGGACCGGGTGTTCGACCGCTTCCACACGGACACGGCGGGGTCGAGCCACCGCGGCGTGGGCCTGGGGCTGTCGATCGTCCGCGCGCTGGTCGAGCTGCACGGCGGCCAGGTGCGGATCGACTCGGCCCTCGGCGAGGGCACCGTGGCGACCTGCGTGTTCCCCGCCCCCGCCGACGAGGTCGAGGCCGCGGCGCGGCAGGAAGCGCTGAACTGAGGCCGCGCGGGCGGTCGCCGCTCGATCGGCCCGCGCCGGCGCCGCGCCTCCCCGGGTGCTCCGGCGGCCTCGCCCCGCGTCGAGGCGTCTTGCCCGAGCCGGCGGACGACGGCGTGCAGTCGCCCGCGGACGGCTTTAGCGCCCGCGTCCGCGGTGCAGCCCGCCGCACCCGGGATCAAGCGGCCGCGGGACCCCGCGAGCGGAAGGACGCGCCGACGGGGAACGGATTGGACCGCGTGGCCGCAGCCTACCCGCCTGCCGCGGTGACGCCCGATCCGGACCGTCCCGCCGCCCGAAGGCCCACAACAGCGGAGCCTTTGTTCCAGTCCGACAAGGGATTTGCGCGCGCCGGCTTGCGAAAGGAGTCAAAAGGCCGCACCTTGCGCCCTCTGTGCTCGCACGAGGCTCACCCGCGACACCAGGACGGTCGTGCCACAGTTCAACCGGGCTGACCTTCGCAACCGCCTGCTGCTGCACGTGCCCGACGCGGCTCTGGCCGGCCTCGCGCCGCAGTTCGAGACGGTTCACCTGCCCCGCGGCACGGTCCTGTGCCAGCAGAACGAGGTGATCAGCGAGGTTTACTTCATCGAGGAAGGGGTCGCCTCGGTGATCCTGTCGGTGCCGGACGGGCGATCGACGGAGGCCGGCCTCGTCGGGCGCGAAGGGTTCGGGCCCGTCGCGACCGTGCTCGGGGCCGACCGGGCGCCGGGGCGGATGGAGATGCAGGTCGCGGGCCGCGGGCTCCGCATCGGCGCGAGCTCCCTCGGCCGGGCCGTGGGCGCCAACGAGGCCGTCCGGCTGGTGCTGACGCGCTACGTCCACACCTTCATGGTCCAGCTCGCCTCGACGGCTTTGTTCAACGCCGTCGCGGGCGTCGAGCAGCGGTTGGCCCGCTGGCTCCTGATGTGCCGCGACCGGCTGGGCGACGACGACATGGGGCTGACGCACGAGTACCTCGCCACGATGCTCTCGGTGCGACGCGCCAGCGTCACCACGGCCCTGCACGGGCTGGAGGGCAAGGGCTTGATCCAGGTGCAGCGCGGATCCATCGCCATCCGCGACCGGCCCGCGCTCGAAGCCGTTGCGGACGCGAGCTACGGAAGGGCGGAAGCCGAATACCGGCGCCTGTTCGGCGAAGGCGCGTGACGGCGCGTCGGACCGGGCGGGCCGCCGGGCTCCGAACCGAGGTTAACACCACCAGGGCCAGGCGGTGCCCTTCGCCCCGCGATCAGCGGGGAGAAGGTGCCCGGACAGGGCGGATGAGGGGTCGACCCACGCGCTCGCATCCCCCCTCATCCGGCCGGTCGGCCACCTTCTCCCCTCAAGGGGAGAAGGGCAGAACCGGCGACCGTTAACCCGAGGTCGAAGCCCCGGGCGGGCCGCCGGTTGATTGTTAACCGCGGGCTGTTCCACTACCCTGCGGGAGCGGGGTGAGGAAGGGTCGCGGGCGGCATGGCTGTTGAGCTGGTCTTGCGGGAACCGGTGCTGCTCCGCGACGAGGCCGCGACCCGCGCGGCCGCCGCGACCGTGGCGGGATGGCTGCGGGCCGACGACCTCGTGACGCTCTCGGGAGACCTCGGCTCGGGCAAGACCACCTTCGCGCGCGCCCTCATCCGCGCGCTCGCCCGCGATCCCGGGCTCGACGTCCCGAGCCCGACCTTCACGCTGATGCAGGTCTACGACGCCCCGGCCTTCCCGATCGTCCACGCCGACCTGTACCGCCTGGCCACGCCCGACGAGGTCGCCGGGCTCGGCTGGGACGAGGCCGGGCAGGGCGCGCTGGTGCTGGTGGAATGGCCCGACCGGCTGGGGGCCGGGCTGCCCCCGGAGCGGCTCGACCTCCATTTCGCGTTCGACGCCGACGCCGACGCCCGCAGCCTCACGGTCGCGCCGCACGGCGGCTTCGCGGCGCGCGTCGAGGCGATCCGGGCCACCGACGCCCTGCTGGCCCGGGCGGGTTTCGCCGGGGCGTCGCGGGCCTTCATGACCGGCGACGCCTCGACCCGCCTCTACGAGCGGCTGACCGGGGCCGACGGCCGCACCGCCGTGCTGATGGTCAACCCGCCCCGGACCGACCCACCCGCGGGCGCCTCGGGGCGGCCCTACCACCGCGTGGCGCGGCTCGCCCACGACATCCAGCCCTATATCGCGGTGGGCAACGCCCTGCGCGCGCGGGGCGTCTCGACCCCCGCGATCCTCGCCCACGACATCCCGGCCGGGCTGGCCGTGCTGGAGGACCTGGGGTCGGAGGCCTGCGTCGACCGCGACGGCCCGATCCCCGAGCGCTACCTGGACGCCGTGGGCCTGCTCGCGTGGCTGCACGGGTCCGCGCTGCCCGAGGTCGTGCCGCTGGACGGCGACCTGACCTACCAGGTCCCGCCCTACGACGCGCAGGCCATGGCGGTCGAGGTCGAGCTGTGCCCGGACTGGTACGCGCCCCAGGTCGGCCGCGTGGTCCTCCCCGCCAGCGCGCGGGTGCTGTTCGACGCCGCCTGGGCCGGGCTGTTCGCCGACGTCCTGGCCGGCCCGCGGACGTGGTGCCTGCGCGACTTCCATTCCCCGAACCTGATCTGGCTGCCCGAGCGGGACGGCCCGGCCCGCGTGGGCCTGGTGGACTTCCAGGACACCGTGATGGGCCACCCCGCCTACGACGTCGCGTCCCTGCTGCAGGACGCGCGCGTGACCGTGCCGGACGCGCTGGAGCTCAAGCTGCTCGGCGCCTACACGCAGATGCGCCGCGCGGCCGACCCCGGCTTCGACAGCGCCGCCTTCGTGCGCGCCTACGCGATCCTGGGCGTCCAGCGCGCCACCAAGATCCTCGGCATCTTCGCCCGGCTCGACAAGCGCGACGGCAAGCCCCAGTACCTGGCCCACCTGCCACGCGTCGAGGCCTACCTCGCCAAGGGGCTGGCCCATCCCGCGCTCGCGGAGCTGAAGGGATGGTTCGAGGCCCACCTGCCTCGCGCGCTGCGCGAGAGCGCGGTTCCGGCTTGACCGCGGGTTGTTCGGGCGACCGGGCGGCCCCGCGCCGATCCGGCCAGGACCGGCGCGGTGAGCGGACGTGACGCGGCACGAACCTTGGGGAGGCACGCGCGTGACCCAGCCTGACGCCGCCATGGTGTTCGCCGCGGGCCTGGGCACGCGCATGCGGCCCATCACGGACACGCTGCCCAAGCCCCTGGTGCCCGTGGGGGGCCGCACCATGCTCGACCACACGCTGGACCGGCTGGCCGAGGCGGGCGTCCGCCGCGCCGTGGTCAACGTCCACCACCTCGCCGACCAGGTCGAGGCGCACCTGCGCGGGCGGGCCCGGCCGGAGATCACCATCTCCGACGAGCGCGCCAAGCTCCTGGACCAGGGCGGCGGCATCCGCCGCGCGCTGCCGCTGCTCGGCCCCGGGCCGGTGCTCGTCTGCAACACGGACGCGCTGTGGCTGGAGGGCCCGAGTTCGAACCTCAAGCGCCTGTTCGCGCGATGGGACCCGGACGTCATGGACGCGCTCCTGCTGGTCGCCAGCACCGCCACCAGCGTGGGGGTCGACTGGGCGGGCGACTTCTCCATGGACGAGCACGGGCGGCTCGAACGCCGGACCGAGGGGGCCGTGACGCCCTTCGTTTACGCGGGCATCGGCCTCGTGAAGCGCGCCCCGTTCGAGGCCGCCGCGGACGAGGTGTTCAGGCTGGCCCCGGTCTTCTTCGAGGCGGCCGGGCGCGGGCGGCTGTTCGGCATCCGCCTCGAAGGCCTGTGGATGCACGTGGGCACGCCCGGCGCGGTGGCGGAGGCCGAGGCCGCCATCGAGACCGCGCTGCGGTGACGGGACCCCGCGCCCGCAACGCCAACGTCTGGACGGTGCCCCCGGGCGCGCCGTTCCTGCCCACGCTCGCGCGCGCCCTGCTCGACGGCACGCTGGTGGAGGGCTTCTCGGCCGCGGCCGCCGGGCCGCTGGGGCTCGCCACGGCCACGATCTTCGTGCCGACGCGCCGCGCGGCCCGGGCGCTCGCCGCCACGGTGGCGGAGGTCGCGGGCGGCCCGGCCGTGCTGCTGCCCCGCATCCTGCCGCTCGGCCAGTTGGAGCTGGCCGAAACCGGCCTCGCCTTCGACGAGCCCGGCGGGGCCGACCCGTTCGCGGCCGACCTGCCGCCCGCCGTGGGCGAGGTCGCCCGGCGCATGATCCTGACCCGCATGATCCTGGCCTGGGCCGCGGCGGTGCGCCACGCCATCGTGGCGGTGGGGCCCGACGGGACGCGCGAGCTGGACAGCCGCGAGGACCTCCTGGTGGCCCGCTCGGCCGCCGACGCCTGGGCCCTGGCAGGCGACCTCGCGACCCTGGGCGACGAACTGGCCCTGGAAGGCGTCGCGTGGTCCGCGGTGGCGCCGCTCGGCACCGACACCTTCGACCGCTATTGGCGCATCACGCTGGATTTCCTGGACATCGCGGTCACGCGCTGGCCCCTGATCCTGGCCGACCGGGGCGAGGTGGACCGGGCGGCCCGGCAGATCGCCCTCGCGGACGCCGAGGTGGCGCGGCTCGCGGGGCGCGACGCGTCGGCGGGGCCGGTGATCGTGGCGGGCTCGACGGGGGCGAGCGCCGCGGCGGCGCGGCTGATCGGCGCCGTGGCGCGCCACCCGTCGGGCGCCGTGGTGCTGCCCGGCCTCGATACGGGGCTCGACGCCGCGGGCTGGGCCGCGGTGGGCCGCGACGCCGCCGAGCCCGCCGCCAGCCACCCGCAGGCCGGCCTGAAGCACCTGCTCGGCGCGCTTGGGGTCGACCGCGCCGCCGTCAGGCCGCTCGGCACCCTCGACGCGCCCCGCGCGGCGCGAGCGCGCTTCGTCGGCGAGGCCCTGCGGCCGGCCGAGACCACCGACGCCTGGCGGGGCGCGTCCCGCGCGGGCGCGGACCTCGACCGGGCACTCGACGGCGTCACGGTGATCGAGGCCGCGGACGAGCGCGAGGAAGCCCTGGCCGCGGCCCTGGTGCTGCGCGAGGCCCTCGAAGGGCCGGGCACGGCCGTGCTCGTCACCCCCGACCGGGTCCTGGGGCGCCGGGTGCGGGAGGAGCTCGCGCGCTGGTCGGTGGAGATCGACGAGTCGGGCGGCGAGTCGCTCGGCACCACCCCCGCGGGCGCCCTGGCGCGGCTGGTGCTCGACTGCGCGCTCCAGGACCTCGCGCCCGTCGAGGTGTTGGCGCTGCTGGCCCATCCCGAGGCCCGCTTCGGCCGCCCCCGCGCCGAGGTGGCGCGGCTCGCGCGCGTGCTGGAGATCGCGGTGCTGCGCGGCGTGCTGCCGCCCCGCGCCCTGCACGACCCCGCGGGGCTGATCGCGCGCGCGCGGCACCTCGCGGGCGGGAGGCACGCGCCCGACGCCCTCCGGCGCGTGACGCCCGCGGACTTCGACGCCCTCGCGCGGCTCGTGAGCGACGTCGTGGAAGCCCTTGCGCCGCTGCATGAACTCCCGGCCCGCAGCCCCCTGCCCGCGTGGGTGGCGGCGCACGCCGACGTGCTCGACGCGATCGCGGTCAGCCCTGACGGCGACACGGTGCTGACCGGCACCGACGGCAACGCCCTCCACGCGCTGTTCGACGCGCTGGACGAGGCCGCGGAGCCCGCCATCGCGCCCGACTGCCCGGGCTACGCGGCGCTGTTCGACCGCTGGGCCGCCGAAACCCCGGTGCGCGGCCCCGACCGGAGCCACCCCCGGGTGAAGATCCTGGGGCTCATCGAGGCGCGGCTGCTCGACGCCGACCTGGTCGTGCTGGGCGGGCTGGACGAAACGGTGTGGCCGCCCGCGGCCCGCACCGACGCCTTCCTGAACCGGCCCATGCGCACGGCGCTCGGCCTGCCCCCGCCCGAGCGCCGCATCGGCGAGACCGCGCACGACCTGCAGATGGCGCTGGGGCAGGCCCGGGTGGTTCTGACCCGCGCCCGCAAGCGCGGGGGCGCCCCCACCGTGCCGTCGCGCTTCCTTCAGCGGCTCGCGGCCTTCGGCGGCGAGAGCTGGGACCGGTGCCGCGCGCGCGGCGAGCGGGTGCTCGCGCTCGCCGCGGCCCTCGACCGGCCGGAAGCCGTCGCGCCCGTCCCGCGCCCCGCCCCGAGGCCTGACCTCGACCTGCGCCCGACGCGGCTCAGCGTCACCCGCATCGAGACGCTGCGGCGCGACCCCTACGCGATCTACGCCGAGCACGTCCTGAAACTCCGGCCCGCCGAGCCCATCGGGGCCCCCATGGGCCCGGCCTTCTACGGGACGGGCTTCCACGGCGTGGTGAGCGACTTCGTCAAGGCCCACCCCGACGGCCCCCTGCCCCCGGGGGCCGCGGCCGACCTGCTGCGCCGGAGCGAGGCCGCCTTCGCGGACTGTTTCGCCGACCCGACCTTCCGGGCCTTCCTGTGGCCCCGCATCGCGCGCTGGACGGAGGCCTTCGCGGCCTGGGAGAGCGGGCGGCGCGGCGGCAAGACGATCACGGAGGTGGAGGCCGCGGGCGCGCTCGACGTGCCGCTCGCCGACGGCTCCACCTTCAGGCTCACCGCGGTCGCGGACCGCATGGAGCTCAGCCCCGCGGGCCTCGTCACCGTGGTGGACTACAAGACGGGGGTGGCGCCCTCGCTCAGGGAGGTGCAGGTCGGCTTCGCGCCGCAGCTCACGCTGGAGGCCGCGATGGTCGAGCGCGGCGCCTTCCCGGCGCTGGGCAAGCACCTCGGCGTCGAGGCCGCGCTCTACGTGAAGTTCGGCACGGCCGACGCGGTCGAGACCCGCGCGCTCGCCTGGAAGGACCGCGGCTTCGCCGACGTGGTGGCGGAGCATTTCAAGGGGCTCGTCGAGCTGCTGAACGCCTTCCGCGACCCCGCCACCGGCTACGTGGCGCGGCCCTTCCCGCAGTTCGCGGCCCGTTACAACGCCTACGACCACCTGTCGCGCGTCAAGGAATGGTCGGCCTCGGGCGGCGCGGGCGCGGAGGACGGCCCGTGACCGTCGCGGTCAACCGCCCTTCGGTCCCGCGCGACACCGCCGAACGTCAGAACCGGGCGTCGGACCCCAAAACCTCGGCCTGGGTGTCGGCCAACGCGGGGTCGGGCAAGACCTTCGTGCTGACGCGCC
The DNA here is from genome assembly GCA_964243035.1 of uncultured Lichenihabitans sp. GTDB lineage: Bacteria > Pseudomonadota > Alphaproteobacteria > Rhizobiales > Beijerinckiaceae > Lichenihabitans. Next base: position 16,737 of record CAXTDZ010000082.1, read on the forward strand.
GGGTGATCCGGCTGCTGCTCGACGGGGTGCCGCCCGGCCGCATCCTGTGCCTGACCTTCACCAAGGCGGCGGCCGCCAACATGGCGATCCGCGTGTTCGACACGCTGGCGGGCTGGGTCAACCTCGACGACGCGCGGCTCGCCGCCACGGTCGAGGAAACGGGGGCGCCGCGGCCCGGCCCGGACGGGCTCGCGCGGGCCCGGCGGCTGTTCGCCCGGGCGGTGGAAAGCCCGGGCGGCCTCAAGATCCTGACCATCCACGCCTTCTGCGAGCGGTTGCTGCACGGCTTCCCGTTCGAGGCCAACGTGGCGGCGCGCTTCTCCGTGATCGAGGACGTCCAGCAGGCCGACCTGCTCGCGCGCGCCCGGGAAGCCGCGCTGGCCCGCGCGGTGGCCGACCCTGACGGGCGGCTGGGCCGCGCCGTGACGGCGCTCGGCCGCACGCTGTCGGGCGCGGGCTTCGAAGAGCTGATGGGCGAGGTGACGCGGCACGCCGAGGCCCTGCGCGAGGTCCTGCGCGCCGCGGGCGGCCTCGACGGCTTGGCCGACCGGCTCGCGCGCGCGCTCGACGTGGCGGGCACGACCGTGGCCGAGGTCGAGCGCGCCACCGTCGAGGACGGCCTGCCCCGCGCGGCCTGGGGCGACGCGGCCCGGCGGCTCGGCGCCGACGGGTCGGGCAAGGACACGGCCGCCAACCGCCTCGCGCTGGCCGCGACCGCGGCGGAGGGGGAGCGCCTCGACCGCTACCTCGCGGTGTTCCTGAAACAGGACGGCGAGCCGCGCGCCGACGGCTACCTGCCCAAGGCGGCCCGCGCCAAGGAGCCCGGCCTTTGCGCGACCCTCGACGCCGAGCGGGAGCGGCTCACCCTCCAGCTCGCCCGGCGCCGCGCGGCGCTCACGCAGGAGCGGACCGCGGCCCTGCTGACGGTGGCCGAGGGCGTCCTGTCGGGCTACGAGGCGCTGAAGCGCGCGCGGGGCAGCCTCGACTTCGCGGACCTGATCGAGCGGAGCCGGACGCTGCTGTCGCGGTCCGACTCGGCCTGGGTGCTGTTCAAGCTCGACCAGGGCATCGACCACGTGCTGGTGGACGAGGCGCAGGACACCTCGCCCGAACAGTGGGACATCCTCCGCGCCCTCAGCCGCGACTTCTTCGCGGGCGAGGGCCAGGCGCAGGCGCTCAGGACCTTCTTCGCGGTGGGCGACGAGAAGCAGTCCATCTACGCCTTCCAGGGGGCCCGCCCGGACTCCTTCGAGACGCAGCGGCGCCACTACCGCGGGCGGGCCGCCGACGCCGGGCTCGCCTTCGCGGACGTCGGGCTGCTGCTGTCGTTCCGCTCGGCCCGCGCGGTGCTCGACGTGGTGGACCGGGCGTTCGCCCACGGCGGCAACGCGCGCGGGCTGACGGCGGGCTCCGACGGGCCGCCCCCGCACGAGGCGCTCAAGGCCACCCTGCCGGGCGTGGTGGAACTGTGGCCCCCGGTGGCGCCCGCTCCCGCCCCGGACCCGTCCGACTGGGCGCTGCCCGTCGACGTGCCGGACGCCGCCGACCCTGCTGTGGTTCTGGCCCGCCGCGTGGCCGAGGCGGTGCGGGCCATGACGGCGCCGGGCTCGCCCGACACGGTGGAGGACTCGGGCACGCGCACGCGCCGCCCCGTCCGCGCGGGCGACGTTCTGATCCTCGTGCGCTCGCGCAACAGCTTCTTCGACGCCGTGATCCGGGCGCTCAAGGAGCGGCACGTCCCCGTGGCGGGCGCCGACCGGCTGAGCCTGACGGCGCACATCGCCGTGATGGACCTGACGGCGGCGGCCCGCGCGGCCCTGCTGCCCGACGACGACCTGACGCTCGCCTGCGCGCTGAAGTCGCCGCTGCTGGGGCTCGACGACGACGACCTGCTCGCGCTCGCGCCGCGCCGCGCGGGCAGCCTCGCCGACGCGCTCGACGCGTCGGGCGACCCGCGCC
>CAXTDZ010000083.1:0-18147 GCA_964243035.1 uncultured Lichenihabitans sp.
ATTACGGATGCAACATTGGCCTGCCTCAGACCTGACACAAAAGCACGATCTCGTGAGAATCACTTCATTGTGAAGGGAGGCCGCAGCCGATGGCGGAGAAAACGCTCGGTGGTGATCCAATTGGAATCGGCTCCGCCGGGGAGGTGGCCGAAGGCGGTGCGGCGTACCTGCAGCTCAAGGATCTGCTGGTCAGCCATCGGTTCCGGCCGAACGAGCGGCTGACCATCAGCCGCCTGATTCAAATCCTGCCGCTCGGACGCACTCCTCTCCGCGAGGCCCTCATCAGGCTCGCCGTGGAAGAACTGATCACCCACGTGCCGAATGACGGCTTCTACACCAAGCCCCTCGTGCTGGAGGAGATGCGGGATCACTACGAGCTGGGCTTCGTCCTGCTCTGCCACTCGATCACGCCCAGCCTGGCCGGCTTCGACATCTCCGATCTCCGGAAACCCATGAGCCTGGAGTTCGACCGGTCCGGGTCTGTGATCAACGTCACCGGCGAGTTCGTCCGCTCGCACGTCATGTTCATCGAAGGGCTCTACCGGCACATGGCGTCGCTGTCGCGCAACGGGCTCGTGCTGACGTTGGTCAAGCGCTTCAACTTGGCGACGACCTACGTGCGGGAACTGGACATCGCAGACCCTCAGTCGCTCAAGCAGATCGCCACGGACATGATGCAGCTCGTCGGCTACCTGCAGGCCAGGCGCTCGGATCTTGCGGTGGGCAACATGAAGGAACAGCTCTCGGGGAAGCTCGACCGGTTGCCGGCGCTCGTCCGGGAGGCCAACTCGCGCGATCTGCGGGCCAGGCCCCTGTGAGGGCGGCGTCGGCCGGACGGCGAGCCGTGTCCGGGGAACCAAACGCCGTTGCGTACCGTCGGGGCGGCTGAAGAAGCACGGCGTGCAACGCGGTCAGGCGGAACGAAAGCACCGTCGTGGGGCGCATGGCTTCGGCGGGTTTGCGGATCGGACCGCCCGGGCCGCGTCCCGATCACGCGTGCCCGCGGTCGGTCCTCGCCTCGCCGGGGTCCCGCAGCTCGGGGAAAGGCTTGCCGAGGTTGAGCACCCTGTAGGAGCCCTCGTGCGGGGGGCCGCTGCACAGGTGCAGGTCCCCGGCCGCGCAGTCGAAGATGATCGAGAAGGCCGTCTCGGTCGGTTCCGCCGCGGACAGGGTCTTGGCCACAGCGTCGGGGGCGCCCTCGCGGTCCCGCAGCACCTGCTTCACGCCCGCGAGGCCCGACGCCCCCGGGAGGGCGGCGAGCAGGCTGTCGAGCCGCCGGCGGCTGGACGGGTACTCCTTCTGCAGCGCGGCCTCGTCCTCGACGGCCGCCATGTCGCCGCGCAGGGCGTGGTTCGTGTGGGCGAGGGGAGCGCCCCGGGCGAAGGCCCTGGCGCCCACCGAAGGGGAGATCTCGACCCCCGCCGCACCGCCCGCGGCGTCGCCCAGCAGGTAGCAGCGCCCCGACATGTGGGGCAGCCGGTCCAGCGTCGCGAGCGCCTCGCCGACGCTCGCCCCGTCGAGCATGAGCCGGCGCACCACCTGGCTCGGGAGCCCCAGGGGAGACGCGTCGAGCATGACGTCGTTGGTCACGAAGGCCAGGCCGCGGTTGTTGCAGCCGACCCAGCCCAGGGTGCCGACCGAGGCCACCATCGCGCGCTCGAAGCCGCCCGCCCCGACGTGGACGAACAGCACGAGGTCGGCCGACGAGCCGGCCGGCCCGTCCCAGTTCTGCGCGACGAGCACGCCCTCCCGCGCCTCGACCGCCACGGTGCTGCATCCCGCCCGCCCGTCGGGCAGGCCGGGCAGGGCGAACTCGAAGCCGACGTGCAGGGAGAGGTCGGCGACGTCGCATCCGGCTCCGCGGGCGAGGCCTTCGAGTTCCGCCCGGACGTCGGGCGCGGCCGTTTCGAGCAGCCGCCAGGACCGCGCCGCGCGCTCCCGGGCCTGCCGGCCGCAGGCCGCGCAGGACCTGCCGACGGCGGCGCGGACGGCGGCGGCGAACCGGGACCCGTGCCCGTACCCCCTCTGGAAGGGCGTTCCCTGGAGCAGGACCGCGGGGATCGGCTCGGCGGGCACGGCGGCCGTCGCGCGGCTGCTCGGACGGGTGACGGGGAGGTGCTGAACGCGATCGTCGTCCATGAACGAGCCTTGCTTCCATCCTACGGGGCTGGCGCCGAGGTTTCGAGGAGAGCGTCCGGGGCCAGCGCGCGCGTGCTGGTCCCCGGGTTGCCGCGCGGGCCCTCGCGCAGGTGCCGTTCCAAGGCCCGCACGGCGACCGACGCCGGCCAGGCGAGCGAGAAGTAGAAGAGGCCGGCGAGAACGAAGACGTGGAGCGGCAGAAACGTCTCCGACATGATCTCCCGCGACGCCAGGGTCAGTTCGTTCACGGCGATCAGCGCGCAGATCGAGCTGTCCTTGAGGAGCGAGACGAGGCTGACGAGCAGGGGCGGCAGGACCACGCGCACGGCCTGCGGAAAGATCACGAGCCGGAACGCCTGGATCGCCGGAAGGCCGATCGACAGGGCGGCTTCCCGCTGGCCGCGGGGAACGGCCTGCAGACCCGCCCGGAAGACTTCCGCCAGATACGCGCCGTGGACCATCGCGAGCCCGACCACGCCGGCCACGAAGGCGGTGAGCCTGATCCCGAGCGAGGGCAGGGCGAAGTAAAGCAGGTAGAGGACGACGAGGATCGGCACGCCGCGAAGGACGATCATCGCGGCGTCCGCGATGCGCCGCAGCGCGGTCCACGCGTTCCTCATCGCCTCAAGAAGGAGCCCGAAGGCGAAGGCCAGCACGAACCCCAGGACCGTCAGGGCGACGGTCCTGGAGGCGCCGTCCAGGAGCCGCGGTCCCCAATCCGACAGGTTGTGGGCGATCGTGGCGAAGAACTGCAGCATCTCAGGAAGCCGCCCTCCGTTCGAGGACCCTCGCGCCCCAGCCCAGCGAGGAGGTTATCGCGAGGTAGAGCAGCGCCGCCAGGCCGTAGACGAGCGTCGCCCGGAAGGTCTCGTTCACGATCTGGCGCGCGTAGAACATGATCTCGGGCGCCGCGATCGCCGCGACGAGCGAGGTGTCCTTCACGAGGCCTACGGCGTAGTTGCCGAGCGGCGGCAGGCAGACGCGCCGGGCCTGCGGCGCGACGACGAGGCGGAAGGCCATGATCGGCGGCAGGCCGAGCGCGAGCGCCGCTTCGCGCTGCCCGGCCGCGACGGCCTGAAGGCCCGCGCGGAAGACGTCGGTGAGGACGGCGGCCCCGATCAGTCCGAGGCCGAGGATCGCGGCCGTCATGGACCCGAGCCGGATGCCCGCGTAGGCCAGGCCGAAGTAGATCACGAAGAGGTGGGTGAGGCTCGGGACGTTCCGGAAAACCTCGACGTAGGTCCTGACGGCGGCGTGCAGCACGCGCGACCGGGCCAGATGCTGCACCGAGGCCAGCGCGGCGCCGAGGAGAACCGCGAGGATCAACGCGCCGAAGCTCACCTCCAGCGTCGTCAGGGCGCCCATCAGCAAAGCCAGGAGAACGGCGGGGAGGTCGACGCTCATCCGCGAACCGCGTCCGCGCGACCCAGCCGCGGCCTGCATCGTCGCGGCCGAGCCGACGCCGGCCTGATCAGGACCTCCGGGCCGGCATCCTGCTCGACGGCCGTCCCGCCGCCCCCGGGGATCAAGGTGAGCCCCGCCCCGCCCCGACGCGTGCGGGACACGCCGGTCGCGACGTCGGCGCCGCCGGGTTGCCCGCGGGAGCCCGGACCGGGCGGGAGCGGTTGGCTGCTCATGAGATCTCCCGCTGCCGGTGGAGGCGGCCCGGCGCGGGCCGCCCCTCACGCGCCGCGACGTCGTCGGGTCACGTCTTGCAGGACGGCTGGGCCCAGCCTTCCGGGCGGTCGATGCCGACGCGGACGTTGGTGGGCGAGGGCGTGTAGTTCGCGTCGTTGGTGTTGCCGTACTTCGCGCCGATCTGCCGGACCTCGCAGCTGTCCCACATCTTACGGATCTCGGCGCTGAGCGCGGCCGCGAGGGCCTCGTTGTCGCGGCCGAGGCCGAACACGTACCGTCGGCCGACGCCGGTCAGCAGCGGGAACTTCGGGTCGTTGTCGGTGAACGGCGTGTTGCGCAGCTTCCAGTCCGGGTTCTGCGCGATGCCGTAGTCGATGACGGGCGGGTCGCCGACCAGCGCGTCGACGCGCCCGTTCAGCAGGTCGCGGATCGCCGCGTCGGAACTGTCGTACAGCGACAGCTCCAGGCCGGAGATCTTGCGCAGTTCCGGAAGAAAGGCGAAGCCGGTCATCGAGCCCACCTTCTTGTCCCGGAGGTCGGCCAGCGTGTGCCAGTCGGTTGCCGCGTGCTGCGTGACGCCGTTCTGGAAGTAGCCGGTTGGGTCGGTCAGGGCGAGCGTCTTCGCCCGCTGTTCGGTCCAGGCCACGTTGCCGCCGATGATGTCGACCCGGCCGGCCTGCACGGCGGCGATCGCGCCGGACCACTCCATCGGCACGGGCTTGATCTTCAACCCGAGCCTTGTCGCCGCGGATTGCAGGATGTCGCCGTCGTAGCCGGCGAGCTTGCCGTCGCGGGCCACGAGACCGGGCATGTCGCCGGTGATGGCGACGCTCAGAACGCCCGGCTCCGCCAGCTTGTAGTCGTCGGCTGCCGCGCCGTGCGCGAGCGTGGCGCCGATCATCATGGCGATCAGGGCAGAACCTTTGCGCCCGATGGTCGAGAATCCAAACATGGGGATGCCCCTCTGCCCCTGCTGTTGCGGTGTTTCCGACCGGAAGCGCGGCCGTCCGACACGCGCGCCCTGCGTCCCTGGCAGGGGCCCGCCGGGCGGAACCCGGCGCTGGCGCGCTCGCCCGAGACGACCGGGCGGCCGGGGTGGATCAGCGCGGCGGCCAGCACGGTGTCGCCTCCGCGGCCCTTTCGAGCGGCTGCCCGTCCGGCACCGGGGAAACGGGCGCCATACCCTCAACCGAGCGCACCCGCTTGGACTGCCCCGCGACCGCTTCCACAGCGCTTCGCCCCTTGTGGAGACCGCGAGCCTAGCCGGCCGCGGCGGTTTTGCAATAAGTTTTATCATTATGCGAAATGAATACAAAAATTATTTCACACTGTGAGAAACGACAGTGTGGGCCAGAACAGGTGCTGCTGCGGAGCAGGTCCGATGCCTCGGGCCTCGACGGCGAGGACGGATCGCCGCCGCCGGGGAGCGGGGCTGCGCCCTGGACGAGGGCCGCCCCGTGGCCCGGATCCCGGCCCCGGCCCTTTCCGCCCTGCCGCCGGGGCGCGACGTCCCTGCCGCGCTCGCGATCGACATGGCCGGCGCCTTCGGCCCCAGGCCCACCCTTCTGCTTGTCCCGGGTAATCGAAGCGGGTAGGTACTGGTCCCGATCAGGAAGCCGCGCAGATCGGAATAGATGGACAGTAAAACGGAGGCCGCGCCGGGTGCGTCTCCGCCCGGCAGCGGTGAGGTGATCCCGCAGGCGGCCAGCGCCTCGCTGCGCGGCCGCGTGGGAGCCAAGCGCATCCTCGTCACGGGCGGAGCCGGCTTTCTCGGCTCGCACCTGTGCAAGTCGCTGCTCGACGACGGGCACGAGGTGCTGTGCGTCGACAACTACTTCACCGGCCGGCGCCGCAACATCGCCCCGCTGCTCGACAGCAAGGGCTTCGAGCTGCTGCGCCACGACATCACCTTCCCGCTCTACGTGGAGGTGGACGAGATCTACAACCTCGCCTGCCCGGCCTCGCCGATCCACTACCAGTTCGACCCCGTGCAGACCACCAAGACCAGCGTGATCGGCGCCATCAACATGCTGGGGCTCGCCAAGCGCGTGAAGGCCAAGGTGTTCCAGGCCTCCACCTCGGAGATCTACGGCGACCCCTCCGTCCACCCCCAGCCCGAAGCCTACTGGGGCAACGTCAACACGCTGGGTCCGCGCGCCTGCTACGACGAGGGCAAGCGCTGCGCCGAAACGCTTTTCTTCGACTACCGCCGCCAGCACAGGCTGCGCATCAAGGTCGTGCGCATCTTCAACACCTACGGCCCCAACATGCACCCGCGGGACGGGCGCGTGGTGTCGAACTTCATCGTCCAGGCGCTCGAAGGCCGCCCGATCACCATCTACGGCGAGGGCACGCAGACGCGGTCGTTCTGCTATTGCGACGACCTGATCCGCGGGTTCCGCGCCATGATGGACAGCCCCGACGACTTCACCGGACCCGTCAACATCGGCAACCCGGGCGAGTTCACCATGCTGCAGCTCGCCGAAACGGTGCTGGAGCTGACCGGTTCCAAGTCGCCCATCGTCCGCGAGCCGCTGCCCACCGACGACCCCAAGCAGCGCCAGCCCGACATCCGCCTGGCCCGCGAGGCCCTCGGCTGGGAGCCGACCGTGGCGCTGCGGGACGGCCTGGTCCGGACGATCAGCTACTTCGATCAGCTGCTGCGCGAAGGCAACGACTGACCGGCCGCCCGGTGCGGTAGACCGTGTTCGGCGGGTAGACTAGAAGGGCATATTCGCCCGCGTCGGCCGGGCTGACCAGGGGAGCGGCACGCTTTGCGCATCGCCATGATCGGCTCGGGCTACGTCGGACTCGTGTCCGGGGCCTGCTTCTCGGACTTCGGCCACCACGTCACCTGCGTGGACACCGACGAGGCCAAGGTCGCGGCCCTGCGCGAGGGCGTCATGCCGATCTTCGAGCCGGGCCTGAACGAGCTCGTGGCGCGCAACGTGCGCGACGGGCGGCTGGACTTTTCCACCGACCTCGCGGCCGCGGTGGACGGGGCGGAGGCCGCCTTCATCGCGGTGGGCACGCCGTCGCGGCGCGGCGACGGCCACGCCGACCTGAGCTACGTCCACGCCGCCGCGGCCGCGGTGGCGCGCGCCGCAACCGGGCCGCTGGTGATCGTCACCAAGTCCACCGTGCCCGTGGGCACCGGCGACGAGGTGGAGCGCATCTGCCGCGACGCGCGGCCGGACCTCGCCATCGACGTGGTGTCCAACCCGGAGTTCCTGCGCGAGGGCGCGGCCATCTCCGACTTCAAGCGGCCCGACCGCATCGTGGTGGGCTGCGCCGGCGATCGCGCCAAGACCGTGATGGCTTCCATCTACCGGCCGCTGGTGCTCAACAGCCTGCCCATCATCTTCGTGTCGCGGCGCACCTCGGAGCTGATCAAATACGCCTCGAACGCCTTCCTGGCGGTGAAGATCACCTTCATCAACGAGATCGCCGACCTGTGCGAGAAAGCCGGGGCCGACGTGCAGGACGTGGCCCGCGGCATGGGGTTGGACAAGCGCATCGGGCCGAAGTTCCTGCACCCGGGGCCGGGCTACGGGGGGTCGTGCTTTCCCAAGGACACGCTGGCGCTGGTCAAGACCGGGCAGGACCACGAGGCGCCGCTGCGCATCGTGGAAACGGTCGTGTCGGTCAACGAGGGGCGCAAGCGGGCGATGGGGCGCAAGATCATCGCGGCCTGCGGGGGCTCGGTGCGGGGCAAGGTGATCGCCATCCTGGGGCTGGCGTTCAAGCCCAACACCGACGACATGCGTGACGCGCCGGCGCTGGCGGTCGTGACCGCGCTGCAGGACGCGGGCGCAAGCGTGCGCGGCTACGATCCCGAGAGCATGGCGCAGGCGGCCCCGCTGCTGCCCGGCATGGTGTTCGCGACCAACGCCTACGACTGCGTGGAGGGCGCCGACGCCGTGGCGATTCTGACGGAGTGGGACGAGTTCCGGGCGCTCGACCTGCCCCGGGTCAAGGCGCTCCTGAAGGCGCCTGTGCTGGTCGACCTGCGCAACATCTACCTGCCCGACGAGGTCCGCGGCGCAGGCCTCACCTACACCAGCGTCGGACGGGACATCTCAGCCAGACCGGACTGAGCTCGCGGAAGCAACACGCGTCCTGTTCGTGCCACCGGGGCACTACCGCTCGCCCGTCGTGAAACGGACGAGGTCAAGACCTCCTTCGCCCGGGACAGCGCGCCCCACCCTGTCGACATGGACCTGATGGCGGGGTCCCCGCCTCCGTGGTCCCCTGCATCGGCGACCGACCACCGCTCTCCGGTGACATGCGCCGGTTCCGGCACTCAATCAGCCCGCTCGTGCGGGTCCTGTCCTGGCCTCAGGTGCGCTTGCGGCGGCCGTCAGGCTCGTTCCATCCACTGCGCCACCCCGTGCAGCGTGCGGAACTCCGCGACGCTGCGGCAGGCGCGGGGGTCCAGGACCTCGCCGGCCATGCGGGCCAGGGCGTCCCCCGGACCGAGTTCAAGGGCGTGGGTCGCGCCCGCGGCGCGGCAGGCGTCGAGGCAGGCCGCCCAGTCGACGGTTTCGGCCACTTGGCGGCCGAGCTTGGCGAGGCCGTCCGCGACGGCGTAGACGGCGCTGCCGTCGATGCCGCTGATGAGGCGGACCGACGGGGCTTTGACGTCGGTCAGGGCCCGAAGGTCCGCTCCGAAGCGGTCGGCCGCCTGCCGGAGCAGCGGCGTGTGCGAGGGCACCGCGACGGGGAGCGGCGTGATCCGCCGCGCCCCCGCCTCCCGCGCCGCCGCGCCGGCCTCATCGAGGGCGGGACGCCTGCCGCCCAGGACGGCACGATCCGCGGCGATGCGGATGGCGAGGTGGACGCCGGCGGACGCGCAGATGCGGTCGAGGCCCGCGGCCGGAACGCCGCCCACGGCCAGAAGCCCGGCGGGCTCCGTCACGGCGGCGTCCATCAGGGCGGCGCGCCTGGCCGTCAGGGCGAGGACGGCCGCCGGCTCGATGGCGCCGGCGATGCCCCAGGCGGCCATCTCGCCCACGCTGTAGCCGGCGACAACCGTCGGGGCCGGCGCCTTGGGCGCGAGGACCGCCCACGCGGCGAGCGCCTGCGTGCAGCACAGGATCTGAGCCGTGGCGTTGCCGTGCATGTCCGCGTTCGAGCCCGGGGTTGCGAGGTCGCGGGGGTCGCGGCCGGCGAGATGCCGTGCCGCCATGGCGAAGATGGGCTGCGCTTCCGGGGCTTCGGCCACGAGGTCGAACATGCCCGGGGCTTGCGGACCTTGGCCCGAGCACAGGATGGCCAGCCTCACCGTCGTCGCTCCAGCGCATCGAGGAACAGGGTCGCGGCGAGCAGGTCGGCCGCGCCGCCGGGGCTGAGCCGGCGCGTCACGAAGGCCCGGTGCGCCGCCTCGGCCCGGGTCTGCCAGCCGGAGGCCGCGGTCCCTCCGCGCGCCATGAAGGCCCGGGCCGTCTCCTGGGCGAACAGGAGGCCGTCGAGCCCGCCGCGATGGATCAGGTTCGTGTCGTCCAGGTCCGCCATCAGCGCGAACAAGCAGTGCACCCGCGGAGCGTGGGGGTCGTCGGAGCTGTGGCGCCGCCCGTCTCTCAGGGCCGGCAGGCCGACGCGTCGCAGCGTCGGGAAACCGGCCGCCGCCTCGGCCCGGGCGCCGCCGACGCCGTAGCGCAGCGCCGCCCGGCCGCCGTGGCTCGCCGGGGAGGGCGGCGGCGACAGGATGGCCTCGCCCCACCGCGCGCCGACCGCCCGGGCGAGGCCCTCGGCCGCGGCGGTCGTGCCGGAGCACCGGCCCGCCGCGGCGGCGATGAGCCCGAGGGAGAAGACCGCGCCGCGATGCGCGTTGATCCCGCCGGTGGCCCGCATCATGGCGGCTTCGGCGTCGAGGCCGATGCCGCGCAGCCCGTCCATCCCGGTGTCCCGCGCGCCCGCTTCGGCCAACGCGGAAAAGAAGGGCCGCAGCGCGTCGGCGCTGCGCCGCAGCGTCCCGGCATCCATGTCCGTGTGGCTGCCGCTGTCGACCGGACTGACGAGACCGGGCTTGGGCCACGTGTCGAGTTCGTCGAGCAGCGCCGCGTGGGCGAGGGCCGCGATCGCGTCCGCCTCGGGAACGAGTCCCGGTCGGAGGTCCAGGCAAGGCAGGAGGGACACGCGGCTAGGCCCCGGCGAACAGGTGCCGCACCGGTGCGAGGCGGACCGCGTCGGCGCCCTTGACCAGCACGGCGCGGTGGGGGTCGCCGCCCCCGGCGAGCTCGCGCCAGCTCACGCCACCTGCGGCGCAGAGGATCTCGCCGTCGAGCCGAAGCGGCGCGGTCCGCTCGGCGGCCGCGAGGCCGTCCAGCAGCGCGGGCAGCCGGGCGGCATCGACGTCCGGCCACAGCAGGTCGAGGTCGGAGCGGGCGTGCAGGTAGGGCAGCCCGGTGAGCGTCTGCCACAGCAGGGCGCCGAACACGCACGGGACGAGACGAAGGCGCGTCGCGAGGGCGAGCACCGCCGCGATCGTCGGCTGCCACGACGGCGGGGCTTCCGGCTGAGCGGCGCCGAGCGTCAGGGGCGCCCGACGCCGCCAGGACACATCCATCGGGACCCGAAGCGCAACGCGCAGCTTGCCCAGCGCGGGGGGCAGGGGCAGGCCGACGGGAAGCGCGCCCGGGTCGTCCGCCGCGGTCCGGCGGCGGGTGATGACCGGCAGGCCCCGGCGTCCCCAATCCGCGACCAGGGCGACCGCGTCGCCGTCGAGCGTCCCCGCGCACGACGCGGAGCGGGCGACGCGGGGCCAGTCGTCGGCCGCGATGCTCACGAGGCCGTGCCGGCCGGGCGCGATGGCCTCCCCGTCGCGCGCCCCGCCCGTCACGCGCGCGCCAGGGCCTGGAGGTCGCCCATCACGCGTGCCGCCACGTCGGCCGAGAGCGTGCGGCCGCCGCGCTGCTTGCCGAGGGCGGCGCGACCGTCCTGCGGGGTCGCCCGATCCAGGGTCGCGGCGAGCTGCGCGTCGAAGGGCTTGTCCCCGTCCCAGATCTCCGCCACCGCCCCGGTCTTGAACAGCGGATCGAGGCCGGGCGCGAAGACGGGCGTGGTCTTGGCCAGCGCCTCCAGCTTCTCCCGAGGCAGCTTGGTCACGCGGGCGATGGACGGCAGATCCATAACGGCGGGCGACGCGCCTTCGATGGCGACCAGCACGTCGGTGGCGAGGGCCGTTGCCAGGAAGGCCCCCGCGGCCGCCTTCCCGTACTGCAGGCCGATGGTGCGGTGGCCCTCGCGGCTCGCGAGCAGCAGGCTCTTGGCGAGGTGGGCGCAGTACTCGTTGAGCCCGATCATCTCGGCGTGCCGGGACATCTGCTGCCCCTCGGTGTCGACCAGCACCAGGATGGGCGTCTTGCCGCCCGCCTCGATCGTGCCGAGGACGTGGTCCGCGAGCACGACGACGTCGGCCGGCGTCAGCGGCGCACCGTCCACGATGCCGACCACCGCGATGGGAGCGCCGTCCGGCAGCGCGGCTCGGCCCGTCAGCGCGTGACCCTTCCGATCGATCTCCTGCCCGTTCGGAAACACGCGGTGGAGCAGCTCATCGAGCGTCATGGGGCGTCTCCGCGTGCTGGGTCACGACCGTGGCAAAGGCCTTGTCGTCGATGTCGCGGAGCCGGTTCGGATCGGGGATGCCGAGCGTGGTCCACATGTCGGTCGCCTGATCGGCGTCCTTGAACCGCTTGACCCGGTCCGCGAGGCGCGCGTTCTCCGCCCGCATCGCGGCCAGCGAGAAGGGCGAGACGCGGCCGAGCACGCCCGTGATGGCGCCCTTGAAGGCTTCGAACGTGTCCGCCGCATAGGCGTCGGCCCCACCGATCAGGCACCGGTTGCGACCGCCGACCGTGCTCCACACGAGCGCCTTGTTCTTGGAGTCGAACTCCTCGACGCCCTTGTTGGTCTCGATGACCTCGGGCCCGGTGACGCCGATGCGGCCCTGCTCGGAGACCACGATGGCCGAGCAGGTGGCGGCCGTGAGCCCCGCGCCGCCGAAGGCCCCCGCCTTGCCGCCGACGACCGCGATCACCGCCGCCCCGGCGCCGCGCGCTTCCGCGATGGCGCGCATCACCTCGGCGACCGCGAGTTCGCCGGCATTCGCCTCCTGCAGGCGCACGCCGCCGCTGTCGAGCAGCAGCAGGACCGTTCGCGGCACGCCGTGGCCGCCATCGCGGGCGGCCCGTATCAGGCCGAGCAGCTTGGCGCCGCTCACCTCGGCGAACGTGCCACCCATGAATTGGCCTTCCTGGGCCGCCACGAGCACGTCCACCCCGTCAAGCTTGCCACGCCCGACGACCACGCCGTCGTCGAAGGCGGCTGGCAGGTCGAAGGCGGGAAGGTGCGGGCTCTGGACGCGGTCGGCCGGGGGCAGGATCTCGCTGAAGCTGCCCGTGTCGAGCAGTCCCGTGATCCTCTGGCGCGCGCTGGCCTCAAACCAGCTCGCCTCGGTGCTGACCGGGATCTCAGCCATCAGTCTTCTCCCATCACGGCGGCGCCCTGGAGCAGACGCAGCATCACGACGTCCGGGGTTGCGCCTCCGTCGTTGATCGAGATGCGCATCCCACCGGGCGAAGCGCGCGCGACGAAGTCGTCGACCACGAGCGTCCAAACCTCCTTGAAACCCGTGACGGCGGTCGAGATCTCGACCTCGACGTCACCCTCGGACAGCACGCGCTCGAACAGCGCCTCGCAGTTGCCGGACGCCACGATACCCACGATGCCGTCCTTGCGGTGGCCTTTGAGGGCGCGCTCGGCCCTGTGCTTGATCGTGTAGGTTTCCACGGTGCCCTCACCAGTTGCGGAACTTGGCGGGCGGGTCGTAAAGGCCGCCCGACCACGTCATCAGGTCCTTGACGGAGCGCGCCGCCAGCATCGAGCGGTGCACGTCGAGCGGAGCGATGCCGAGGTCCTCGGGCCGCAGGATGGCCTTGCGGGCGCGCAGGGCCTCGACGAGCTTGGCGTCGCGACCGCGGCCCACCTCGGTGAAGCCCGCGACGCCGCGGATCGCCTGCTCGCGCTCGTCCGCATCGCGACACAGCAGGAGGTTGGCGACGCCTTCCTCGGTGACCACGTGCGTGACGTCGTCGCCGTAGATCATGACGGGTGCCAGCTCCATCTTCAGCTTCTCGGCCAAGGTCAGGCTGTCGAGCTTCTCGACGAAGGAGGGCGCCATCCCCTTGCCGAAGGTCTCGATCATCTGCACGACGAGCTTCTTGCCCCGCGCGAGGGCCGGATGCTTGTCCGACACCTCGCGCCCGGCCTTGAGCCACGGGTCGGAGGGGTGGCGGCGTCCGTGCGGATCCGAGCCCATGTTCGGCGCGCCCCCGAAGCCGGCGACGCGGTCCTGCGTGACGGTCGAGCTGTTGGCTTCGAGGTCGACCTGGAGCGTCGCCCCGATGAACAGGTCGCAGGCGTAGAGGCCCGCGACCTGGCAGAACATGCGGTTCGAGGCCATGGAGCCGTCGCGGCCGAGGAAATAGACGTCCGGTCGCGCCGCCGTGTAGTCGTCCATGCCGACTTCCGAGCCGAACGAGTGGATCTGCTTGACCCAGCCCGACTCGATCGCCGGGATGAGGGTCGGATGCGGGTTGAGCGCGAAATGGGTGCAGATCTTGCCCTTCAGCCCGAGCGTGTCCGCGTAGGTCGGCAGCAGCAGCTCGATCGCGGCGGTGTTGAAGCCGATGCCGTGGTTCAGGCGCTTGATGCCGTAGGGCGCGTAGATCCCCTTGATGGTCATCATGGCCATCAGGATCTGCGTTTCGGTGATCTGGGCCGGGTCTCGGGTGAACAGCGGCTCGACGTAGAAGGGCTTCGGGGTCACGACGACGAAGTCGATCCGATCCCCGGGGACGTCGACGCGGGGCAACGCGTCGACCACCTCGTTGACTTGCGCCACCACGATGCCCTGCTTGAAGGCCGTCGCCTCCACGACCACGGGCGAGTCCTCGACGTTCGGCCCCATGTAGAGGTTGCCGTCGCGGTCGGCCTGCCGGGCGACCGTCACCGCCACGTGCGGCGTCAGGTCCACGAAGTAGCGGCCGAACAGCTCGATGTAGGTGTGGATGGCGCCGAGTTCGACCTTGCCGCCGTTGAGCGCGCGCGCGACCGCCTCGCTCTGCGGGCCGGAGTAGGAATAGTCGAGCTTGGTGGCGATGCCCTTCTCGAAGAGGTCGAGATGTTCGGCAAGGACGATCCCGGACTGGACGACGTGGAGGTCATGCACCTTGCCTTTGTCGGCCTTGGCGAGCGCGCCCGCGAGGAAGTCGGCCTGCTTCTGGTTGTCGCCTTCGAGGCACACCCGATCACCCGGGCGGATGATCGCCTCAAGCAGTTTCGTGGCGTCGTCGGACGCGACCATCTTGCCTTTGGCGAACCGTCGCCCGGCGTCGAGCCGCGCCGCCCTGTCACGTTTCTGCGTGTCCCATTCGGTCATCGGTCGACAACTCCTGCGGCGGCGGTGGGGGGAGGCCAAGCTGCGCGGGTCGGCGACGCCGAGGGTGGCAGGCGAGCTTCGGCGCGATGAAACCTCAGGTGCTCAGGCCCGCAATGTGATGGTGCGCGCCCAACTCCGGCGCGCCAGGATGATGCCCAATGGTGGGTGTGCCACAAGTCAACGGCCGAACAACGCTGCGCATTCGCGCTGGGTTCCAAAACCGCGAGCGTCGTCCCGCGCCCTTGCCCGTCGGTCAGGCGTCAGGCCCCTGACTGCCCCGGAGGGGCGCAAGCGGCCCACCGCGGCCGGCGCCGCGATGAGAGCCGGCGAAACCGCCCCGACCCAAGCCGGGCGGCCCCGTCGTGGTTGAGGTTCGCGGGTGCGCGCCGCCGCCGCTCGGCGACGTGCCGGGCCGTGCCCCGGGCACAGCATCGTCCGCCTTCCATGATCCATGCGCGACGACCTCCCGTGGCGTTCCTCGAACAGCCGAGGACCTTCACCGCGACCGGATCCACCAGCCGTGTTCGCGACCGGAGCCCACCAACTCGTCCACCTCATCGAACACCATCTTCGGCGCGATCAACCCGGCCGTGATGGCGAGGAGGATGACGAGCACGGTCGTGACGTTCCCGAGCAGGGCGGACAGCGTGTCGGCCTGCATGTGCGAGCCCTGACCCATGAGGTCCACGGCGGCGGAGGCGACCTGGAACATGTAGACGCCCGGCATGAGCGACACAACCGACGCGAAGCTCGTGGCGCCGAACGGGAGGCGGAGGACGCGTGCGATCACGCTCGTGAGGCATCCGGCCGCGAGGCAGGCCGCGAAGGCGGCCAAGGGCACGTCGGCCCCGGCCCGGAGGGCCTGCCAACGCGCCGCGTGGGCCAGCATGCCGATCGCGACCGGGGCCGGGAGCAGGCGCCAGGGCATGTTGAAGAACGATCCGTAGGCCGCCACCGCCACGCCGGCCGCCGCCACGTCGAAGCCGAACGGCACCGGCGGCGCGGCCGCGGCCGGCGGCAGGTGCGCCATCGCGGGCGCGAGCCCTGCCAGCAGGCCAGCCGAGATCGACGCCACGATCACGCCCGCGAAGGCGATCCGGGCCGCGCCGAGCGGGATCCGGCCGCGCGCCAGGTCGACGCCGCCGTTGAGGAGGTGGGGCCCCGGCACCAGCACCATGCAGGGGCACACGGCCACGAGCCGGACCGAGGGCGCGAGCCCCAGCCGGGCCGCGACCGCGGCCACGAGGCCGGCCAGGAGCGCGGCGAGGAACGGCTGGGCGAACGGGTTGCGGCTCGCGTGCGAGACGGCCCGGCGCAGCGCGGCCCCCGATCCCGCGCTGGCCGCGACCAGCGCGACCGTGGCGAGGTCGCCGGCGCCGAAGATGACGCTCAGCGCCGCGGCCCCCGCGCCGGCCATGAGGGCGAAGCGCCCGAGCGCCACGGGCGGCAGCTCTTCGACGGCCTCCAACCGGGCCAGGGCGGCGGCGCACGACAGGCCCGACCGGGCGACGTCGTCGATCACGCGCCCGACGGCCACGACCCGGCGGATGTCGACCGCCACCGGTTCGGCGGCCGCCCGCCAGGGTCGGCCCTCGCGGGGCAGGATCGTCAGGTCGCCCCAGCGCATGAGGAGCTCGGCCGGCCGGCCGAGCGCGCGGCCCAGGCGCCCGACGGCGTGGCCGACCGCCTCGCTGGTCTGGCCGTCGACGAAGAGCAGGCGGGCGGCTCGGCCGAGGAGCTCGACGGCGGGCGCCTCGCCGGCGTCGCCGCGCCCCTGCCGCGCGTCGGTTCCGGGGCCGGCGAGGCGGTGCGCGCCGCCCAGGCCCGCCTCAGGCGCCGCCGACGCCATCGCCCACCATGGCCTTGGCGTCCACGACGCGGTCGAAGGTCGCCGCGTCCACGTGCCCGGACTTCAGCGCCGCCTCGCGCAGCGTCGACCCCTCCGCCTCCGCCCGCTCGGCGATGTGCGCGGCGTTCTGGTAGCCGATCACCGGCGAGAGCGCGGTGACCAGCATCAGGCTGTTCTCCAGGAAGGCGGCGATCCTCTTGCGGTCGAGGTCGGTCCCCTCGACGGAATAGGTGCGGAACTTGTCGCAGCCGTCCGCCAGGATGGCGATCGAGTGCAGCACGTTGCTGATGATGACCGGCCGCATGGCGTTCAGCTCGAAATTGCCCTGGCTGCCCGCGAAGGCCACCGCGGTGTCCTCACCGATCACCTGGATGGCGATCATCACCATGGCCTCGCACTGGGTCGGGTTGACCTTGCCGGGCATGATGGAGGAGCCTGGCTCGTTGGCGGGCAGCTTCAGCTCGCCCAGGCCGCAGCGGGGGCCGGAGGCGAGCCAGCGCATGTCGTTGGCGATCTTCATCAGCGCCACCGCGACGCCGCGCAGCGCCGCCGAGACCCGCACCATGGCGTCGAGCGAGCCCTGGGCCATGAACTTGTTGGGCGCGGTCACGAACGGCTTGCCCGTGAGCTCGGCGATCTTGGCCGCGACCGCGACCGAGAACCCCTTGGGGGCGTTCAAGCCCGTCCCGACGGCCGTTCCGCCGAGCGCCAGCTCGTGGAGGCCCGCGCGGGACTGGGCGAGCGCCGCGCCGGCGGCACGGAGCTGGGCCGCGTAGCCCGACCACTCCTGGCCGACCGTCAGCGGCGTCGCGTCCTCAAGGTGGGTGCGCCCGATCTTGACCACGTCCATCCAGCCGGCCGCCTTACCCTCGATCACGGCGGCGAGCCGGTCGAGCGCGGGCAGCAGGCGGTCGTCGATCGCCGCGACGGTCGCGACGTGCATGGCGGTGGGAAAGCTGTCGTTGGAGCTCTGCCCCATGTTGACGTCGTCGTTGGGCCCGACCGGCGCCTGGCTGCCCAACGTGCCGCCGAGCAGCTGGATGGCGCGGTTCGACAGCACCTCGTTGATGTTCATGTTGGACTGGGTGCCCGAGCCCGTCTGCCAGACGAACAGCGGGAAGTGCTCGTCGAGCTTGCCCGCGACCGCCTCGTTGGCGGCGCGCACGATCGCCTCCGCCTTCCAGCCCGGCAGCCGGCCCTCGGCCGCGTTGACGAGCGCGCAGGCCTTCTTGACGATGCCGTAGGCGTGGTAGACGGCCTTCGGCATGCGGTCGCCGCCGATCGAGAAGTGCACGAGCGAGCGCGCCGTCTGGGCCCCGTAGTACTTGTCGGCCGGGACGTCGACCTCTCCCATCGAGTCGAACTCGCGCCGCGTGCCCGCGGCGTCCAGGCCGATGGGCACCTCCCTCATCGTCGGGTGATCGGCATGGTCGGGCATGGGAGGTCGTCTCGGGTCTGCGGCGATAATGGACATATGCCTCGGGAAGCGGAAGACGCAAGGCTTGGGACGCGTGACGCCGGGCTTTGCCGAGGCACGGCCGCCGCCGGACGGCGCGCCGGCCACGGGCAGGGCCTGGCTGGTGCGGTTGTGGACCTCGTCGCCCCGGAGGAGGCAGTCGCGGTTCTCGCCAGACGCCGTCGAGGTCGAGGCCGCGTCGTCGATGCCGAGCCCCGGCAACGAGCGGAACAGCAGGTCGAACTCGCGCCGCTCCGTGATCCGGCGCTCCGAGCCAATGCCGTAGAAGCCCCGCGGCGGCAGGGCAGGGGGCAACGGCTCGGGCGGGATGGAGGGCCGATCCCGGCCGCGTGTCGGGCCTCAAACTCCGGGCTCAGAGGCAGCAGGATCTCGTTGACGATGGTGCGGGTGGGACGAAGCGGGTGCCCGCGCGGGGCGAGCCTGCCCTCGATGGCGTCGACCGCCTCCTCGAATGCCTCGATCGGCACGCGCTCCAGTTCCGGGGGGCTCAGGCTCAGCGAGAACAGGAACTGATGGCAGCGTGTGCCCTTGCTATCCCACCCCCTCTGGAGGGTGTCTGGATAATCGAAGCTGTTGCATGGGCGCGTCTTTTTGCCATGAGCC
>CAXTDZ010000084.1:0-7939 GCA_964243035.1 uncultured Lichenihabitans sp.
GCGCCGGACAGGGGCCGCCGCCCGGCGCGAGCGCCGCCACCGCGGCCGCGAGCTGCGGGTCCTCGCCGCGCGCCCAGGCGGTCGGGTCGGAGGGCACCGGCACGTCGGGCTCGACCTGGTGGTTCTCGCTCGGCGTGCCGTCGACCTCGCGGAAGGGGAGCTGCGGCACGCCGTAGGTGAGCCCCGGCACCAGGCGCGAGGTCACCCACCACACCTCCGTGCCGGTGCCAGCCACGGGATCGCCCACCAGCCGCCCGAGGTGCAGGTCGCGGTAGGCCAGCGGGAACAGCGAGGAATCCGAGTAGCTTTCGGCGTTCATCACCACCGCCGAGGGCTTGGTCCAGCGGTCGCGCGGCTCGTCCTGCGCGGGGCCGCCGCGCGGCGGCACGACCCGGAAGTAGGGTCGGCCGGACAGCAGCGTGACGAGCTGGTTGTGCAGGTTGCCCCCGCCGTTGTCGCGGATGTCGACCACCAGGCCGTCGTCGCGCCCGAACCGGCCGAAGATGTCCGAGAAGGCCTGGGCGTAGCTGTCCGCGTCCATGCCGGCCAGGTGAACGTAGCCGAGGCGCCCGCAGCTCATCGCCGCGACCGCGTCGCGCTTGCGCTCGACCCAGCGCCGCCGGGCGAGCTCGCGCTCCCTGGCGCCGTTGATCGTCAGGCGCTTCTCGGTAAAGCGCGTGCCGTCCGGATGCTCGGCCGTGACCGCCACGAGCTCCCGGCGGTGGCCGCGCAGCAGGCGCCGGATGCCGCCCTCGTCGGGCACCGGCTCGCCGTCGACCGCGCGGATCACGTCGCCGGGCCGCAGCGCGCTGTCGCCCGCGTCGAAGGGACCGCCGCCGATCACGGCCGCGACCTTCATGCCGGGACCCGGGTAGCGCTCGTCGTAGTACAGGCCCAGGGAGGCCGCCCGCTCGGCCTGCGGCACGCCCGGGCTGTAGGACGCCCCCGTGTGGGAGGCCGCGAGCTCCCCCGCCATCTCGCTCAGCAGCTCGGACAGGTCGCGGGGGTCGGCGAGCGAGGGCAGGAAGCGCGCGTAATGCTCCCGCGCCGCCTCCCAGTCGACGCCGGTGAAGCTGGGATCGTAGAACTTGCGCGCCGTCAGCGTCCAGAACTGCTCGAACGCGGCCCGCCGGGCGTCCGCCTCGTCCCGCGTGGTGTCGGCGGTGATCCTGATGAGCCGCGTCGTGCCGCGGGCGAGGTCGATCTCCGTCAGCCCGTCCGACCCGCCGTCCGGGCCGTCGCCGCCGCGGGACAGGACGTAGAGGCGCTTGCGGTCGTGGGACAGGCGCAGCGGGCTGTCGGCTTGGTAGGGGACGCCCGAGAACAGGGGGCGGCGCCGCTCCCGGCGCAGGTCGCGCACGGTGCCCGTCAGCACCAGCCCCTCGCCCCTGGCGTCGCTCGACTGTTCCACCGTCAGCACGCTGACGCCGTCGTCGAGCAGCGTGCCGAAGGCGATCTGCCCCGGGGCCTGCGACAGCGTGGTGGCGCGGTCGTCGATGGCGTCGAGCTCGACCGGGATCGGCCCGCGCGGCGCGGCCTCGCGCGGGACGGCGGCGTCGCGCGGGTCGGGCGCGGGGGTGCCGGACCCGGTCCGGTCGCCCGCGCCCGGGGGCGCGTCGCCCGCCACCGGCACGGTGAGCCGGCGGTCGAAGGCCTGCCGGGCCGCCCGCGAGGTGAAGGTGCCCTCGAACTCGTCGATCCAGCGGCCGTGAAAGGCCGCGTGCAGCGCGTCGCCGTCGCTCATCCAGGTGAGCAGGCCCCCGTCCGTGCTCCAGGCGGGGTCCCACTGGTCGGCGCCGGCCGGCAGCAGGCGGGTCGGGGGGGCGCTGCCGTCCGCGGGCACGAGCGCGAGGTTGGCGACGTCCAGGCTCGGCTGCACCGGCACGGTCAGCCAGCGCCCGTCGGGCGAGAAGGCGAGCGGCCACGGCCAGTCGTCGTAGCTGTAATCCTGCCCCGGGGGCAGCACCTCGACGTCGGTGCCCGTGGCGGTGTCGAGCACCCGCACGGAGGAGCGGTCGGCCACGTAGGCGATGTGGCGGCCGTCGGGCGCGTAAACGGGCTGCATGCTGTCGCGCATCCCGGGGGTCAGCCGCCGCTCGATCACCCGGGTCGCCTGCGAGAAGGTGTGCTCGTCGGGGTCGGCGAGGCTGGCCTCGTAGATGTCCCAGTGCCCGTCGCGCTCGGCCGCGTAGGCGAGGCGGCGGCCGTCGGGGGAGAAGCACGGGCCGCGCTCCTCGCCGGGCGTGCGGGGCAGGCGCTTCACCGAGCGGCCGTCGAGGGAAGCGACCGACAGGCTGCCCCGCGCCACCACGGCGAAGTCGCGGCCGTCGGGCGACACCGCGAAGTCGCTGAAGGCCGTGGTCCGCCACGACCGGTCGCCGGGGAAGGCGGCGCGGACGAGCCGCACCGCGATCGGCTCGGGCTCGGGCGCCCCCCGCCGCAGGCGGTACAGGGCGCCGTCGCGCGCGAAGGCCAGGGCGCCGTCGCGCGAGGCCGACAGCGAGCGGACGGGATCGCCGGTGAAGCGCGTGACCTGCTCGGGGTGGCCCAGGCCGGGGTCGCGGCGCCACACGTTGAGCGAGCCCGAGGCCTCGTCGAGGTAGACGACACCGCCGCCGGGCGCCCAGGCGGCGTCGCGGCTCTCGCTCGGGCCGTCGGTGAGGCGGCGGTGGCGCCCGGTCGCGGCCTCGTAGACCCAGACCTGCCGGGCCGCGCTTGAGCGCTGCCGCCGGCGGAACGGCTGCTCGATGGAGGGGCCCGTGTAGAGGAGGCGCGCCCCGGACGGGTCCCAGCGCGCGTCCATGGCGGCGTTGGGCAGCACCAGGGTGTCGCGCCCGCCGTCCACCGGCACCTGGTAGAGCTGCCGGCCGTCCTCCCACCCGTTCGGGATCGTGAAGGTTTGCGCGGCGTCGCCCAGGCCCTCCGACCAGAACAGCACGGCGCGGCCGTCCGGCGTGAAGCCGGTGGGCGCCTGGTCGTGCTCGCTCCAGGTGAGCCGCCTGGCGTCGCCGCCCGCGACGGGCACCGCGAACACGTTCATGGCGCCGAAGCGGTCGGCCGCGAACGCGACCGTGGCGCCGTCGGGCGACCACACCGGCGCGGCCGCGTGGACGTCGCCGGGGGTCAGGGCCACGGCGTCGCCGCCGGCCGAAGGCACGATCCAGATCTGCCCGGCGAAGCGGAACGCGACCCGGGTGCCGTCGGGCGAGAGCGCGGGGTCGCGCAGCCAAAGGGCGGAGGGCGCCTGATCGGCGGGCGGACCCGGCGACGGCGCGGGCGCCGCGCCGGCCGGGGCGGGGCCGGCGCCCAGGGCGAGGAGGATCAGGGCGGCGAGGGCACGGCGCAACACGGGCGACCTGTCGGTGCGGCAACGGGAGCCAAGCCGTAGCGCGACCGAAGCAGTCCAGCAACGGGCCAGTCGGGCAACCCCGCGGGGCGTCGGCGACCCGCGGTGCGCACGTCGTGGTGGCGTGCGGGGCGGTTGACCCGGATCGTGCTGCCGCGTCCGGGGCGTGAGACTTCCGCGGCGTCAGGCCCTGCGGGACCGTGGGGCGCGCGACACCGGTCCGAGGATGTTCGACGTCGCCGCCGACGCCCATCGCCTGCCCGGTGCTGGTCGCGGCGGCCGGGGAGCAGGGGAGCAGGATGAGGGCCGCGCCGTCGCCGAACCTGCCCGCCCTCGCGGGTGAGGGCCTGCACCACCCTCCGGTCGGCGTCGCGGACGGATCCCGCGCGCCCGCGCCGCGACCCGGGGGGTCACGGGGCGGGCGCGCGGGGAAAAGCCTCCGCCGCGGCCCGGGACGGCTTCGCCGTTGGCCGGCACGCCGCCGTCCCTACGGGCCCTCCCCTCGGGTTTCGCGTCGTCAAACGCGCTCCAGCGCCAGGGCGACGCCCTGGCCCACCCCGACGCAGAGCGTCACCAGCGCGCGCCGGCCGCCGAGCGCTTCGAGCGCGTGCGCGGCCGTCATGGCGAGGCGGGCGCCGCTCATGCCGAGCGGGTGGCCGAGCGCGATCGCGCCGCCGTGCGGGTTCACGCGCGGGTCGGCGGGGTCGACGCCCAGCTCGCGCAGGCTCGCCACCACCTGCGCCGCGAAGGCCTCGTTCACCTCGATCACGTCGATGTCGCGCATCACCAGGCCGAGCCGGCCCATCAGCTTGCGCGAGGCCGGCACGGGGCCGATGCCCATCAGCCGGGGCTCGACGCCGGCCGTGGCCATGCCGAGGACGCGCGCGCGGGGCGTCAGGCCCGCCGCCCGCGCGGCGGGCTCGGAGGCCAGCACCATGGCGGCGGCGCCGTCGTTGATCCCCGACGCGTTGCCGGCCGTCACCGTGCCGCCGGCCCGGAACGGCGCCTTGAGCCGGCCGAGCGTCTCCAGCGTCGTTTCGGGGCGGGGGTGCTCGTCCCGGTCGACGACCACCGGCTCGCTCCCGCCGCTCGCGGCCGTCACCGGCGCGATCTCGGCCGCCTGGAACCCCGCCGCCGCCGCGGTGCGCCTTTGGCTCCGGAGCGCGAACCCGTCCTGGTCGGCCCGCGACACGCGGTAGGCCTCGGCGACGGTCTCGGCCGTCTCCGGCATCGAGTCGGTGCCGTACCGCGCCTTCATGAGCGGGTTGACGAAGCGCCAGCCGATCGTCGTGTCTTCGAGCGCGGCCGCGCGCTGGAACGCCGTCGCCGACTTGCCCAGGACGAACGGCGCCCGCGTCATGCTCTCGACGCCGCCCGCGAGCGCGAGGTCGATCTGCCCCGTCTGGATCGCGCGCGCCGCGGTGCCGACGGCGTCCAGGCCGGACGCGCAGAGCCGGTTGATCGTGGTGCCGGGGACGCTCGCCGGCAGGCCGGCCAGGAGCCCGGCCATGCGCGCGACGTCGCGGTTGTCTTCCCCGGCCTGGTTGGCGCAGCCCAGGAACACCTCGTCGATGCGGGCCGGGTCGAACGCGGGCAGGCGCGCCAGGAGCGCCCTGATCGGCGCGGCCGCGAGGTCGTCGGCCCGGACCTGCGCCAGCGCGCCGCCGAAGCGGCCGATGGGGGTCCGCACCGCGTCGCAGATGAAAGCCTCGACCGACCTGCTCATGGTTGCGTCCCCTCCCGACGATCCGCCGCGGCCCGCGCCCCGCCGCGCGGTGCGAAGCGGCCAGCCGCCGGGTCGGGCGACCGGGCTGCCGGCCTCCACCCCGTATCGGCCGGCCTGGACCACCGCCACCCAAAAACCATGGTCACGGCCAAGCCCGCGGAGAAGGCCGCGTCGGGCGCGACAACGGCTCCCGCGGCCGAGGCGCGCGACCCGACCGCAACCCTCGGCGCGACCGCTTGGTTCGATGTCACGCAAAACGCGCTTGACGCGAAATTAACCCGTCTTTAAACCTAGGGTTGTAGTTCGGCTCCGACGCGGGCGTGTTGTGCAGCAACTTGGTGCGTGCGTCGCCAGCGCGACGAGGCCATGACGCGTGCGGACCGGATGCGCCGCCGCGCCAGTTGCGCAGCGATGCGCCGGGTCTCCTGAACTGATCAACGACTCAGGCTGCGGCTTGACGGACCCGCCTTCTTCGAAAGGCGTGACGTGATCTGCTGAACAGGCGCTTCTTGCTCGGGGCTGATCCATGTTTCATCACAAGATATTGGCACCAGCGTCGGTGGCGCTGTTCTGCGCCTTGGGATCGTCCGTGAGCTCGGCCCAGGAGGCGTCGATGACGGCCTGCACCGGTGTACCGCACACCGCCTTCGTTACCGCGCAGGGTGGTTCGCCCGGCGCGTTCAGTCTGTTCAAGATCAAATCAGCCTTGGCCTACTCCATCGATCGATGGAATGTCGATCACAACTGGTACAAAGCCAGCGATAATCCGCCGCGCAACCTCGAAGTCATGTATCGCAAAGCGCCAGATTGCGCGAGCCTGGCGACAGCGCCCTGGCAGGTCGCCTTCCCCGGCCCGCTCTACGACCTGCTCGGCGCCGGCAGCTACATCCAGACGACCGACCAGGCTTACTTTCCCAACTCGGTCTTCAACGCGGGCGGCAACCTGCTGGATGTCATCGCCGCGTCGTCTCTTCCGCCTGCCCCTGCGCCAACCGCGCCGGGCGGAGCGGCCAGCGTGATCGCGGACGAGGAGATCGCCGGAGACCCTGGGTCGGTCGGCAACTGGTACCTGAGCCCGACGTCCAACACTCTCACGATCTCTGGAACAGACCCGAGCGGGCACGGCGTCTGCCTGTCAGGGTCGGCCTCGGGATCCCAGTCGCTCAGCCTCTATCGCGAGTACACTGTGCCGGGCAACCTGTTCGTCGACGACCGAACCGGCACGGGCGACGACGTCAGGAGCGCGGGCGTGCTCCAGGGCTCCTTTGACATATCCGGCTCCGACGTCGAGGTCGGTACGGCGAACTATTACAGCGGCGTGATGTTCGATCTGACCGCGACGCTCGCGAGCGGGGCGGTCGCGACAAGCCACCTCAACCCTTCCGGGCGGGGGCTCTCCGGGACCTTCCCGCGGTTCACGCTGCCTCTGGCCTTCGCCAGCATGGCCGACCCGATCGTGAAGATCAGGATCGCCATGGATTTCAGCGACGTGACCATCAAAGGCAGTTTTTGCGCGTACCACATCAAACTCATGCTTCGGACGAACGTGAGGCAGGACGCGGACCGCACTCTGCTCAACACGGCCTTCGGCAACCGGTTTCCCGTGATCTCCTGGGGCATGGACGATCAAGGCAGCGACCGCACCGAGATCCCGCTGTTCGGGCAGGCCGGCTTCGCCGGGGTCATCGGCGGGCTGACCACCGGGGACTACCTGACCGCCATCGGCAACCAGGGCATACGGTCCATCCCGTGGCTGACGGCGTCGACCGACTACCTGCAGGCGCCCGGCGCTCTGGCCAACTACCAACCTGCACTCGACGGCTTCAAGAGCGCCAGCGATGCCGCCGGCGTGAAAATCCCCGGCGTCCTGCTCAAGGACGAGCCCTTCTCGTCCTTGAACAACGCAGCCCCGACGACGCCGAACGGCACGGTCGGGACCGTCCAGCAGAACTTGATCGACCTCGGCACCTACGTTCGGGACACCCTCGGGTTCGCGGCCTACGTGAACTTCAGCGACGTGACGTGGCCGGGCGACCTCGCGCCAAACCTGTCGATGCTCTCGTCGGACCTCGGCTATCCGGCGAAGCTGTCCGATTTCAACGCCGGCGAACTCAAGCTCGCCGGCAACGTCGGGGGACGCGCCCCGCACTTCCCCGTGATCGAGTCCTACAACCCATTCTCGACCATCTTCCCGCGCGCGATCGTGGCGATCGCGTCCGGCGCGCGAGGCGTGAGCTTCTTCGGGTGCTCGGGGCTCCCCGAGTCGGCCCTGTCGGGGAACTGCACGTTGAAGGCGCGGGCGGATCTGTTCGAAGCCGCGCGCGAGATACGCGCCCTCTCGGACGCCATGGTCTACGGGTCGACGACCTACGACAGCTACGGCAACTTCCTTGTGCCCCTCTCCCAGCGGTCGCCGCTCTACGTCGGGAACGTCGGCACGACGTCCCGCTACGCCTGTTTCTTCTACAAGCCGCCCGGCCACCCTTACAATCGGCAGTACTGCATGGTGGCTGAACTCGGAAGCACTGCGGAAACCGTGTCGATCCCGCTGCTGTTCCCCTCGTACGCGGCACAGGAAACCTTGAAGCTGTTCGAGCCGCTCAACGCCAGCGGCCAGGTCAAGCAGATCTCGTACGGCGCCTCCGATGACCTGCAAGCCCGGTTCAACACGACGGTCGCGTTGCAATCCGGCGACGCCAAGATCCTGGAGATCATCCGGGACGGGGACGACGACTTCAACGCGAGCTTGACCCCGGTCCAGTAGACGGGCCGCATGAGGTGCGGCTCGGCTCCGGTGCGGGCCTGTCGTGCGGCAGCCCGGTGGGCGCCCCGTCGCGGCACCCGGGCGACGACGTGGGCGGGCCGGA
>CAXTDZ010000084.1:8039-18140 GCA_964243035.1 uncultured Lichenihabitans sp.
CCTGTTGACGCGGGGCCGGGTGGCTGCTAGCCATGCCGCCGATCAGCCGATACCGGAACCGAATCCGTGACCGTCCTTCTCATCGTACCGCGAGCGCTAGGTGTGGGACGAGGCTGAGCCTCGCTGATCCCCCGACCCGGCGCATCCCCGAAGGCCCCTCAGCGGGCCTTTTTTATTGCCGAAATTTCCCAAAGCCCACGAGCGGAGTTGCCCCACATGTCGAGATCGATGACCGGCGCCGAGATGGTGGTGCAGGCGCTCAAGGACCAGGGCGTCGACACCCTGTTCGGCTACCCGGGCGGCGCGGTGCTGCCGATCTACGACGCGATCTTCCACCAGAACAGCGTGCGCCACGTGCTGGTGCGCCACGAGCAGGGCGCGGCGCACGCGGCCGAGGGTTACGCGCGCTCGACGGGCAAGGTGGGCGTGCTGCTGGTGACCTCGGGGCCCGGCGCCACCAACGCGGTGACGGGGCTCACCGACGCGCTGCTCGACTCGATCCCCCTGGTCTGCCTCACGGGCCAGGTCCCCACCCACCTGATCGGCTCCGACGCCTTCCAGGAATGCGACACCACGGGCATCACGCGCCACTGCACCAAGCACAACTACCTGGTCCGCCGCGTCGAGGACCTGCCGCGCGTCCTGCACGAGGCCTTCTACGTGGCCCGCTCCGGGCGGCCCGGCCCCGTGGTGATCGACATCCCCAAGGACGTGCAGTTCGCCACGGGCCTCTACGCGGGGCCGGAGGACGTCCAGCACAAGACCTACCGGCCGAAGACCAAGGGCGACGCCGACAAGGTCGCCCGGCTCGTGGAGCTGATGGGCCGGGCCAAGCGGCCGGTCTTCTACACGGGCGGCGGCGTCATCAACGCCGGCCCGCAGGCCGCGGCCCTGCTGCGCGAGCTGGTGGGGCTCACGGGCTTCCCCGTCACCTCGACGCTGATGGGCCTGGGGGCCTACCCGGCCTCGGGGAAGAACTGGCTCGGGATGCTCGGCATGCACGGCACCTACGAGGCCAACCACGCCATGCACGACTGCGACCTGATGATCGCGCTCGGCGCCCGCTTCGACGACCGCATCACGGGCCGGCTCGACGCCTTCTCGCCGGGCTCCACCAAGGTCCACGTCGACGTCGACCCCTCCTCCATCAACAAGGTCGTCAAGGTGGACCTCGGCATCGTGGGCGACTGCGCCTCCGTGCTGGCCGACACGGTGGCCGAGTGGCGCCGGGCGGCGCCCGCGGCCGACCGCGGCGCGCTCGCCGCGTGGTGGAGGACGATCGACGGCTGGCGGGCGCGCAAGTCGCTCAGCTACGGGCCGTCCGTCAAGGCCATCAAGCCCCAGCACGCGATCCGGCGCCTCCACGCGCTCACGGTGGACCGCGACACCTTCATCACCACCGAGGTGGGCCAGCACCAGATGTGGGCCGCCCAGCACTACGGCTTCGAGCAACCCAACCGCTGGATGACCTCCGGGGGCCTGGGCACCATGGGCTACGGCCTGCCCGCCGCGGTGGGCGTGCAGATGGCCCACCCCGGGGCCCTGGTGATCGACATCGCGGGCGAGGCCAGCGTGCTCATGAACATGCAGGAGATGTCGACCGCGCTCCAGTACCGGCTGCCGATCAAGGTGTTCATCCTGAACAACAGCTACATGGGCATGGTGCGCCAGTGGCAGGAGCTGCTGCACGGCGGCCGCTACTCCGAATCCTACTCCGAGGCGCTGCCCGACTTCGTCAAGCTGGCGGAGGCCTACGGCGGCCACGGCATCCGCTGCGCCGACCCCGCCTCGCTGGACGACGCGATCCGCGAGATGATCGACACGCCCAAGCCCGTGATCTTCGATTGCGTGGTGGAGCAGGCGGAGAACTGCTTCCCCATGATCCCCTCGGGCAAGGCCCACAACGAGATGCTGCTGCCCGAGAGCGTGGACGACTGGGGCGCGCCGGACCTGGGCAGCGTCATCGACGAGAAGGGCAAGCTGCTGGTGTGACAGGCGGGCCGCCTCGCGTCTCGTGGGAGATGAGTAGACAAAGCCCTGGCCGGGCGTGCCCTTCGCCCCGCTCGCGGGGAGAAGGTGTCCGAAGGACGGATGAGGGGAGGGTGCCGTGACGAAAACCGAGATTGTCCGCGCCCGCTCGCTCCGCCGCGCCGAAACCGACGCGGAGCGGGCTCTCTGGCTGAAGCTGCGTGACCGTCGCCTGGCCGGACACAAGTTCGTGCGGCAAGAGCCCGTCGGCCGGTTCTTCGCCGACTTTGCCTGCCGCGACGCCCGGCTGATCGTCGAGCTCGACGGATGGCAGCACGCCGACAATCCACGCGACACCGCTCGTGATGCCGCCCTGAATGCGAAAGGCTACGCCGTGCTGCGGTTCTGGAACGGCGAGGTGCTGACCGCGATCAACGACGTGTGCGAGACGATTCTGGCCGCCATCGAGGGCAGACTGGAGCCGTTTGAGCGCTACAGCCGCCCCTCATCCGCCCTGTCGGGCACCTTCTCCCCGCACGCGGGGCGAAGGGCAGAACCACCGGCCAGCGAGTTGATCGCAGCCACCGCGGCCCAACCGGGAGCGGAACCATGAGAACCATCGGCCTGATCGGCGGCACAAGCTGGGAGTCGACGGCCGTTTACTACCGCCTGCTCAACGAGGGCGTCCGGTCCCGCCTGGGCGGGCTCCGCTCGGCGCGGCTGGTGCTGGTGTCGGTCGACTTCGGCCCCTTCGCCGAGGCCATGGCGGCCGGCCGCTGGGACGAGGTCGCGCGCGGGCTGGCGGAGGCGGCGCGGCGGCTCGAAGCCGCGGGGGCCCACTGCGTGGCGCTGTGCACCAACACCATGCACAGGGTCGCCGACCCCGTGCGGGCCGCGACGGACCTCCCCTTCGTCGACATCGTCGACGAGGCGGGGCGCGCCCTGGCCCGCCGGGGCGTCACCCGCCCGCTGCTGGTCGCCACGCGCACCACCATGGAACACGGCTTCTACCGCGCCCGCCTCCGCGAGCGTTTCGGCGTCGAGGCCCTGGTCCCGGCCGAGCCGGATCGCGACACCCTGCAGCGAATCATCTTCGAGGAGCTCTGCCTGGGCCGCGTCCGCGACGCGTCGCGCTCGGCCGTCCTGCGCATGATCGGGCAGGCCGGGCGGGAGGGCTGCGACGGCGTGATCTTCGGCTGCACCGAGATCGGCCTGCTGCTCACCGCCGCCCACACCGATCTCCCGGTGTTCGACACCACCGCGATCCACTGCGAGGCGCTGCTCGACCTGGCGCTCCGCCCCGTTCCCCTCGAAAGCCACGCCGCATGACCGACCTCGCCTCCCCGCCCTCGCCCCCCTCGCCCTATTCCTCGGCCCTGGTCCGCTCCAACACCGAGGCCCACACGCTGTCCGTGCTGGTCGACAACGAGCCGGGCGTGCTGGCCCGCGTGGTTGGCCTGTTCTCGGGCCGGGGCTACAACATCGAGAGCCTGACGGTGGCCGAGGTGGCGCACGCCGAGCACCTCTCCCGCATCACCATCGTGACCTCCGGCACCCCCGAGGCGATCGAGCAGATCCGCCACCAGCTGGAGCGGCTCGTGCCCGTCCACCGGGTGACGGACATGACCACCGAGCACCAGTCCGTGCAGCGCGAGCTCGCCATGATCAAGGTGCGCGGCGGCGGCGACCACCGGGCCGAGGCGCTGCGGCTCGCCGACGCCTTCCGGGCGCGGGTGATCGACGCCACCACGGTGAGCTTCGTGTTCGAGCTGACGGGCGCCCCCTCCAAGATCGACCAGTTCGTCGAGCTGATGCGCCCCATCGGCCTGGTGGAGGTGTCGCGCACGGGGGTCGCGGCCATCGCGCGCGGGCCCGACGCGCTGTGAGCGCCCTGCTCGCGCTGCTGCCGGCCCTGACCCTGTTCGCGGCCGTGATGGCCATCACGCCGGGCCCCAACAACGTCATGCTGATGAGCTCGGGCGTGACCTTCGGGTTCCGGCGCACGCTGCCCCACATGTGGGGCGTGACGCTCGGCTTCGGGCTGATGGCGGCCCTGGTGGGCCTGGGGCTGGCCCAGGTCTTCCAGGCCTTTCCCGTGCTGTTCGCGGCGCTCAAATGGCTGGGCGCCCTCTACCTGCTCGTGCTGGCGGTCAAGATCGCGCGGTCCGGCGCGGTGGGCGAGGGCCGCGGGAGCGGGCACCCGCTGACCTTCCTGCAGGCCGCGGGCTTCCAGTGGATCAACCCCAAGGCCTGGGTCATCGTGGTGGGGGCCTGCGCGACCTACGCGCTGCCCGGCCGCTACACGGCGAGCGCCGCCTTGGTGGCGCTGGTGCTGGGCACCGTGACCTTCCCCTGCGTGGCGGTCTGGGTGGCCTTCGGCTCGGGGCTGCGCCGGCTCCTGCGCGACCCCGTCAAGCTGCGGGTCTTCAACGTCGCGATGGCCACCCTGCTCGTCGCCTCGCTCTACCCGCTCTTCACCGAGTGAGGCGGGTTGCCGCAGTCTGCCCGCGGGCCTAGATGCCCGCCGCGGATCCCCTTCACCGTCCGACCTCGAAAGGACCCCAGAACGATGCGCGTTTATTACGATCGTGACGCCGACCTCAACCTGATCAAGGGCAAGGCGGTGGCCGTGGTGGGCTACGGCAGCCAGGGCCACGCCCACGCGCTCAACCTGCGCGACTCCGGCGTGCGCGAGGTGGCCGTGGCGCTGCGCCCGGGCTCGGGCTCGGCCAGGAAGGCCGAGGGCGAGGGGTTCAGGGTGATGAGCGTGGCCGACGCCGCGGCCTGGGCCGACGTCGTCATGATGCTGACCCCCGACGAGTTGCAGGCCGACATCTACAAGGCCGACCTCGCCCCCGCCATGAAGAAGGGCGCGGCGCTGCTCTTCGCGCACGGCCTCAACGTCCACTTCAACCTGATCGAGCCGCGCCCCGACATCGACGTGCTGATGGTGGCCCCCAAGGGCCCCGGCCACACGGTGCGCTCCGAGTACCAGCGCGGCGGCGGCGTGCCCTGCCTGATCGCGATCGCCCAGGACGCCTCGGGCAACGCGCACGACCTCGGCCTGTCCTACGCGTCCGCGATCGGCGGCGGCCGGGCCGGCGTCATCGAGACCACCTTCAAGGAGGAATGCGAGACCGACCTGTTCGGCGAGCAGGCGGTGCTGTGCGGCGGGTTGGTGGAGCTGATCCGCGCCGGCTTCGAGACGCTGGTGGAGGCGGGCTACGCGCCCGAGATGGCCTATTTCGAGTGCCTGCACGAGGTGAAGCTGATCGTCGACCTCATCTACGAGGGCGGCATCGCCAACATGAACTACTCGATCTCCAACACCGCCGAATACGGCGAATACGTCACGGGTCCCCGCATCGTGACGCCGGACACCAAGGCCGAGATGAAGCGCGTGCTGGCCGACATCCAGTCGGGCCGCTTCACCCGCGACTGGATGCTGGAGAACAAGGTCAACCAGACCTCGTTCAAGGCCTCCCGCGCCAAGCACAACGCCCACCAGATCGAGGAGGTGGGCGCCCGCCTGCGCGGCATGATGCCGTGGATCGGCAAGAACAAGCTGGTGGACAAGGACCGGAACTAGCCGCACTCCAGGCCTTTCTCCCGCTCGTGCGGGAGAAAGGTCATGAATAATGGGTCAATCTAACTCTGTTCTTGGTGACGGGCGGGCTGTATTTTCCACAATCTGCCAGTGAGACCAAGCACTACGCTCACTTTTGCTGAACCAAGGGTGATAAACCAATCGCTGCTCGAAGACTGCAGTTTATGATTAAAGCATGTTTTAAAGTTCTGTTTCTTGCGGTGCTAGGTGGCGTCGCTACGGCTGCCGTCCTATTAGCTGGTTTTATCTATTTTTTTGGAAAGAAATTTGATAGGCCGCCGTGCAGTTCCGGCTTGT
Source organism: uncultured Lichenihabitans sp. (assembly GCA_964243035.1). GTDB lineage: Bacteria > Pseudomonadota > Alphaproteobacteria > Rhizobiales > Beijerinckiaceae > Lichenihabitans. Next base: position 13,912 of record CAXTDZ010000084.1, read on the forward strand.
TCACAATCGACCCTTGCTCTGATTACTAAAACGGACTTGCAGATGCCTTAGTTTTAAAGTGACCCGCTACCGGGCTTGTATTCCGCCCACGACGGCGCTACAGGCCACAGGGCGCGCCCATCCGACACCCCTGGAGGCGTGGGCGCCGGAGGCCGCCGTTTCGGCGGCCGTTTTCGTTGGAACCGCCGTCCCGGGGGACGGCGGCGGAACAAGGACCACCACGATGGCAGCGACCAAGCAGCTCGCGGCCGCGGTGCGCAGCGGGACAGGCAAGGGGGCCGCCCGCCAGACGCGCCGCGAGGGCCGCGTACCGGGCGTGATCTACGGCGGCGGCGAGCCCGCCGAGCCGATCTCGCTCGACTACCGGGAAACCCACCGGCACATCTACGCCGGGCAGTTCCTGACCACGATCTTCGAGCTCGACATCGACGGGCGGCGCGAGCGGGTGATCCCGCGCGACTACCAGCTCGACGTCGTCAAGGACACGCCGCTGCACGTCGACTTCCTCCGGCTCAGGGCCGGTTCACGGCTCAAGGTGTCGGTGCCGGTCCACTTCGTGGGGGCCGACGCGGCGCCCGGCATCAAGCGCGGGGGCGCGCTCAACGTCGTCCGCCACACGCTCGACCTGGTCGTGCCCGGCGACCGCATCCCCGACGCGATCGAGGTGGACGTGGGGTCGCTCGACATCAACGAGTCGGTCCACATCGGCGCCGTCAAGCTGCCGGAGGGCTGCCAGCGCGCGGACCGGCGCGACTACACGATCGTCAGCGTCGCGCCGCCCACCACGCTGAGCGACGCGGAGGTGAGCGCGGAAGCGGCCGTGGCCGCCGACCAGGCCGCCAAGTCGGCCGCCGCCAAGGGACCTGCCGCACCCGCCAAGGGCGCCGCTCCCGCCAAGGGGGCCGCGGCTCCCGCCAAGGGCGCGGCTCCCGCCAAGGCGCCCGCCGGCAAGAAGTAGCGTGCCGCGGGGCGCGCCCGCCGGTTCTGGCACGCGCCCCGCGCCCGTCTCGTCCGCACCCCCATGCTGATCCTCGCGGGCCTCGGCAACCCGGGGCCGTCCTACGCGCGCCACCGGCACAACATCGGCTTCATGGCGGTGGACGCGCTGGCGGCCGCCCACCGGATCGGCCCGTTCCGGTCGAAGTTCCAGGCGCAGGCCGCCGAGGGCGTGGTCGCGGGCGAGCGCGTGCTGCTGCTCAAGCCCACGACCTACATGAACGACAGCGGCCGCTCGGTCGCCGAGGCGATGCGCTTCCACAAGCTCAAGCTCGACGCCCTCACGGTGCTGCACGACGAGCTCGACCTCGCGCCCGGCAAGCTGCGGGTCAAGCTGGGGGGCGGCAACGCGGGGCACAACGGGCTGCGCTCGATCACGGCGCTCTGCGGCAACGACTACCGCCGCGTCCGCCTCGGCATCGGCCACCCGGGCGACAAGGCGCTCGTCCACGCCCACGTGCTGGGCGACTTCGCCAAGTCCGAGCGCCCCTGGGTGGAGGCCCTGTGCGCGGCGGTCGCGCGCGACGCGGACGCGCTGATCAAGGGCGACGACGCCGGGTTCCAGAACAGGGTCCACCTCGCGATGGCCGCGGGCGCGGGATAGGGCCGTTGCGCGCCGGGCGGCGCTGCGGCAAAGACGGAGGCTCGATCGAGCCTTCTCCCGCGGTGCGGGCGAAGGTGGCGCGGTGGAGCCGCGACGGACAAGGGGAACCCCGGTCCGTGTTTCCCCTCACCCGCCCTGTTGGGCACCTCCTCCCCCGTCGCGGGAGGAGGCCAGGTTGCGAGACTGGCCATGGGCTTCAAGTGCGGCATCGTGGGGCTGCCCAACGTCGGCAAGTCGACGCTGTTCAACGCGCTCACGCAGACGGCCGCGGCCCAGGCCGCCAACTACCCCTTCTGCACCATCGAGCCCAACGTGGGCGACGTGGCGGTGCCCGACCCGCGCCTGCCCGCGCTCGCCGCCATCGCGCAGTCGAAGGAGATCATCCCGACCCGGCTCACCTTCGTGGACATCGCGGGGCTGGTGCGCGGCGCCTCCAAGGGCGAGGGCCTGGGCAACCAGTTCCTGGCCAACATCCGCGAGTGCGACGCGGTGGCCCACGTGGTGCGCTGCTTCGAGGACGGCGACGTGACCCACGTCGAGGGCCGCGTTTCGCCGCTCGACGACGTCGAGACGATCGAAACCGAGCTGATGCTGGCCGACCTCGACAGCCTGGAGAAGCGCGCCCCCGCCCTGGAGAAGCGCGCCAAGACCGGCGACAAGGACGCGCGGGAGCTGCTGGGCCTCGTGGAGCGCTGCCTGGCGCTGCTGCGCGAGGGCAGGCCCGCCCGCCTGGCCGCCGTCGCCCCGGAAGACCGCCGCGCCTTCGCGGGCCTCGGGCTCCTGTCCTCGAAGCCCGTGCTCTACGTGTGCAACGTCGAGGAGGACGCGGCCGAAGGCGGCAACGCGCTGTCGGCCGCCGTGGCCGAGCGCGCCCGGGCCGAGGGGGCGGCGAGCGTCGTGGTCTCGGCCAAGATCGAGAGCGAGATCGCGGTGCTGCCCGCGGCCGAGCAGGCCGACTACCTCGACGCGATCGGCCTCGCGGAGCCGGGGCTGAACCGCGTGATCCGCGCGGGCTACGGCCTCCTGCACCTCGTCACCTTCTTCACCGTGGGCCCCAAGGAGGCCCGCGCCTGGACGATTCCCGCGGGCACGCGGGCGCCCCAGGCGGCGGGCGTCATCCACACCGATTTCGAGAAGGGCTTCATCCGCTCGGAAACGATCGGCTACGACGACTACGTGGCGGCGCGGGGCGAAGCGGGCGCCCGCGAGCGCGGCACCTTCCGGCTGGAAGGCAAGGACTACGTGGTGGCGGACGGCGACGTGCTGCACTTCCGCTTCGCGACCTGACGGACCTCGCACGGGGGCCCGGGTTCCCATCCGGAAACCCGGCCTCGATGCCCCGGGGAGATCATCGCGTCCGGCGTGACGGGGGCCACCGGGGGTCGAACCCGTGCGCGCGGCCTGGACGCGCGGCCGCATCGTCGGGCCGAAGCCGCCGCTGCGGCGGGCGGCGCGGCTGAGCGGTCTGGATCTTGCTGAGGTCGCGAGGGAACGGAGCCGGCATGGACGCGTACAGGATCGCCTCGCAACCCTACTATCAAGCCACCGGGGACGAGGTGGCGCTGTTCGAAGCGGCCTACGCGGATCGGCTTCCCGTCATGCTGAAGGGACCGACGGGCTGCGGCAAGACGCGGTTCGTCGAGCACATGGCCTGGCGGCTCGAACGGCCGCTGGTGACGGTCGCGGCTCACGAGGACATGACGGCGGCCGACCTCGCGGGGCGCTACCTGCTGTCGGCGGAGGGCACGGTCTGGCACGACGGGCCGCTGACCCTGGCGGTGCGGGCCGGGGCCATCTGCTACCTCGACGAGATCGTCGAGGCGCGCCAGGACACGACCGTGGTGATCCACCCGCTGACCGACGCGCGGCGCGTGCTGCCGCTCGACAAGCGGAACGAGCTCGTGCAGGCCCATCCCGACTTCCAGCTCACGATCTCCTACAACCCGGGGTACCAGAGCGCCGTCAAGGACCTGAAGGAGTCGACCAAGCAGCGCTTCGTGGCGATCGAGTTCCGTTACCCCGAGCCGGCGCTGGAGGCCGAGATCGTGGCGCGCGAGGCGGGCAGCTCGCCCGCCCTCGCGGCGACCCTGGTCGACATCGGCGAACGCTCGCGCAACCTGCGCGGGCACGGGCTCGACGAGGGCGCCTCGACCCGCATGCTGATCCACACGGCCCGGCTGGTCGGCGGCGGCATCCCGATCGCGTCGGCCGTGCAATCGGGCATCGTGCTCCCCATCACGGACGACCGCGACGTGCGCGAGGCGCTGACGGCGGCGGTCGCGGCCTGCTTGTGAGCCTGGCCGCGCGGCACGACCCGTCGGCCGCGCCGGGGGCTCTCGCCCAGCTGCGGGCCATGGTGCGCCAGCGCCCGGTGCTGGCCGGGGGGTTCCAGGCCTGCGTGGCGCGGCACGGCCCGGCGGCGGCGGCCGACCTCGACCTGTGGGCCCACGCCGTCCTGCGCCTCGCCAACGTCAATGCGGGCCCCGCGGCGCTGCTCGCGGCCTTCCGGATCGCGACGCTCGCGCCCGTCCGGCCCGGCACGGTGCCCAGGCTCGCGAGCACCGTCCTGGCGGCCGTCGACGTGTGCCGGGCGGCGGGCGCCGCGGCGGCCCGCGCGGCCCTGGGGGCC
>CAXTDZ010000085.1:0-18051 GCA_964243035.1 uncultured Lichenihabitans sp.
TGTCGCGCCCGCCGCCGTCGCGTCCGCGGCGCTCGCCGCGGCCCGAGCCGGAGCGGCGGCCGCGATCGGACCGGGGCGCGTCGTCCGCCTCGTCGGCGCCCTCGTCCGCTACCTGGTCCAGGGTCGTGCCGGACCAGTCGATCTTGCGCTGGATCAGCTTCTCGATGTCGTCCACGTAGCGCTGGTCGTCGCGGGTCACGATCGAGAGCGCGGTGCCGGACTTGCCCGCCCGGCCCGTGCGGCCGATGCGGTGGACGTAGTCCTCCGCGTGGGTGGGCACGTCGAAGTTGAAGACGTGGCTCACGTCGGGGATGTCGAGGCCGCGGGCCGCCACGTCCGAGCACACCAGCAGGCTCACGTCGCCGTTGCGGAAGGCGTCCAAGGACAGCATCCGGGCGCGCTGGTCCATGTCGCCGTGCAGCGCGCCGACCGAGAAGCCGTGCTTCTCCAGGCTCTTGCTGAGCAGCGCCACGTCGCGCTTGCGGTTGGAGAAGATGATGGCGTTCTTGAAGTTGTCGGCGCCGCGGATGAGCTTGCGCAGCGTTTCGCGCTTGGCCGCGCCCGGGCCGGAGGCCACCAGCACCTGGGTGATCGTGTCGCCGGTGGAGGCCGCGCGCGCGACCTCGATGCGGACGGGGTTGTGGAGGAACTGCTCGGTGAGCCGGGTGATCTCCGGCGGCATGGTGGCGGAGAAGAACAGCGTCTGGCGCGTGAACGGCACCATCTTGCAGATGCGCTCGATGTCGGGGATGAACCCCATGTCGAGCATCCGGTCGGCCTCGTCGATGACGAGGATCTCGATGCCGGTGAGCAGGAGCTTGCCGCGCTCGAAGAAGTCGAGCAGCCGGCCGGGGGTGGCGATCAGCACGTCGGCGCCGCGCATGATCTTGGCTTCCTGGTCGCCGAACGACACGCCGCCGATCAGGAGCGCCACGTTGACCTTGTGGTTGGCCCCGTACTTCTTGAAGGCCTCCTCGACCTGCGCGGCCAGCTCGCGGGTGGGCTCCAGGATCAGGGTCCGGGGCATCCGGGCCCGCGCGCGGCCCTGTTCCAGGCGGCACACCATGGGCAGCGTGAAGGCCGCGGTCTTGCCGGTGCCGGTCTGGGCGATGCCGAGCACGTCGCGGCCCGAGAGCGCCACGGGGATCGCCTGCTCCTGGATGGGTGTGGGCGTCGTGTAGCCCGAGGCCTCAACCGCCTTGAGGACCTTTTCGCTCAGGCCGAGTTCGTTGAAATGCATCTACTCTTCGTGTGATCAAGAGGGCGACGGGTGAACACCAGCGGCCGCTTCCGGACCGCACCCACGTCGACCGCCTTTCAGGCGAGGATCACGAGGCGTGCTCAACACTTTACGTGGCCCGCATGTAAGGATTTGCGCGCGCGAGTCAATGGTTCATGCGGGTCGGTGCCCATTATCCAAAGCAGTGTTGCCCAAGTCGGCCCGAAACAACGGCGCGCGCCCAAGTTGAAGCGCGTGGGGCGCTCAAACGTCGACGAGGTCGGCCGCCGCGGGGGCGCGCTCCTGGATGAAGGCGAAGCGCGCCTCGGGCTTGTTGCCCATCAGCCGCTCCACCGCGCCCGCCGTGCCCTCGCGCGCGCCTTCCGTGATCACCACCCGGAGCAGCGCCCGCTTGGAGGGGTCCATGGTGGTGTCCCTGAGGTCGCGCATCGGCATCTCGCCCAGGCCCTTGAAGCGGCTGACCTCGACCTTGGCCTTGCCGCTCAGCCTGCGCATGAGCTCCGCCTTGTGCCGGTCGTCGCGCGCGTAGACCGACTTGGTGCCCTGGGTCAGCCGGAACAGGGGCGGCACCGCGAGGTAGAGGTGGCCGTCCTCGATCAGCTTGGGCATCTGCCGGTAGAAGAAGGTGATCAGCAGCGACGCGATGTGGGCGCCGTCGACGTCCGCGTCCGTCATGATGATGACCTTGTCGTAGCGGAGCTCGGCGGGCTTGTAGTGGGGGCCCGTGCCGCAGCCGAGCGCCTGGGCGAGGTCGCTGAGCTGCTGGTTGGCCGCGAGCTTGTCGCGGGTGGCGCTGGCGACGTTGAGGATCTTGCCCCGGAGCGGCAGCACGGCCTGGCTCGCCCGGTCGCGCGCCTGCTTGGCGGACCCGCCCGCCGAGTCCCCTTCCACGATGAACAGTTCCGACCCCTGCGCGGAGGAGTTGGAGCAGTCCGCGAGCTTGCCGGGCAGCCGCAGCTTGCGGGTGGCGGATTTGCGCGCCACGTCCTTCTCGGCGCGCCGCCGCGCCCGCTCCTCGGCGCGCTCCACCGACCAGTCGAGGAGCTTGGCGGCCTGCGAGGGGGCCGCGGCCAGCCAGTGGTCGAAGCTGTCGCGCACCGCGGCTTCCACGATGCGGGCGGCCTCAAGGGTTTGCAGCCGTTCCTTGTTCTGCCCCTGGAACTCCGGCTCGCGGATGAACACCGACAGCATGGCCGTGCAGGTCTGCATCACGTCGTCGGCCGTCACCGCCGCCGCGCGCTTGGCCTGGCCCACCCGTTCGGCGTGGTCGCGCAGGGCCTTGAGCAGCGCCGCGCGCAGCCCCGCCTCGTGGCTGCCCCCGTTCGGCGTGGGAATGGTGTTGCAGTAGGAGCGGACGGCGCCGTCATCCTCGGCGAGCCAGCTCACCGCCCATTCCACCGAGCCGTGCCCGCCGGGCTTCGACACCTTGCCCGTGAAGGGCTGCTCGTTGACGAGCGGCTTGCCCTCGACCTCGCGGGCCAGGTAGTCCTTGAGTCCGCCGGGGAAGCGGAACGAGGCCTCGGCCGGCACGCCCTCCCTGACCCGCTCCGCCACGCAGCGCCAGCGGATCTCGACGCCGCCGAACAGGTAGGCCTTGGAGCGCGCCATGCGCATGAGCCGGGCGGGGTCGAGCGCCGCGCCCTCGCCGAAGATGGTCGGGTCCGGCCGGAAGCGGACGCGGGTGCCGCGCCGGTTCTGCACGCGGCCCAGCACCTCCAGCGGCCCGGTCGCCACCCCGCGCTCGAACGCCTGCCGGTGCAGCACCTGGCCGCGCGCGACCTCCACCTCCAGCCGGTCCGAGAGCGCGTTGACCACCGAGACGCCCACCCCGTGCAGCCCGCCCGACGTCTGGTAGGCGCCCGAGTCGAACTTGCCGCCCGCGTGCAGCACCGTCATGATCACCTCGAGCGCCGACTTGCCCGGATACTTCGGGTGCGGGTCGACCGGGATGCCGCGCCCGTTGTCGGTGACGCTGACGAAGCCGTCCGCCTCCACGCCCACCTCGATCACGCTGGCGTGGCCCGCCACCGCCTCGTCCATGGCGTTGTCGATCACCTCGGCGAACAGGTGGTGGAGCCCCGCCTCGTCGGTGCCCCCGATATACATGCCCGGCCGGCGCCGGACCGGCTCCAGCCCCTCCAGCACCTCGATGGAGGCCGCGGTATAGTCGGCCTCGCCCGGCACGGGGCGCTCGGCGCCGCGCTTGGCGCCCCCGCGCCCCGGGCGCGCCCCGTCGGGCGCCTCAAGTTTGCGGGCCGCGTTGCCGTGGAAAAGGTCGTCGCCCTGGCTCATACCCGCTCGGTTCCGAATCATGCGATCCTGCGCGCCCAGTCTACCGTGACATCCGAACAAATAGGAAACGGTCGCGGCATTCGCGACCCGCGCGCCCCATGAACGACCTGTCCGACCCCGGGCCGCCCCCCTTCCTCGGCGTGCGGCGCTCGCTGAACGGCCGCCGCTGGGCGGCGCGCCTGGACGCGGCCGGGGAAGGCCGCGCCACCGCGATCGGCCAGCGCCTGGGCGTCCCGGAGCTGCTCGCCCGGGTCGCGGCCGGGCGGGGGCAGACGGCCGAAACCTGCGACGCCTTCCTCGCCCCGAGCCTGCGCGACAGCCTGCCCGACCCCGACGTGCTGCGCGACGTGGGACCCGCGGTGGACCGGCTCGCCCGCGCCGTGGAAGGCCGCGAGCGGGTCGCGATCTTCGGCGACTACGACGTAGACGGGGCCTGCTCGGCGGCGCTGCTCGGCGACTTCCTGCGCGCCGCGGGCCTCGACCCCGTCGTCCACATCCCCGACCGCGTCACGGAAGGCTACGGCCCCAACGTGCCGGCCGTGACCGCGCTGGCGCGGGCGGGCGCGACGCTCCTCGTCACGGTGGATTGCGGAACGGCCGGCGCCGAGCCGCTCGCCCACGCCCGGGCGCTCGGCCTCGACTGCGTGGTGGTGGACCACCACGGGGCCCCGGCCGAGCTGCCGGAGGCCGTCGCGATCGTCAACCCGAACCGGCAGGACGACCTGTCGGGCCTCGGGCACCTGTGCGCGGCGGGCGTGACCTTCCTTGTTCTGGTTGCCCTCAACCGCGCGCTGAGGGCGCGCGGCTTCTGGGCGGACCGTCCCGCGCCGGACCTCCTGGAAGGGCTCGACCTCGTGGCGCTCGCCACCGTGGCCGACGTGGTGCCGCTCACCGGCCTCAACCGCGCCTTCTTGGCCAAGGGCCTGGCGGTGACGCGGCTGCGGCGGCGGCCGGGCCTCGCGGCGCTGTTCGACGTGGCGGGCGCGGGCGGGCCGCCGACCGCCTTCCACCTCGGGTTCCTGGTGGGGCCGCGCATCAACGCGGGCGGGCGCATCGGCGACGCCGCGCTCGGCGCCCGCCTGCTCGTGACGCGCGACGCGGGCGAGGCGCGCGCGATCGCCGAGCGGCTCGACGGGCTCAACCGCGAGCGTCGCGCCATCGAGGGCGAGGCGCTCGCCGAGGCCGAGGCCGCGCTTCTGTCCCGCCCCGACGCCGCGGCCGACCGCGCCGTTCTGGTGCTGAGCGGGGCGGGCTGGCACCCGGGCGTGGTGGGGCTGGTCGCGGCGCGCCTGCGCGAGCGCCACGAGCGGCCCGCCTTCGCGATCGCGCAGGCCGAGGGCGGGATCGGCACCGGCTCGGGCCGTTCGGTCCCGGGGGTCGACCTCGGCCGCGCGGTGCGGGTCGCGGTCGAGCGCGGGCTGCTGCTCAAGGGCGGCGGCCACGCGATGGCGGCGGGCATCACGGTCGAGGTTGCCCGCATCGAGGCCTTCCGGGACTTCCTGCACGACCACGCGAGCGAGGCCGTCGCCCGGCACCGGCGCGGCGCGACCCTCGCGCTTGACGGCACCCTGTCGGCCGCGGGCGCGACGCAGGCCGCGCTGGACGCCGTGGAGCGGGCGGGCCCTTTCGGCAGCGGCAACCCCGAGCCCGTGTTCGCCTTTCCCCGGCACCGCCTGCTGTCCGTCCGCGCGGTCGGCGCCGACCACCTGCGGCTCGCGCTGGCGGGCCCCGACGGGACGCGGCTGGGCGCCGTGGCCTTCCGCGCCGCCTCGGGCCCGCTCGGCGCGGCCCTGCGCGGGGCCGAGGGCCGCCTGCTCCACGTGGCCGGGCACCTGTCCGCCAATCATTGGGGCAGCCGGGTCAGCGTGGACCTCCGCGTCGTGGACGCCGCGGTTCCCGACGGCTCCTGAGGCCGCGGTCGATCGGGCGCGAGGAAGTGGAAGGCGTCGGGGTGCGAGCCGAACACGCGACCCCTTCGGTCGAGGAGCGAAAATGACGACCCGGTTGGAGCGGGGTGCGAGCGACGCGATGCCGGCGGTGTTCCGTGACGCCGTTCCGCGCTGTGCGGCGGAGATGAACCCCCGTGCGGCCGTGCGGCGGATGGCGGACCGGCTATTCCTTCGTCGCGGCGACGAAGCGCTTACCGGTGCCGCGCTGCCCGCCGCGTGACCCGCCTGACCCTGATCTGCCACGCGTCCACGGCCGCGACGCGGGCGAACAGGTTCCCGGCCGACGAACCGCTCGACCCGCGGGCGCTGCGGCGGCTCGCGCGCTTCCCGCCGCTCCGGCACGGCGCTGCGGCGCGGCGCCGGACGAGCCCGGCGCTGCGCGCGGTCCAGACCGCGGCGGCACTGCGGCTCGATGCCGCTGTCGACCCCCTGCTGCGGGACATCGACCACGGGCGCTGGGCGGGCCTGGCGCTGAGCGACGTCGCGAGCCTCGACCCCGAGGGGTTCGGGGCCTGGCTCGGCGACCCCGCGTCCGCGCCGCACGGCGGCGAGTCGGTGGGGGCGCTGCTGGGCCGGGTCGCGTCTTGGCTCGACGGCCAGAACGGTCCGGGGCCGGTCGTCGCCGTCACGCACGCGGCCGTGATCCGGGCCGCCGTCGTGCACGCGGTCGGCGGCCCGCCCCGCGCGTTCTGGCGCGTCGACGCCGGGCCCCTGTCGGTCGCGGTGCTGAGCGGCGAACCCGGGCGGTGGACCGTGCAGTCCCTCGGCCGGCCGGCCTTGCCGGGCCACGTCCTTCCCGTGTAGCGTCCGAGCCGCGGTCCGGCGGATCGCGACGGACGACCGGCGGAAAGCCGGGCGCGAGGGGGGAGAACACCGATGACGAGGATGGGGCGTGTCGCGGCGGCGGTCGCGGGGCTGGTGGTGAGCGTGGGCGCCGCGCAGGCGGCGGGCCCCAAGGTCGTGCCCGGCCCGTCCGCGGACCCGCAGTGCTACGTGCCGTGGACGGAGGGGACCAAGTACTTCCAGTTCACCAAGAAGCCCGGCCCCTACCGGATCGCGCTCGCCAACGGCTTCATCGGCAACACCTGGCGCATCCAGATGATCAAAACCGCCAAGGCCTACGCGGACCAGCCCGAGGTCAAGGCGAAGCTCAAGGAGTTCAAGGTGGTGTCGACGGGGGACGACATCGCGGCGCAGATCTCGGCCATCAACAACTTCATCGACTCAGGGTACGACGCCGTGCTGGTGGACGCCCAGAACCCCACCGCCTTCAAGGCCGTGGTGCGCCGCGCGCAGCAGGCCGGCGTGGTGCTGGTCGCCTTCGACAACACGATCGACACCGAGGACGCCATCAACGTCAACGTCGACCAGGAGGGCCTGGGCCGCTACTGGGGCGACTGGCTCGTCAAGGAGGTCCCCAACGGCGGCTCCATCCTGGAGGTGCGCGGCGTCACCGGGACGTCCGTGGACACCGACCGGCACAAGGGCATCCAGGACGTGCTCAAGGCGTCGGGCAAGCCGTTCCAGACCGTGGAGGTCGTGGGCCGCTGGGACGACGGCACCGCCCAGAAGGTCGCGGCCGACGCGCTCGCGGTCCACAAGCATTTCGACGGCATGACCGCCCAGGGCGGCTCCACCGGCATGGTGCGCGCCTTCATGGACGCCAACGCCGGCTTCGTGCCCGCCGCGGCCGAAACCGAGAACGGCTTCCGCAAGCTCTGCCTCGACCACGCCAAGGACGGCCTGAAGTGCGCCTCGGGCGGCACCGGTCCCGCCCAGGTCGCGGTGGCGATGAAGACCGCGCTGGCCGCGCTCGACGGCGACGTCGTGCCCCAGGCCGTCAAGCTGCCCCTGGCCCACGTCGAGGACCCCGACTTCAAGGCGGGCGAAAACACCTATCCGAAGCAGACCGACAACTTCTTCGTGGGCAACGCCTTCCCGAGCTGCGGCATCAACTTCACCGCCCAGGAGATCATGGGGCAGTCGGAAGCCAACCAGTGAGGTGAGAGCCGCACCCGCTTTTCCCCGATCGAAGGCTTCGAACAGCAGGACGTCGTCGGTGCGAGCGCAGCGAAGCAATCCAGTGCGGGGGCAGCCGCGACGGCCGCGGTCTTGCCTGCGCCGACCGGCTGCACCGCTTCGTCGCTGCGCGCATCGCAAGGACGGGGAGGCGGTTGCGCGTCCTCGCCGGGACGGTCGAGGTGCTGGGGCGGGCCGCGCGCGTTCCGTGCTCACGTGAACGAGCCGTCCTCTCCTCTGCCGCCCGACCCCCCGCTCTTCCGCATGGACGGCATCGCCAAGCGCTACGGCGGCGTCCGGGCGCTGGAAAACGTCGACCTGACCGTTCGCGCCGGGGAGATCCACGCGATCCTGGGCGAGAACGGGGCCGGCAAGTCGAGCCTCATCAAATGCATGGCGGGCGTCGTTCAACCCGATGCCGGCACCATGACGCTTCGGGGCAGCCCGGTGCGCTTCGCCTCGCCCGCCGCGGCGTCCGCCGCGGGGATCGTCTGCATCTTCCAGGAGTTGTCGCTCGTTCCCGACCTGTCGGTCGCCGACAACATCTTTCTGGCCGACCCGCCGCGCCGCTTCGGCCTGATCGATCGGCGCGCCCAGCGGCGGCGCGCGGAGGACGCGCTCGCCCGCGCGGGCGCCGCCGATGTCCACCCTCGCGCGCTCGTGCGCGACCTGCCCCTGTCGCGGCGCCAGCTCGTCGAGATCGCCAAGGCGCTGGCCCGCGAGCCGCGCCTGCTGATCCTCGACGAGGCCACCTCGGCGCTGACCGCGGCGGACGTCGCCACCGTGTTCCGCGTGCTCAAGGACCTGCGCGCCCGGGGCCTCGCGCTGGTCTACATCTCCCACCGCATGGCCGAGATCGCCGAGCTCGCCGACACGTGCAGCGTGTTCCGCAACGGCCGCCGCGTGGAAACCTTCCCGGCGGGGACCCGGAGCGAGGACGAGGTGGTGCGCCTGATGATCGGCCGCGACTACAGCGCCGTCTTCCCGCCCAAGCCCGCGCCCCCCGCCGCGACGGCGCCGCCGGTGCTCGACGTGAAGGACCTCACCTGGGGTGACCGGCTGAAGTCGGTCTCTTTCGGGGTCCGCGCGGGCGAGATCCTGGGGCTGGGCGGCCTCGACGGGCAGGGGCAGCGCGAGCTGCTGCTGGCGCTGTTCGGCGTGCTGCGCGGCGTCGGCGGCAGCGTGACGGTGGACGGGCGCCCCGCGGCCCTCGCGGGTCCGGGCGAGGCGAAGGGCAACGGCATCGCGCTTGTGCCGGAGGACCGCAAGACCGAGGGGCTGATGCTGCCCATGACGGTGCGCGACAACCTGTCCTTCGCCTCCCTCGGCCACCTGTCGCGCGGCGGCGTGCTGGACCGGGCGGGCGAGACCCACGCGGTGGACGCCATGCTGCGGCTGCTCGCGGTCAAGACCGCCGACCCCGCCGCCACCCCCGTGGGCGCGCTGTCGGGCGGCAACCAGCAGAAGGTGGTCATCGCCAAGTGGCTGATGACCAAGCCCCGCGTGATCCTGCTCAACGACCCGACCCGCGGCATCGACGTCGGCACCAAGCAGGAAATCTACCGCCTGCTCCGCACGCTGGCCGACGAGGGCGCCGCCATCCTGCTTTACTCGACCGACTATGCCGAGCTGGTCGGCTGCTGCGACCGCGTGCTGGTGCTCTACGACGGCGCGGTCCGCCGCGAGCTCGAAGGCGCCGCCATCACCGAGCACGCGCTGGTGGCGGGGGCGCTCAACATCGAGGCGCTGGCCGCCGCATGAGCGAGTGGCGCTACCACCTCCGCGAGCACAGGACGACGCTGTCGGCGGCGCTCGTCTTCATCCTCGTGTTCGGGCTCTACGGGATCAAGCACGACGGCGGGCTCAACGCCAACACGGTGCAGACGGCCGCCAACAAGGGCGTGCTGCTGGCGCTCGTCGCCGTCGCGCAGGGGTTCGCGGTGCTGACCGCGGGCATCGACCTGTCGGTCGGCACCGTGTTCATCCTGGCCAACTGCCTGGCCTCCGCGGTGGTGGTGGGTTCGCCCGCCATGACGGCGCTGGGCGTGGTGGGCGTGCTCGCCGCCGGGCTCGCCTGCGGGGCCGTGAACGGCGCGCTGGTGATCTACGGGCGGCTGCAACCCATCGTGGCCACCATCGCGACGGGGGCGATCTACTTCGGCCTGGCGCTGGAGCTCAGGCCCAACCCGGGCGGCGACGTCAACGGCGACCTCGCCGACGCCGTCACGGGGCAACTGCCCGGCGGCATCCCGGCGAGCCTGGTGGGGCTGGTCGCGATCCTGCTCGTCGTGTGGGTGCCGTTCCGCCGCTCGGTGCTGGGCCGGGCGGTCTACGCGGTGGGGTCGTCGGAAGCCTCGGCCTACATGTCGGGCGTGCCGGTGCGGCGCGCCAAGCTGCTGGCCTACGCGCTGGCGGGCCTGTTCGCCGCCATGGGCGGGCTGATGCTGGCCTTCTTCACCTACTCGGGCGAGGCGTCCTCGGCCAACGCCGCCACCTACACGCTGAACTCGATCGCGGCGGTTGTGATCGGCGGGATGTCGCTCACGGGCGGCACGGGCAGCGCGGTGGGCGCCGTGTTCGGCGCCTTCATCTTCCGCACCATCAACGACCTGCTGTTCGTGTTCGATCTCGACCCGCTGTGGCAGCCGCTGTTCCTCGGCCTCGTGCTGCTGGTGGCGGTCAGCGGGGGCGCCGTGCGGCTCTTGCGGGTGCGCAACCGGCTGGAGCTGTTCGAGCGGTGACCGCGAGCCTCGATCCCGCGGCTCCCACGCGGTCCCGCGTCCCCGGCCTGCTGCGGCGGGCGGACCCCGCCGTGCTGACCGCCTTCGCCTGCATCGTCGCGCTGCTGCTCGTGGGCAGCCTGTATTCGACGAGCTTCCTGTCGCCGGGCTACCTGCTTCAGCAGCTCCAGGTGGGCAGCTTCCTGGCCATGGCCGCCACGGGCATGATGGTCGTGGTCCTGCTCGGGCAGATCGACCTGTCGGTGCCCTGGGTCGTGACCGTGGGCGGCATGATGTCGACGGCCGCGGCGGGCTACGGGCCCGTGGGCAGCGCGCTCGCCGTGCCCGCGGGCATCCTATGCGGGGTCGCGTTCGGGCTGGTGAACGGCGTGGGCGTGGCCTACCTGCGCGTGCCCTCCATGATCTTCACGCTGGGGGTCAACGCGGTCGCGCAAGGGCTCATGGTGCTGCGCACGGGCGGCTCCGCGCCGCAGGACATGGCGACCCCCGCCATGCACGCGCTCGCCACCGGCCACCTCGTGCCCGGCGTGCCGAACGCGGTCTGGGTGTGGGCCGCGGTGGGGGCGGGCACGGTGTTCCTGCTCACGCGCACCACCTTCGGGCGCGCGGTCTACGGCATCGGCAACCGGGAAGCCGCGGCCTACCTGTCGGGCGTGCCCACCCGGGGGGTCGTGCTCGGGGCCTTCGCGCTGTCGGGCGGGTTGTCGGGCTTCGCCGGCGTGCTGCTCGCGGGCTATTCCACCAAGGCCTACCAGGGCATGGGCGACCCCTACCTGCTGCCCGCCATCGCGGCCGTGGTGCTGGGCGGCACCTCGATCCTGGGCGGCCGCGGCTCCTACCTCGGCACCACCGCCGGCGTGATCCTGATCACGCTGCTCCAGTCGATCCTGTCCGTGATGCAGATCGCCGAGGCGGGGCGGCAGGTGATCTACGGGGTGGTGATCGTGCTGATGCTGCTGCTCTACGGGCGCGGGGCGCGGGCGGGCGGCTGAGCGCGCCGGGCGCTTCTTTTCGCTTGGCCTCGCCGGGGCGCCGCGCTATAGAGCCCGGTTATTGGCGCACGACCGCAACGGTCGGGCGCCACTTCTCTTTTCGGCCGGCCCCAGGTGGCGGCGTGGATCAGGGTTCATGGCCAATCCGTTCGAATTCATCCAGGACGTGCGGACGGAGGCCGGCAAGGTCACCTGGCCCACCCGCCGCGAGACGCTGGTGACCACGGGCCTCGTGCTCGCCATGGTGGTGCTGGCCGCGGCCTTCTTCACCGCGGTGGACCAGATCGTCCACCTGGCCGTCAGCTTCGTCCTCGGCCTGCGCTGACGCGCGCGGGCGGGTTTTTATCCGGGTTTCGAGACAGCACCCATGAGCATGCGCTGGTACATCGTCCACGCCTACTCGAACTTCGAGAAGAAGGTCGCCGACGCCATCCGCGAGGGGGCCGCGCAGCGGGGCCTGAGCGACCGCTTCGAGGAGATCCTGGTTCCCACCGAGAACTACGTCGAGGTCAAGCGCGGTCGCAAGATCAACGCCGAGCGCAAGTTCTTCCCCGGCTACGTGCTGGTGAAGGCCAACCTCACCGACGACGTCTACCACCTGATCAAGAACACCCCCAAGGTCACGGGCTTCCTGGGCGCCGACAAGAAGCCCATGCCGATCCCCGACGCCGAGGCCGAGCGCATCAAGGGCCAGGTGGCCGAGGGCGTCGAGCGCCCGAAGTCGTCCATCACCTTCGAGGTGGGTGAGCAGGTGCGGGTCGCGGACGGGCCCTTCGCGTCCTTCAACGGCACGGTGGAGGAGGTCGACGAGGGCCGCTCGCGCGTCAAGGTCGCGGTGTCGATCTTCGGCCGCGCGACCCCCGTGGACCTGGAGTTCGGGCAGGTGGAGAAGCTGGCCTGAGTTTAACGAGGTCCGGCTTCCGGGCCGGAGGCGCGTCCGGTTGGAGGACGCGCAAACGCGTGGGAGTCGCCCGGCCGGTCAGCCAGCCGGCCCGGGCCGACGGACCACGGAAACCCCCAAGCCGCCCCACCCGACGGGTCGGGCGCGTCGCGGAGCAGATGAATGGCAAAGAAGATAACCGGCTACATCAAGCTGCAGGTGCCCGCGGGCGCCGCGAACCCCTCGCCGCCGATCGGCCCCGCGCTCGGGCAGCGCGGCCTCAACATCATGGAGTTCTGCAAGGCCTTCAACGCGCGCACCGCGCAGATGGAGAAGGGCTCGCCGATCCCCGTGGTGATCACGGCCTACCAGGACCGCTCCTTCACCTTCGAGATGAAGCAGCCCCCCGTGTCCTTCTTCCTCAAGAAGGCGTCGGGCATCACCAGCGGCTCCAAGACCACCGGCAAGGGCGGCCCCGCGGGCCGCGTGACCCGCGCGCAGCTGCGCGAGATCGCCGAAAAGAAGATCGTCGACATGAACTGCCCCACGGTGGAAGCCGCGGTGGCGATGATCGAAGGCTCCGCCCGTTCGATGGGCCTCGAGGTGGTGGGGTAAGCGGCCATGGCACACGTTGGAAAGCGTCTCGTCAAGGCGCGCGAGGGCATCAATAGGGTCAAGACCTACGGGGTGGGCGACGCGGTCGCGATGGTGAAGGGGCGGGCCACCGCCAAGTTCGACGAGACGGTCGAGATCGCCATGAACCTGGGCGTCGACCCCAAGCACGCCGACCAGATGGTGCGCGGCGTCGTCAACCTGCCCAACGGCACGGGCCGCACCGTGCGCGTGGCGGTGTTCGCGCGCGGCGCCAAGGCCGACGAGGCCCGCGCGGCGGGCGCCGACGTGGTGGGCGCCGAGGACCTGGTTGCCACCGTCCAGGGCGGCGCGATCGACTTCGACCGCTGCGTCGCGACGCCCGACATGATGGCGCTGGTGGGCCGCCTCGGTAAGGTGCTGGGCCCTCGCGGCCTGATGCCCAACCCCCGCGTCGGCACCGTGACCATGGACGTCGCGGGCGCCGTCAGGGCCTCCAAGGGCGGCGCGGTGGAGTTCCGCGTCGAGAAGGCCGGCATCGTCCAGGGCAGCGTCGGCAAGGCCTCGTTCGAGGAGGGCAAGCTGGTCGAGAACATCAAGGCCTTCGTGGACGCCGTGGCGCGTGCCAAACCCGCGGGCGCCAAGGGCACCTACATCCAGCGCGTGGCGATCTCCTCCACCATGGGGCCGGGCGTGAAGGTCGACCCCGCCACGGTCGGCACCGCCAACCCGCTGATCTGAGCGGCCCGCCGGTTCTGCCCTTCGCCCCGCCTGCGGGGAGAAGGTGCCCGACAGGGCGGATGAGGGGTCTGTCCGAGGGGAAACCCCTCATCCGGCCTTCGGCCACCTTCTCCCCCTCGTGGGGGCGAAGGGCATCGCCCGCACCCGCTCAGGAAATTACGCCGCACTGCGGTAAATTTACCGGTAGCGCCCTCTTGGCATCGCTTGTGCAGGGCGCTATCAAGCCGTTTGGACCCGTGTCTTCGGGCCGCGTCCAAGGCCCTCGGCATGGTCGCCGTCCGTCGATGGCGGGTGTGCCCGGGGTGGATGGGTCGCCCGGTGCGAGTCACCGGGGCGATCCGCGTCCTGTCAGAGACTGCAAGCGCCATTCTCCGCCCGCGCGGGGGCCCGGGGTGACCCGGGCGGCTTGATCGTCGACGCGACCGCTCAACGGCCCCGGGCCCGCGAAGGTTGCCGGACACGGCTTGCACAGACGGGGAAGACCGGATTTCGGAGCGCGCCCGCCGCGAGGCGGACCGCGCGTTCCGCGTGTTTGGTTCTGAACCCTCTCACACCGACGTGCGGCGCTCGCGCCCGCCCGGCGGGGCAGGCACGGTGAACCGCCGAGGTCCAAAACCCCGGCGGCGATGTGCAACCGGCGGAACGCTCCGTTCCGCCCCATCGGAGTGCCAACTCGTGGACAGAGCGGAAAAGAAGGAGTTCGTGGCCGGGCTGCACGACGTCTTCGCCCAGACGTCGGTCGTGGTCGTGGCGCGCTACTCCGGGCTGACCGTGGCCCAGATGCAGGTCTTGCGCAAGCAGATGCGCGCGGCCGGCGCCAAGGTCCAGGTCGCCAAGAACCGCCTCGCCAAGATCGCGCTCGACGGCACGGACGTCGCCTCCATCGGCCCGCTGATGCGCGGGCCGACCCTGATCGCCACGTCGGACGATCCGGTGGCGGCGCCCAAGGTCGCCGTGGCCTTCGCCAAGGATTTCGAGAAGTTCGTGATCCTGGGTGGCGCCATGGGGAAGACCGCCCTGAACGTGGAGGGGGTGCGCTCGCTCGCGACGCTCCCCTCGCTCGACGAGCTGCGGGCCAAGCTGGTGGGCCTCATCCAGGCGCCCGCCACCAAGCTCGCCCAGCTCCAGACCGCGCCGGCCGCCAAGCTCGCGCGCGTGTTCGCGGCCTATGCCGATCGGGACGCGGCCTGACGGCCTGCGCGTCCTCTTGCAAAACAACGGTTCGAACCAAACTTGAGGGTTTCATCACATGGCTAACCTGGAAAAGATCGTCGAGGATCTGTCGTCGCTGACGGTGCTCGAAGCGGCCGAGCTCGCCAAGATGCTCGAAGAAAAGTGGGGCGTGTCGGCGGCCGCCGCCGTCGCGGTCGCGGCGGGCCCCGCGGGCGGGGCCGCGGCGGCC
The DNA here is from genome assembly GCA_964243035.1 of uncultured Lichenihabitans sp. Taxonomy (GTDB): domain Bacteria; phylum Pseudomonadota; class Alphaproteobacteria; order Rhizobiales; family Beijerinckiaceae; genus Lichenihabitans. The sequence continues at coordinate 14,848 of CAXTDZ010000085.1, forward strand.
GCGCCGGTCGAGGAGCAGACCGAGTTCACCGTGGTTCTGGCCGCCACCGGCGACAAGAAGATCGAGGTCATCAAGGAGGTCCGCGCCATCACGGGCCTCGGCCTCAAGGAGGCCAAGGACCTGGTGGAAGCGGCCCCCAAGCCCGTCAAGGAAGGCGTGTCCAAGGACGATGCCGCCAAGCTCAAGGCCCAGCTCGAAAAGGCCGGCGCCAAGGTGGAGCTCAAGTAACACGCTTTGCCCCACCCGGCGCGGCGTTCCCGCGCACCACGTCTCCGCTGGTGAAGGCCGCGGTCCCGGGGGATGCCCCGGGACCTTTCACGCGTTTCCGGGGCCGGGGGCGCGGGTCATCCGCGGCCTTGACCCTCGATAGGTCCGGCGTCAGAGCCCCGCCCCCGGGCCGCTCCGCCGCAGATTTTCCCCTCCCGCGCGCCCGCGGCGAGGCTGGTGCCAGAAGGTACGAGGACAAACGATGCCGCAAACACTGACCGGCCGGAAGCGCGTCCGCAAGGTCTTCGGCCACATCCGCGAAGTGGCCCAGATGCCGAACCTGATCGAGGTTCAGAAGGCGTCCTACGACCAGTTCCTGCTGGTGGACGTGCCCGAGGGCGGCCGACCCGACGAGGGGTTGCAGTCCGTCTTCCGCTCCGTGTTCCCGATCTCGGACTTCGCCGGGACGGCGCTGCTGGAGTTCGTCCGCTACGAGTTCGAGGCGCCCAAGTTCGACGTGGACGAGTGCCGCCAGCGCGGGCTGACCTACGCCGCGCCGCTCAAGGTCACGCTGCGCCTGATCGTGTTCGACGTCGACCCCGACACCGGCTCCAAGTCCGTCAAGGACATCAAGGAGCAGGACGTCTACATGGGCGACATGCCCTTCATGACGATGAACGGCACCTTCATCGTGAACGGCACCGAGCGGGTCATCGTGAGCCAGATGCACCGCTCGCCCGGCGTGTTCTTCGACCACGACAAGGGCAAGAGCCATTCGAGCGGAAAGCTGCTCTTCGCGGCCCGCATCATCCCCTACCGGGGATCGTGGCTGGATATCGAGTTCGACGCCAAGGACATCGTCTACGCGCGCATCGACCGGCGCCGCAAGATCCCCGTGACCAGCCTGTTCTTCGCGCTGGGCATGGACGGGCAGGAGATCCTGTCGACCTTCTACAAGACCGTCACCTACACGCACGCGGAGGCGGGCTGGCGCGTGCCGTTCGACGCCGACCGGCTGAAGGGCGTGAAGACCTCCGTGGACCTGATCGACGCCGATTCGGGCGAGGTCGTGGTGGAGGCGGGCAAGAAGATGACGGTGCGCTCCGTCCGTCTGCTCGCCGAGAAGGGCATCAAGGCCTTCCGGGCGCAGGACGAGGACCTGTTCGGCCAGTACCTCGCCGAGGACCTGTTCGACCCCGGCACGGGCGAGATCTTCGCCGAGGCGGGCGAGGAACTGACCGCCAAGTCGCTCGCGGCCCTGATGGCGGCGGGCTTCACCGAACTGCCCGTGCTCGACATCGACCACATCAACATCGGCCCCTACGTCCGCAACACGCTCAGCGTCGACAAGAACTCCTCGCGCGAGGAGGCGCTGTTTGACATCTACCGCGTGATGCGCCCGGGCGAGCCGCCGACGCTCGACACCGCCCAGGCCATGTTCCACTCGCTGTTCTTCGACCCCGAGCGCTACGACCTGTCGGCGGTCGGCCGCGTGAAGATGAACATGCGCATGGATTTGGACGCCGCCGACACGGTGCGCATCCTGCGCAAGGAGGACATCCTGGCGGTGGCGCGCGCGCTGGTCGACCTGCGCGACGGCCGCGGCGAGATCGACGACATCGACCACCTCGGCAACCGCCGCGTGCGCTCGGTGGGCGAGCTGATGGAGAACCAGTACCGGCTCGGGCTGCTGCGCATGGAGCGCGCCATCAAGGAGCGCATGTCGTCCGTCGACATCGACACCGTGATGCCGCAGGACCTCATCAACGCGAAGCCCGCGGCGGCCGCGGTGCGCGAGTTCTTCGGCTCGTCGCAGCTCTCGCAGTTCATGGACCAGACCAACCCGCTCAGCGAGATCACCCACAAGCGGCGCCTGTCGGCGCTGGGCCCGGGCGGCCTCACCCGCGAGCGCGCGGGCTTCGAGGTGCGCGACGTCCACCCCACCCACTACGGCCGCATCTGCCCGATCGAGACGCCCGAGGGCCCGAACATCGGGCTCATCAACTCGCTCGCGACCTTCGCGCGCGTCAACAAGTACGGCTTCATCGAGGCGCCCTACCGCCGCTTCCGCGACGGCGTGGTGACGGACGAGGTCGTCTACCTGTCGGCCATGGAGGAGACCAAGCATTACGTGGCCCAGGCCAACGTGGCGCTGACCCCCGAGGGGACGCTGGCCGACGAGCTGGTGCTGTGCCGCCATTCCGGCGACGTCATGCTGGTGCCGCGCGAGCGCGTCGACTTCATGGACGTGTCGCCGAAGCAGCTCGTCTCGGTCGCGGCGGCGCTGATCCCGTTCCTGGAGAACGACGACGCCAACCGCGCCCTGATGGGCTCCAACATGCAGCGCCAGGCGGTGCCGCTGGTGAAGGCCGACGCGCCGCTGGTGGGCACCGGCATGGAGGCCGTGGTGGCGCGCGACTCGGGCGCGGCCATCGCGGCGCGCCGCGGCGGCGTGGTGGACCAGATCGACGCCACCCGCGTGGTGATCCGCGCGACCGAGGAGGTGGACGCCGGCAAGCCGGGCGTCGACATCTACCGGCTGATGAAGTTCCAGCGCTCCAACCAGTCCACCTGCATCAACCAGAAGCCGCTGGTGCGCGTGGGCGACATCGTGACCAAGGGCGACATCATCGCGGACGGGCCGTCGACCGACCTCGGCGACCTGGCGCTCGGCCGCAACGTGCTCGTCGCCTTCATGCCGTGGAACGGCTACAACTTCGAGGACTCGATCCTCCTCTCCGAGAAGATCGTCAAGGAGGACGTGTTCACCTCCATCCACCTGGAAGAGTTCGAGGTGATGGCCCGCGACACCAAGCTCGGGCCGGAGGAGATCACGCGCGACATCCCCAACGTGTCGGAGGAGGCGCTCAAGAACCTCGACGAGGCGGGCATCGTCTACATCGGGGCCGAGGTGCAGGCGGGCGACATCCTGTGCGGCAAGATCACGCCCAAGGGCGAGAGCCCGATGACGCCGGAGGAGAAGCTGCTCCGCGCCAT
>CAXTDZ010000086.1:0-18010 GCA_964243035.1 uncultured Lichenihabitans sp.
GGCGAGCAGGAACAAAGGCGCCCTTCGCTCCAAACTTCCGAATCAGGACACTAGTGAGGCTGCTGCGATAGCTCCGATTCCAAACTGCGCTCCAATTTGTGAATAGGCATCTACAGTCTGTTGCGGACCAAGACTATTCAAGTCATCGACGAGGCCATTGTATGAGTCAATAGAATCGTTATGGACCAGATAGCCTTCAGCGATGTACGTATGTAACTTTTCAACTTCAAAATTGTAAGCTCTCCATCCTCGCTCGATGCTTGGCAGCAAGGCATTGCTGCCATTTGTCTGATAAGCAATTTCAATAACCTCTTCGAATAAATGACTTGTTTGCGCCGAGTAAAGAATTCTTTCTGCAGTTATCTTCTCAAATTCCCCATGTCGAGAAACAATCATACCTCCACGTTGAATAACAGAGTCGATTCGCTCGAACTTATTAAACTCATTTAAAAACAAATGACCTGGTGTAACAACAAGTTTGTTAGATAGGACGAGCCAATCCTCAGTGACCGATCGAAAAACCCTTACTACGCGAGCTGGGCTTAATGTTAAATTATTCCTTTCATCCGAAAGAAAGCTAAGAACGATATCGCCAGGAATAATGTCTTCAATCTGTTTTGAGCCACTCGGAAGCGCTATGCTCGTTCCTCTTGGAAAGCAATACATCGGCACCGTAGGCGATATCGCGTTCAGAATACTAGTAACTGTGTTTTCGATTGCCTCTCGATGGTTGTATACGGTTCCAACAGCATAACTCACGCCGTAACCAACCGCGAGACCTACGCCGTAGCCGACGGCAGCACCTGCAATCACTCCAACCGGCCCAGCGGCCAGCCCAACTCCGGCTCCTAGCTCTTCACCAAAACTTGCAGTTACCTGCGCAGTTACAGCAGCACCCACAGCTCGACCGGCCACTGTTCCGGCTGTCGATCCCGCTGCGGTACCAAGCGCATTTTGTGTCTGCCCCCCGACATTACCGGGGCCGCTTGGCACAGGATTGGCCGCTGACCCAAGCGAAGCTCCTTCGGAGCCGCCGAGTGCTCCAGCGGTAAGATTTCCGCCGAATTGGGTAACTACCGACTTAGTATCCATCATAATCCTCTTAATGCCAAGTTCTGTCACTGATCTCCTTAAAGGCTAAAATTATGACTGCTGTGTAAAATGCTATAAATATAGATAGAAATAATGACTTTCTATAAAAGTAATAAAAAGTTATTCCAATCGCGATCGCGGGTATAAACTGAATTTTCAGGAGTATAATTATTAACTCTAAGATCATCGCATGGCTTCGATCTTCGCCTTCGTGCATAAAGGCGCACCTAACAGTTCAGATGATCCGGCGTTGAACTCGCCACCGTGGCTGGCATTGAACACGCCGCGCAGCTCTTGCATGTCCCTCAACGCGGTCGGGTCCCACCGGATATGGTGATTTGGCGCTTGCGCCGACATGCACTCGATTTTGTTTCTTAATCCGATCCTGAAGAAAATCGAACGGTTCTCAACAGCATTAAGATGTTAGTGTCGGTCGGCACGAGGTCGATGGAGGCGATACCGACCTGGGCGAGTGTTTCCACGCTGGTGGTGCCGTCGGCGTTGGTGACCACTAGCTTGAAAGACGCGTAGCCCGCGTCGCCGGCGTCGAGCTTGCCGTCGTGGTTGGTGTCGAACACGTCGCGGAGCGCCGCCATGTCGCTCGACGCGGTCGGGTTCCACCGGCTGACCTGACTCACATCCTGCATCGTCCTGATCCTGACGGGTCTACCTGAGCAAAGCTGCTGCTTTGCCGAGAACTGCTGTGGTGAATACGCGGCCTCACAAAACTCTGCTGAGCAACGTCGTCAAATGGAGCCCCGATGGCCAACTCGCGCCGTTGAGCTCTACCTACGTCCTAAACCTCGACAACCTCAGCAAGCATCATCTGGTCGCGCTGCAAGCTGAGACTGCCGCCGACATCTTCGCCATTTTCTATTTTCGCCTGCTTTGGCCGCCGAAGGGCCGCTACCAGTCGAGACACCTGAAAATTAGCTTTCAGTAAAATCCTCGTTGAGACAAGACCGCGGGCCTCAACCCGGTGCTCTCCTCCTCTGCCCCGCTGCCCCGACGACTTAAACTGCCGCAATGGTGACACACGAGATTCACTTTGTTCGTGAGCTACAAGGAATTATATTAAATGTTCATCATCAAGTCACGATTTCGTGAACAGCGCCGAGAAGGACGTGACATTCTGGCGCAACCCTCGCGTGCACCACCGTCTAGCCGAGGTGCGGGCGAGCCCCGGTCCGAGCCGCACCCAAACCTAACCCCGCCCGCGGATTGTGCAGCCTCGGTTGCGGCGCACCAGCGATGGCTCGCCGCCGGACAGTCCGTCACTGCTGATGGCGGTGACGTGCTTGCCCCGGACCGAGCCGCCCGGGTCAGGTAAGCGGCGCCTGCTTCGGAGCCTACCGGTACAGGACATGGAAGCGCTCCGGCAGGCCCGCCGTCTCGGCCGCGACGGCTTCTCGCGCAGGGTCGGTCAGCAAACCCTTGAAGAACACGTCCGCATCCAGGTCACGAGCAACCTGGAGGATGGCCGCCCTGTTCTCCGGCGGCAGAAACGACAGAGGCGGAGATTCCCCGAGAGGGGCCGCGCAACGCGTGCGACCAGGTCCACGCGACCCCGAACGGGCCATTCTCCGACGGGCAGGCCAGATAGCCGGCCACGCCGGCAGCGATCTTGAAGCGCCAGCTTTCATTGCCGGTTTCGACGATCTCGCAGTGGTGCGTGAGCCTGTCGAGCAGCGCGGTCGTCATTTTGGCGTCGCCGAACACGTTGGGCCATTCACCGAAGGCCAGGTCGGTGAACCCGGACGTGCGGGGCGGGAATGCGCACCAGCGCTTCGGCCGATCACGCGTTGAGGCCCGCGAGAGCCGCGCCGGTCGGGCCGAGGCAAAGCTCGTTTCCGTTGAAAGGTGCGCTTGTTCTCGCGTTCACGGCGGCCATGCCTTCAGCACGCGCATGCCCGAACCCGCGGGTGCGTCTGCGGGCCAGAGCTGGACGAGGTAGCGGTCGTCGCCGTCCAGTCCGGTCGCGTCGAGCGTGTCCAGGCCGGCGAAGCACGCCCGCACCCCGAGCGGCCCCGCCCGCACCGCGAGACGGGGTGCGGTCGGTGCATAGTCAGTCAGGCCGGCGAGCACGAGGCGGCCTGAGGGACAGGCGAAGTCTGCCTCCGCGATGTGCTGGGAGGCAGCGAGGTCGGGGTCGGCGCGCGCGCGGTGCCACTCGACGCGCACAGGTACCGTCATGTTGCGCGCGGTGTGCACGATGGCGCCGTACGGCCCGGCCATCAGACGACGCGCGATCGTCTCGTCCGTGTAGTCGTCGGGGAGCTTGGGGTGGTCCTCGTCGTGCAGGCAGACCTGATGGTAGTCGGCGAACAGTTCGCCCGCGAACAGCACTTGCACCATCCTCGTGCCCGTTCCGTCGTAGCCTGCTGTCCTGATCGGCTGATAGCGCAACGCGTCGAGGTGGTCGACCGCGGCGCTCGGCTCGGTCAGGCATGAGATCGCGGATGCGATCTGTCCCACCTCACGGCGGGTGGAACGGTCAAACGTCGTAGCGGGGGAACTTGGCCATCTCCGCCGCGAGGCTCGGGATCAGCTGACCCACGTAGCGGCCGGACACGTCTTCCATGTTGTGACCGGTGATCCTGTTGCTGTGGCGCTTGGCGATGAGGCCCTCGGCGTAGGTGATCCAGGTATGGCGCCAGCCGTGGGACGGACTCACCCCCGCCTCGAGCGCGACCTTGCTCCTCACCCAGGCCGACAGTTCGGCGGCGCGCATCTCCTGGGCGGTGCGCGTGGCACCTCCTTCGGCGGCTTGTCGCCGACGAACAGCCAGCCCTCCGGCGCGGCCCGCACGAAGTCGAGGAAACCGTCGTCGATCAGCGCCTGGTGGAGCGGGACCATGCGGGCGTGCCCGTCCTTGGTGCGCGGCAGGCACATGACGTCGAAGCCCGCCTCCGTGCGAATGTCGGACGTCTTGAGCCACAGCACCTCTTGGACGCGCGCCCCGGAATAGGCGCACAGCCACGGTGCCCAGCGCCGCGATGCGGCCGCGCGGGGGTAGCGTGGTTCTGGGGCGACGGAGCGGGTGAGGCGCAGGATGGCGCTGATCTCCGCGGCGCGGAAGAACTTCTCCCGGACGACCACCTTCTTCGGCGGCTGCACCTTGACGCCGAACGCGGCGTTCTGGGCGGGCACCTTCTTGCCGTTGACGGTCGTGGCCCACCCGAGCAGTGACGAGACCGCCACGAGGTCGTTCCTGTTCACCGTGGCCGCCGACACGCCCTCCACCTCGTGCCGCGACGTCGCCCAGGCGAAGATATCGGCGGCGGTCAGCGTCCGCCAGTCGCGCCCCTTGGCGAAGGCGTCGAGGCTGGCGATCGAGGGACCGTAGCGCCGGATCGTGCTCTGGGACTTGTTGCCCGCCTGCTTGCGCGACCACCGCGCGTAGAGCGCCGCCACGGTCTCGACCTCGCGCGGGGCGGAGGTCGGAACGGCCGGCTGGGCCGGGTGCTCGAACTCGGGAAACCGGCCGGCGGCCGGGTCCGGGCTGTAGTCGCCCCGCATGTTCCGGAGCGACTTGGCCTCCAGCTGGCGGTAGGCCTCGCCGATCTCGCGCAGCAGGCGCGGTCGCGAGGTGTCCTCGACGCGGACGCCCAGCTTGTGGCAGAGCCTGTCCGTCGCCGGCCCGAACAGCCGCTCCAGCGCGTCGACGTAGGTGATGGACACGATGTCGGTGTCGACGTCGCCCCGGCCGCGGTAGGCGAACAGGGCATCGCCGTCCGGCAGGTCGAGCAGGGCCATGAGGCGGGCGTCCAGGTCGGGATCCTCCACGAAGCCGGCCGGCTCGGCGTGGCTCCACGCCTCGGCCGCGCCGTTGAAGGCATCCAGCTCGTCCTGCAGCGCCTCCGGGGTGAAGCCGGCCTCGCGCTCCCTCAGCGCGACCTGCTGCCGATAGAACACGCCCGCGATGGCGACGACCTGCTTGTGCGTCAGCGGCAGCGGGCTCTGCCGCACCATCGTCCAGTGCTGCGCGAGGGACGCGTGGGCCTCTGCGAACCGGACCTTGGCGGCGTCCGGGCTCTTCGTGCGCAGGGACACGATGACCTTGTCCGACGCCTTCACGGCGACGGGCCTGCCGTCGAGGCGGAGGGTGACGGAGGTGCCCTTGACCTTGGCGGCGATGTCCGCGGGCACGCGGACGTTCAGGTGGTAGACGCCGTTCCTGAGGGCGACGGGGCGGGGCATCGGGAGAGCCATGTGTAAGACCGCTGTGTCAGAGCGGACGACGCATAACCCCTTGTAGAACAGCAAGTTGTTAATTTTCCGTTCGGAAAACCTGGTGCCCTGGAGAGGACTCGAACCTCCACGGTGTTACCCACTGGTACCTGAAACCAGCGCGTCTACCAATTCCGCCACCAGGGCTCCGCTAGCCGTATAGAAAGGTGAGCGCTTCCTTGTCAATGCTGAGGATCCGGGCCGGGGCAACGAGCCCGAGTCGACGTGGGCCTGAACTGGGACGGGCCTTCGGTCCGGCCTGCGTCCTTGCCGACCGGGTCGGCGCTGAGCAGGCCCGGTTTGGCTGGATCGGCGAACGGACGGCTGATGCAGCGCGGAGGGGCGGCCGGTTACGCCCGAGGGCGGGACGGAGGGGCCGTCTTCGGCGGCGAAGCCGGCCAGAGGTCGGTCGCGCCCCGTCGACGACCACGGCGCCGGCGGCCACGTTCTCCCGCGGCGGCCGAGGGCTGCCGTGGCCCCATCTCCCCGGCCCCGTATCCCGAACTCACCCTCCAGACCCCGTCGCGAGACCGCCGCTCTGCCCACGACCATCTCCGCCGCGCGCTCGTGACCGCACTTGGGGAACGGTCCCGTGTTGATCGTGACGCGATCGGCTTCGTCGAGGGTCACCCGGGACGAACCGGGCCGCAGGCTGTTTCCGGTCAGCATCCGGCGCCGAGATCGTCTCCTTACCTCGAAGAACGGGGGCCAGCCCGAGCCGGCCCGTGACCTCGCTGCCGCTTCTTTGGTCAACCCTGGCCAATGTTTGCCGTTGCGCGACCGGGGCCGCGGCGGCGACGCTGCACCAGGCCGCCACCGCGATGCCGCAGAAGCGAGAGCAACACATGCCGGAACACCACGAGCTTCCGCCAAAACACGAGGTCATGGTCTGGGGTACGCTGGACGGCGCCGCCAAGCCGGTGCTGACCGTCGCTTCGGGCGACACCGTCACGCTGACGTCCTTCCCGGCGGGTGGAAAGGACAGCCTCCCGCCCGATCGAAGCCTGGTGTCGGCCGACTACCTCCTGGCGCTGGACACGCTGGAGCGGGGCCTGGGGCCGCATTTCATGACGGGGCCGGTTTTCGTGGAGGGCGCCGAACCCGGCGACACGCTTCAGGTCGACATCCTCGACGTGCGGGTGACCCAGGACTGGGGCTTCGTGTCCATCCTGCCGCTGCTCGGCACGCTGCCCGACGAGTTCACCCCCTACGAGACGATCCACCCGCGGGTCGATCATGCCCGCGGGGTCTGCGTGCTGCCCTGGGGCGCCGAAGTCCCGCTCGATCCCTTCTTCGGCATCATGGGGGTGGCGCCCCCGCCCGCCTGGGGCCGCGTCGGCTCGGCCGTGCCGCGCGCCTTCGGCGGCAACATGGACAACAAGGAGCTCCGCCCCGGCGCCACGCTGCACCTGCCCGTCTTCAACCCCGGCGCGCTGTTCTACGCGGGCGACGGGCACGGCGTGCAGGGCGACGGCGAAGTGTGCATCACGGCGCTGGAGATCGGCGTCACGGGCACGTTCCGCCTGACCGTGCGCAAGAACACGGGGCTCGCCTGGCCTTTCGCCGAGACCGACACCCACCTGATCGCGATCGGTCTCGACGAGGACCTGGACGACGCCGCCAAGCAGGCCGTCCGCGAGATGGTCCGCCACGTCTGCGCCCGCACCGCGCTCACCCGCAACCAGGCCTACATGCTGTGCTCGCTGGCCGGGAACCTGCGCGTCACCCAGACGGTGGACGGCAACAAGGGCATTCACATGATGCTGCCCAAGGCCTGCCTGTGACGATCGCGGCCCGCGGCCCGGTGAACGACGGCGCGGGCTTCGGCCGAGCCGCGGTCGCACCGCAGGAGGGGGCCCGCGCGCCCGCTCGGGCTCGCCCGGGGTCCGGGCTTCCCGCGTCGGGACGGCCCGGCTTTGCGCGGCGCGACCATCGGCTCGGGCCGCGCGGGCCCGGGGTGGAACACCTGCTTGCCGGACTTCGGTCACGCGGTCGCGCGCTCGGGTTTCGCGTTCAAGCCCGACACCGATGACAAGGTCGCGTCGGCGCCGCCGTGCCCGGCGACGACCGGGAGGGCTCGGGCGAGGCAAGGCCCCTGATGCCGCGTGCCGTCCGGCCCTGAGGCCCGCGTCGTCGCGGGGCAGGGCCGGAGCGCTCCGCCCCGCTCGCGGTGACGAAAGCTTGGAGGAAGGGACAACGTCGTCCCCGCAACCCCTCCGGCGCCGGGCGACCTCAGCCGTGATCCGCGTCGAGCCCGGCCAGGACCGCCGCCGCACGGTGCAGGCGGTCCCGCGCGGTCGCTGCCGCGTGCGCGTCGATGAGCCGCCCGTCCTTCACCCGCAGCCCGGCCGCGGCCCGCCCCCGCGGCCGAGCAGCGCCTCGGGCCCGACCCCCGGCCGCAACGCGTAGGCGGTGGCCCGGGGCCCCGCGTCGAGGCGCGCGACGCCGTGGGTCCGGCACAGGCTGCGGAGCCTGGCGGCCGCGAGCAGGTCGCCGGCCTCGTCCGGCAGCGGGCCGAAGCGGTCCTCCAGCTCTTCCTCCAGCGCGTCGGCCTCACGGGGGTCGGCCACGCGGGCGAGCCGCGCGTAAACGTCCAGGCGCACCTCCGGCTCGGGAATGTAGCCGGCGGGCAACCGGCCCAGGGGGCCGTCGACGTTGAGCTCCGGCGCCCAGTCCTCGACCGCCTCGCCCCGCGCACGGCGGATCGCACCCTCCAGCAGGTGCTGGTAGAGCGACAGGCCGATCAGCCGCACGTGACCCGCCTGCTCGTCGCCCACCAGGTCGCCCGCCCCGCGCAGGTCGAGGTCGCGCGCGCTGATCGCGAGCCCGCTGCCGAGCCGGTCCAGCACGCTGAGCGTGCCGAGCCGCCTCACGGTGGCCTCGGGGATGGGCCGGGCGGGATCGGTCATCAGGTAGCACACGCCCTGCCGCCCGCTGCGGCCCACGCGCCCGCGCAACTGGTGCAGCTCCGCCAGCCCGAAGCGGTCGGCGTCCACCACGACCATGGTGTTGGCGCGCGGCACGTCCAGCCCGCTCTCGATCAGGCTGGTGGCGAGCAGCACGTCGCCGCGCCCGCCCGCGAAGCCCACCATGGCGTCCTCGACCTCGCCCGCCGCCATCCGCCCGTGCGCGACCGTGAAGCGCAGGCGCGGCAGCGCGGACTTGAGCTCGGCCGCGAGCGGCTCCAGGTCCTCGATGCGCGGCACCACCACGAAGCTTTGGCCGCCGCGGGCGCGCTCGTGGGTGAGCGCGGTGTGGACCGCGGCCCTGTCGAACGGCGTGACCAGCGTGCGGATCGGGCGGCGCCGCGCGGGCGGGGTCGCGAGCACGCTCAGGTCCTGCAGGCCCACCAGCGCCGATTGCAGGGTGCGCGGGATCGGCGTGGCGGTCAGCGTCAGCACGTGCAGGCCCGCGCCCAACGCCCGCAGCTTGGCCTTGGCCGCGGTGCCGAAGCGCTGCTCCTCGTCGACCACCAGCAATCCCAGGTCCTTGAAGGCCACGCCCTTGCCCGCCACCGCGTGGGTGCCCACCACGAGCCGCACGCTGCCGTCCGCGAGCCCGGCCTTGACGCGCTCGGCCTCCGCGTGGCCGACCAGGCGCGACAGGTGGGCGACTTCGATCCCGAAGGGCGCGAACCGCGCCCGGAAGGTGTCGACGTGCTGGCGGACCAGCACGGTGGTGGGCGCCACCACCGCGACCTGCCGGCCGGCCAGCACGGCGGCGGCGGCGGCGCGCAGCGCCACCTCGGTCTTGCCGAAGCCCACGTCGCCCACGATCAACCGGTCCATCGGGCGGCCGGACGCGAGGTCGGCCAGCACGGCGCCCGCCGCGCGCGCCTGGTCGGGCGTGGGCTGGAACGGGAAGGCCGCGGCGAAGCGCTCGTAGTCGTGCGGGGGCGGCTCCAGCCGGGGCGCCTCGGTCTCGTCGCGCTGCCGGGCGAGGTCCACCAGCGCGCGGGCCGCGTCCTCGACCTCCGCCAGCACGGCCTCGCGGCGCGCGTGCCAGGCGTCGCCGTCGAGCCTATCGAGCGACACGCCGTCGGCCGCGGCCCCGTAGCGCCAGACCTGGTGCAATTCCTCCACCGGCACCACGAGGTTCGTCTCCTTGGCGAAGGTGAGGCGGACGGTGTCGCGCCCCGCGAGCGCGCCGTCCTCCACCGTGTCCAGGGCGTCGAGCACGCCGATGCCGTGGTCGAGGTGGATCACGGCGTCGCCCGGCGCGAGCCGCTCGTCGGCGGGGACGGCGGCCGCGGCGCCCGCCCCCTCGGTTTCGGCGCGGCTGCCCAGAAGGTCGCCCGCCGTGACCAGCATCACCCCCACCCCGTCGTCCGCAAATCCTTCGTGGGCCGTCAGCCGCAGGGCGAGCGCCGCTCCGGGCTCCGCCGCCAGCACGTCGGCCCAGCCCTCCACCGGCCGGGGCTCCGCGCCGAGCGCGCGGGCCGCCTGCGCGCAAACGGCGTCGAGACCGCGCGGGCGCGACGCCGACAGCACGATCCGCAACCCCGCGGCACGGGCCTTCTCCAGCGCGGCCTTGAGGGCGCGGGCGGCGGCGGGCTTGCTCCGCTGGGCGAAATGGGGCACGGCCGCGCCCGGCGCGGTGTCCGGGAACGGCGCGGGCGCCGCGGTGGCGTCCGCCCACTCGGTTCGCGTCAGGTAGAGCCGGTCGGGCGCGAGCGCCTTGCGCGGGGCCTCGTCCTCCCGGTCGACCTCGACCCGCTCCCTGTGGGCTTCGGCGACCTGGGCCAGGATACCGTCCACCCGGGACTCGGCCCGGGGATCGACCAGCACGGCCGCGCCCGGCAGGACGGCGAACAGCGTGGTCAGCTCCGGGTAGAGGGTCGGCAGCCAGTGCTCCACGCCGGGGAAGCGCTCGACGCCCTCGGCCGCGCCCGCGGCCTCCGTGACGGGACCCACCCGGAGCAGGTCGACGTCGGCCCGCGTGCTGCGCTGGGTGGCCGGATCGTAGCGGTGGATCGCCTCGGCCCGACCCTCCAGCACCGTGACGCGGTAGGGCCGGGCGCCCGCCGGGAACAGGTCCACGACCTCGCCGCGGACCGCGAAACGCCCGGGCTCGTCGACCGCGTCGGCGTGGGCGTAGCCGAAGCGGAGCAGGGTGGCTTCCAGCGCCGCGAGGTCGAGCGCTTCGCCCTGACGGATCACCAGCTCCGCCGCCGCCGCGGAGGCGGGCGGCAGCCGCTGCAGCACGGCCTCCGGCGTCGCGACCACCACGGCGCGCTCCGGGTGGTGGGCGAGGTCGTGCAGCACGCGCATCCGCCGCCCCATGACGTCCGGCGAGGGCGGGGCGCGGTCGAAGGGCAGGCAGTCCCAGGCCGGGAACAGGCGCACCCGGCGCTCCGGCGCCATCTCGGCCAGCAGGTGCGCCAGCGCCTCGGCCTCGTAATCGCCCGCCACCACGACGACCGCGGCGCCGTCGCGGCCCTCCAGGATGGGGAACAGGCGGGCGGCGAGCAGGGCCGGGGGCAGCGTCGGCATGGGCGTCCTCGTGGGCGGGAGCGCGGGGGCGGTCCCGAGCCCCAGGTAACGCGCTAGCCGCGCTTGAGCTGCCGGCTCAAAGCGTCACGGGTGGGGATAACCGGGCGCGGCGGACCGGCTGTTCCGCCTCGGCTACGGCTCTGGGCCTGACCGGATCGAAGCAGATGGTCCGGGCGCTCGGCAAGCAGGGGGTGGTCAGCGCGTTGGACGTGAGGGTGGCGGCGTGAAGCTCGACCTTGACCCCGATCCTGATCTTCCCGAGCCGGATATGGCGCCAGGGTCACAGGATCAAAGGCTTACGGACCGCCTCTAAATTGTCGCACCAGCAGAGATTGACGAGCGAAGCCGACTCGCTGTCTGGTTTTGGCAAGAATGGGAGAATGACGCCGTGGCTGATGATATCAAGGAGCTGACGTTCTCAAACAGCTTTTATGATGCAAATGGCAATGTGGAGGGAAGTTACAGCGGTGATCTCTTCGTTGACTTCACGACAGATACGGTTTTAAAAGGAAGCACTTTGAATGGGAATGCTAATATTCCCAACATCTCCATCTCTTATTCAGCGCAAAATAATCAATATACAATCAATGATGATGAGCGAATAGGACAGATTAACTAGTCAAAATTGAGTGAAATAATTACTTTTACGGGTGAGAATCCTTCATCTTTAGATGCGGTGTCGCTCACGGGCAGTAGCAAAACTCTGCTGCCCCATGGTAAAACTCATGATACGAGCTACTCAGAAAATACAGACGGCACAAGTGATAGTCAGAGAGCCGTAACAGTTCAGGGCGTGGCCCCTTCGATTTCTTTCCACCTCACCACCTCGGGATTCAAGAACGGTTCGACACCCACGCTCTCCGGAACCGTCTCGGCTGGCGCAAATGGCTTGGCCGGCGTGGAAATCTACAACGGCGACCAGGACCTCGGTGCCGCGACGATCAGCGCCAACGGCACCTGGACTTTCACGGACAACCTCGGCTCGGGCGACTACGCCAACCTGACTGCCGTGGCATCGGCGGGCTCGGGCGCGACCGCCTCGGCCACGGCACCTTACGAACTCGTGACCGGCATCACGGGCGAGCCCTATCGCGCGCTGGAGTACGACTACAAACCCGACGGCAGCGACGGCTACAAAGAATACAGCTCGACCGGCAAGCGCCTCGTGACGGCGAACAACAATGATGCCGCCGGCACGCACACCATCACGACCAGCACCAACGGCCAGGAGATCTACAGCGCCGGCAACGACACGATCACCATCAACGGCAGCAACGAAACCTTCGTGTTCTTCCAAGGGTTCGGGCACGACGAGGTGACCAACTTCACCGTGGCGGGCGGCGGCCACGACATCGTCGACCTGACCAACACGCAGCTCCACACCTTGGCGCAGGTGCTGAGCCACACCACCGTGGCGGGCGGCAGCGCGACCATCCACGTCGACGGGCAGGACGCGGTCACGCTGGACGGGGTCACCAAGGCGCAGCTCAAGGCGCACGGGGGCGACTTCCTGCTGGCGTGAAGCCGGGGCGGTCGCGGTCTCGCGGACCTCCGCCCGCGATCAGTTCCCGCCCAGCCCGTCCAGGAAATTCAAGATCGCGGCGTTGAAGCCGTCTGGGTCGGTGACGGAGCAGCCGTGGCCGCCCTCCGCCGCCAGGAACAGCCGCGCGCCCGGGATGCCCGCCGCCAGCGCCTCGGAGGCCGTGTAGGGCACCAGCACGTCGTCCCGGGCCGCCATCACCAGCGTGGGGGCGCGGATGCCGCCGAGGCGGGCGGCGGCGTCGAAGCCGAGCAGGGCGCCCAGGCGCCGCTCCAGCGTGTCGGCGCCCTGGAAGTGGGCGATGCCGTGGGCGTCGTCGCGCGCGACCCTCGCCTCGTGGCGGGCGAGCCAGGCGGCCGGGTACAGGAAGATGGGCTGCGCGCGGACGTAGGCCTCCGGGCCCGCGTGGCGCAGCAGCGCGAGCCGCGCCTCGAAGCAGCGGCGCGTGGGGGAGGGCAGGGCGGCCCAGGCGTTCACGAGCACCAGGGCCTCCACGCGCTCGGGCGCGCGGAGCGCCAGCTCCAGGCCCACCAGCCCGCCCAGCGCGTGGCCGATAAGGTGGCAGCGCGCGACCCCCGCGTCGTCGAGGATCGCGGCCACGTCGTCCGCCATGGCGGCGATCGAGTAGGGGTCGGGCAGCGGCGCGCGGTTGTCGCCCGTGCCGCGGTGGTCGTAGGCGATCACGTGGAAGCGCGCGGCGAGCGCGGCCCGCTGCGGCTCCCAGTAGCCCCGCGTTCCGCCCAGGCCCGCCGACAGCAGGACGGTCGGCGCCTCGCCCTTCGCGCGCCCGAACGCCTCGAAGCGCAAGACCTACCGGCGCCCGACGTGGGCCACGGTGGCGATCTCCACCAGCGCGTCGGGTTTCACCAGCCCGCACTGGATGCAGTAGCGCGCGGGCTTGTCGCCGGGGAAGAACTCCGCGTAGACCCCGTTGACCGCGCCGTAGTTGGCCCAGTCGGTGATGAAGATGTGGTTCATGGTCACGTCGTCCATGGTGCCGCCGGCCGTCTCGATCACCGAGCGGATGGTTTCCAGCACGTGCCGGGTCTGGGCCGCGGCGTCGCCCACGTGGACGACGGTGTTGCTCTTGTCGAAGGGCAGCGTGCCCGACACGTAGACCACGCCGTCGGCCAGCGTGCCGGGCGAGAAGGGCGCGATGGGCGCCGTCGTGCCGGGCGGCACCACGATGGTCTTGGGCATGGTCTACTCTCCTTTGGCAGGCGCGGCCTGGAGCACGGCGCCGCAGAAATCCCCGACGGTGGACACCCAGCCGAAGAAGCGCTCGATGTTGTAGAGCGAGGCCTGGCGGATGAAGTCGGGCCCGAGGTGGTGGACGGCGTCCTCCAGCACCACGCCGAAATATTCGAGGTGGAAGGCGTCGCGCAGCGAGGATTCCACGCACACGTTGGTCGCGACCCCCGTGAACACCAGCGTGCGGATGCCGCGCGCCCGCAGCACGCTGTCGACGTTGGTGTTGAAGAAGCCGCTGTAGCGCGTCTTGGGGACCAGGATGTCGCCGGGCTCCGGCGCGAGCCCGTCCACGATGGCGTAGTCCCAGGTGCCCTTGGCGAGCAGGGTGCCCTGCAGCTCGGGCCGCGCCCGCATGGTCTTCAGCGCGTTGGACTTGTGCCAGTTGGGCGAGCCGGGGGTGCCGGCCTCGACGTAGTCCTTGTCCCAGCCGTTCTGGAAGTAGACCACCGTGCAGCCCGCCGCGCGGGCGGCCTCCAGCACCCTCCTGGTCTGCGCGATGGCGGCCGCGGCGTCGGCGATGTCGAAGCCCGCGATGTCGACGTAGCCGCCTTTGGTCGCGTAGGCGTTCTGCATGTCCACCACGATCACGGCCGTCTCGGCCGGGTTGATGCGCAGCGGCTCGGGGCGGGCGGGCAGCACGGTGGCGGCGCGGGTGGCGGGCGGCGGCGCGTAGCCCGCGACGGCGGGGGTGGCGGACATCAGTCGGCCTCCGGCAGGGGCGTGCCGCGGCGGCAGGCCATCAGGGGTTGGATGCGCTCGCCGAAGCTCGTGACGCCGCCCACGAACTCGTCGAAGGTGAGCAGCACGCCGCCCGTGCCGGGCACGGCCGCGACCTCGTCCAGCATGCGCGCGACGCTCGCGTAGGAGCCCACCAGCGTGCCCATGTTGATGTTGACCGCCGAGGTGGGGTCGGCCATCTGGCGGACGTTGGTGTCGGCGCCGGAACTCTTGTCGGCCGCGCCCTGCTGGCCGAGCCAGGCGATGGCGGCCTCGTCCGCGCCCGCCTTGATGTGCTCCCAGCGCGCGCGGGCCGCCTCGTCCGTCTCGTCCGCGATCACCATGAACAGCAGGTAGGTGGACACGCTCCGGCCCGTCCTGTCGGTGGCGGCCTTGAGGCGGGAGCACACGGGCGCGAAGGCCGCCGGCGTGTTCAACCCCTTGCCGAAGGCGAAGTTGTAGTCCGCGTGCTGCGCCGAGAAGGCCAGGCCCGCCTCGCTCTGCCCCGCGCAGATGATCTTGACGGGCGCCTGCGGCCGCGGGCTCAGGCGGCAGTCGTCCATCTGGAAGAACTGGCCCTTGAGGTCGCTGCGGCCGGTCTCCCACAGCTCGCGCAGCACCCGGACGTACTCGCCGAGGTACTCGTAGCGGCGCCCGAAATACTCGTCGCCCGGCCACAGGCCCATCTGCGAGTATTCCGGCCGCTGCCAGCCGGTGATGACGTTGAGCCCGAAGCGGCCGTGGCTGATCGAGTCGACCGTGGAGGCCATGCGCGCCACGATGGCGGGCGGCATCACCAGCGTGGCCGCGGTCGCGAACAGTTTTATGCGCGACGTCACGGCCGCCAGGCCCGCCATCAGCGTGAACGATTCCAGGTTGTGGTCCCAGAACTCGGTCTTGCCCCCGAACCCGCGCAGCTTGATCATCGACAGCGCGAAGTCGAAGCCGTAGCGCTCGGCGCGGGTCACCACCTCCTTGTTGAGGTCGAAGGTGGGCTTGTACTGCGGCGCGGTTTCCGACAGCAGCCAGCCGTTGTTGCCGATGGGAATGAAGACGCCGACTTCCATTGTGCCTCCCTCGCGCCTTGGTTTCCCTCGTGACCGCGCCGGAGCAGGACGCGTGCCAACCGGGGTTCGAGGCTGCCCCTCCGCCGGCTCAGGCCGGCGCGGACGCCTCCGCCGCCTGCCCCAGCGGCCGGGTGGCCCGCTCCAGCCACGGGCGCACGTCGTCGGGAACCAGGGGCGACACGGTCTCGCGCACCCGCGCGTGGTAGCCGTCGAGCCAGGCCACCTCGTCGGCGGTCAGCAGCGCGGGCTCCACCAGCGCGAGGTCGACCGGCGCGAAGGACAGCGTCTCGAACCCCAGCATGGGCCGCTCGGCCCCGGCGATGTCGCGGGGCTCCACCAGCACAAGGTTCTCGATGCGGATGCCCCAGGCGCCCGCCTTGTAGTAGCCCGGCTCGTTGGACAGGATCATGCCCTCCTGGAGCGGCACCGTGCCGGTCTTGGCGATCCGCTGCGGCCCCTCGTGGACCGACAGGTAGGCCCCCACCCCGTGCCCCGTGCCGTGGTCGAAGTCGAGGCCCGCCCCCCACAGCGCGGCGCGCGCGAAACTGTCGAGCTGGGCGCCCGAGACCCCTCGCGGGAACACCGCGCGGGCGATGGCGATGTGGCCCTTCAGCACGCGGGTGAAGCGGTCGCGCATCTCCGGGTCGGGCGTCCCCACCGCGACCGTGCGGGTGATGTCGGTGGTGCCGTCCTCGTACTGGGCGCCGCTGTCCACCAGGAACAGGCCCGGCCCGATCGCGAGGTCGCTCGCCGTGCTGACCCGGTAGTGGGGCAGGGCCGCGTGCGGCCCGAAGCCCGCGATGGTGGGGAAGCTCACCTCCCTGAGGACGCCCGTCTCGCGCCGGAACCCTTCCAGGGCCTCGGCGGCCGCGATCTCGGTGAGGCGGCCCTTCGGCGCCTCCCGGTCGAACCAGTGCAGGAAGCGCGCGAAGGCCGCGGCGTCGCGGCGGTGGGCCGCGCGCGAGCCCTGCCGCTCGGCCTCGGTCTTGACGGCCTTGAGAAGCGCGGTCGGGTCGGCGCGGACCTCCGCGGTGCCGCCCGCCTCCGCGAAGCGCGCGCGCAGCGCCTCGGCCGCGGTGGCGCCGTCGAACGCCACCGTGGCGCGCGCCTGGCCCAGGGCCGCGAGGTCGGGGAGGAGCTGGCCGGGGGAGGCCACCGCGGCCTGCGCTTCGAGCGCGTCCCGCACGCTGTTCGACAGCTTGCGCCCGTCCAGGTAGAGCGTGGGCCGCCCCTCCTTCGGGAGGAGCACGTAGCCCAGCGGCAGCGGGGTGTGCGCCACGTCGGCGCCGCGCACGTTGAAGAGCCAGGCGAGCGCGTGCGGGTCGCTCACCAGGAGCGCGTCCGCGTCCTTCAGCGCCCCCCGGACGTCGGCGAGCTTGTCGGCCGTGGCGCGGCCCGCGAGCGCCGCGTCGTGGAGGCGCACCTCGCCGAGCGGGGCGGCGGGCCGGTCGCGCCACACCGCGTCGACCGGGTTGGCCTCCACCGCGACCAGCACCGCGCCGGCGCCCTTGACGGCCTTGGCGAGCCGCTCGACCTGGCCGGGCGTGTGCAGCCACGGGTCGTAGCCCAGCCGGTTGCCCGCCTTCAGGTTGGCGGCGAGCCAGGTTTCGGGGGGCGTGTCGGCGAGCTGTTCGGGCGCGAGCACGCCCGCGTCGACCTGCTCGCGCACCTGCAGGGTGTAGCGGCCGTCCACGAAGATGGCGGCGCGGTCGCGCAGCACCACGGCCGTGCCCGCCGAACCCGTGAAGCCGGTCAGCCACGCGAGCCGCTCGGCGTTGGGGGGCACGTACTCGTTCTGGTGCTCGTCGGCGCGCGGCACCACGAAGCCGTCCAGGCCCTGCCGGATCAGCTCCCGCCGCAGCAGGCCGACCCGGGGCCCGCAGCGGGCGGGGTCGGCGACGTCGTCGAAGGACTGGAAACGCGAGGCGGCCATGCCGCGACCCTAAAGGGGCCGTTCCGGACCCGCAATGGCGGACGCGGCCCCCGCTAGAAGGCGCTGACCAGCGCCAGGCCGCCGACCATCAGCGCGCAGCCCACGACGCGCCAAACCCCGGCCGCGTGCCGCTCGAAGCCCACGAGGCCGAAATGGTCGAGCAGCACGGAGGTGAGCACCGCGGCCGTGACGGTGAGGCCGGTGAACACCGCCGAGCCGAGTTTTTGGGCGAGGAATACCATCGCCAGAACGTAGAGCGCCCCCAGCACCCCGCCGAGCCAGGCCCACCACGGGGCCTGGCCGAGGCGGCCCGCGCCGGGCAGCGCGTAGCCGGTGAACAGTCCCGCGACGAGGTAGACCGCGATGCCTCCCCCCGCCACGACCACGGTGGTCAGGAAGGGCGAGCCGGTCACCTTGCTGAAGGTGGCGTTCGAGCCCGCCTGCACGGTGTTGAGCGCGCCGACCAGCACGGCCGCGAGGCCGATCAGGATTTGCATGGGGCGTGTCCACCGCTGCCTGTCCTGTCGCAACGCCGGGGGGAAGCCGTCCGTTCGCGACGTTCCTGTGTCACTTTGACGTGGCCGGGAGTGGGGACCGCTCGCGACGGTTCACCCGGCTGGTCGGCCGATGCCGCCGACCGGGACGGTTGGGCGGCGCGGCACGCGGTCGGTCGCGTCGTCTCTCTAAG
>CAXTDZ010000087.1:0-17949 GCA_964243035.1 uncultured Lichenihabitans sp.
GCGCGAGCGTGCCCTGCCGCGCGGGCGCGCTCGCGAGGCTGAAGCGCGGCACGCGCAGCGCCTGGGCGAAGCGCAGGCCCTTGCGCACCGTCAGCCAGGCCCCGAGCGCCGCGACGCCCGCGAAACTCGTGCTCTCCACCAGCGTGGCGGCGTCCTTCATCCGGATCGCCGTGGCGTGCAGGACCAGCGCCAGCACGCCCACGAGCCCGACCGCGACGAGTCCCTGCAGCAGGGCCGCGAGCAGCGTGAGCAGGAGGCCGCGCCTCAGCGCGCGCGCGTTGGCGAACAGGTAGGAGGTCATCACGACCTTGCCGTGCCCCGGCCCCGCCGCGTGGAACACGCCGTAAACGAAGCTCAACCCGGCCAGCCACGGCAGGGCCGCGCCGCTCGCCTTCGCGGCGCGCACGGCTCCCGACAACCCGCGCTCGAACACGGCCTGCTCCGCCAGGAGCCATCCCACCAGGCCGCCCGCCGACCCGCCCCCTTCCGAGATGCCCACCCCGAACGGGTTGCGGGCCTGCGCGTGGGCGGCCACGGCGGTTGCGGCCAGCAGCAGCGCGGCGGAGGCGCCGACCCGGAATGCGCGCCTCACGGGCAGGCCACCAGCACGCGGCTGGCCATCTTGATGCCGAAGTCCACGCCCGGCGAGAGGTTGGCGAAGAAGGCCTCCGACAGCTTCTGGTTGTCGCCCGCGTCGAGCGGGCGCGGCTTGACCACGTTGGCGGAGCAGCCCGCCGGCGCGTCCTTGAGCGCGACCGGGTCGGTCCGGTCGAAGTCGAAGGACACGAAGTAGGTCGGGTCGTAGACCTGCAGCGTGAAGGCCTTGCCGGCGGAGGCCGGTTCCTTCAGCGGCAGCGTGAAGTGGAGCGTGACCAGCTTGTCGGGGCTTTCCTCCAGGAAGTAGTCGGTGGGCGCGTCGAAGGCGGCCGGCTTGCCCGCCGCCTTGGCGACGGTGAAGTAGCCGAACTCGGCGAGCGACTCGACGTTGGTCTTGGCGAGCGGGGCCAGGTCCTCGCGGGTCGGGCCCTTGGCGGGGTCGCCGATGCCCTGGGTCAGGAAGCTCGAATACATGTCGTCGAAGGTCCAGTGCGCGCGGATGCCGCCCACGCGGCCGTCGGGGGTGAACAGGAGGTCCTCCTTGGCGACCACGAAGACGTGCGGGTGCGCGGCCGCGCGGCCGCCCGGGAGGGCGAGCAGCAGGGCCAGAACCGCGCCGGACCGGTACCGAAAGGGGATCAGCTCGCCGCTCCCATCCTGCGGCCGGGCGAACCCGCCGCCTTTGTGAAGCCCAGATCAAGCTACAGGCCCACCCTGCCGGCCCACTTCGTTCAAATCAGGGCGCGGCTTGCGCGGGGCTTTCGCCCCGGAACCGCCACACGCCCGTCCGCTTCACCTCGGCGTCCTCCAGCTCGCGCGTGACCGGCACCGCGTAAACCGCCACCTCCTCCAGGAGGTCGCGCGCGAGATAGGCGCGGCCGGGGTCGCCCAGCAGCACGGTCGCGCCCCGGCGCGCCAGGCCGCGCAGCCAGCCGGTCATCCGGGCCGCCATGTCGCGCTCGTAGGAGACGTCGCCCGCGAGCACCACGTCCCAGCCCGCGTCGGGACCGCCCACGAGGTCGCCCGGCCGGACGTCGACCTCCACGCCGTTCGCCTCGGCGTTGAGCGCCACGGCTTGAAGCGCGAAGGCGTCGACGTCGTTGGCCTCGACCACCCGCGCGCCCGCCAGCGCGGCCGCGACCGCGACCAGCCCGGAGCCGGAGGCCAAGTCGAGCACGCGGCGCCCCGCGACCAGCCCGGGCCGGTCCAGCAGGTGGCGCGCGAGCGCCTGGCCGCCCGCCCAGGCGAAGGCCCAAAAGGGCGGCGGCAGGCCCATGGCGCCCAGCTCCTCCTCGGTCTTCTGCCACAGCGGCACGGCCTCGTGGGCGAGGTGGAGCTGGACCTCCGGGGCGTGCGGCACGGGGGTGAGGCACGTGTTGGCGCGGATGAAGGCGCGGCGCTCGGCGGGCGTCACGGCGGCGCGGGGGAGCGGCCGGCTCTCAGTCGGTGCCGCTCGCCGGGACGAACCTGAGCGTGCCGACCCTGCGGCTCACGCCCGCCGCGTCGTTCGGGTGGTTGACGCCGTCGAGGACGGGGACCTCCGGGAAGTCGAACGGGCTCACCCCGTCCAGGCAGGCGACGTTGACGCCGTACTGCTTCGGGTTCGACCGCCGCTGGTGATGGGTGTAGATCCCGCAGGTCGAGCAGAAGAAGTGCCGGGCGACCCCCGTGTTGAACCGGTAGCTGGACAGGTTGTCCTCGCCGGACAGGAACCGGATGCCGTCGAGCTCGGCCGAGACCGCCACGGCGCCCCGCATCCGGCAGTAGGAGCAGGTGCAGCGCCGGGCGGTGTCGAGGCCGTTGGTCAGCGTGGCGGCGAACCGGACCGCGCCGCAGTGGCACTGGCCCGTCCGCACGGTCCCGTCCTGGGTCATCGGCGCCCCCTGCTCCCCGAAGTCGCCAGAGACGCTACACGGCCGGCGTCCGAATGCACAGGCGCGAGACCGCTTGGCAGTGTCTCAATTTCGGAACTTGAGCAAACGCCCGGCGCCGAAAGGATGGCAAGTGACCAGCCCGTGAGAGCCCGGTTGTCGACATTCGAGCGGTAGCAGTCCGGTCGGAAACGGACCCTCGAAGGCATCCAACTTCCCCAGGCCGCTCCTCGACTCGAGCGAGCGGCTTCCCACCGGCCGCATGAGCGATGACGCGGCCTTCAAGCTTCAGGGATGCCGCCGATCACGCGGCTACCTTTCTGCGGGGCGCTCCTGCCTTCGAGGTCCGGTCGGCATCAGATCACCATCCGACCTGAGGAGAAACCAGGATCTGCTCGGGCGTCTCGCGAACGTCCGTGGAGACGTTGGCGCCACCGGCGAACGTGAGCCGCGAGCCCTTCTCGTAGGGAACGATCCAGGCAACGATGGCCAAGTTGACCAGGATCGGGGTTTTCCCATCCAAGCCAGTCAAGCGAATCCACTTGGCCATTCCTTCCTCCTTGCCTGCCGCTTGGCATAGCACGACATGGGGACCGGCCGCGAGCGCGGTCAAGCCCCGCCGGTTCCAGACCGAGACACCGCCGACCGCTTGGGATCAAGGCCAACCGCCGCATCGCCGCGGCAGGCCCGCGGCGGTTGGCTTGACGGCCGCGGGTCGGCCGCGCGAGAACGGTCCGCACCGCCCCGGGGCTCCTCACAGGCGTAGCGCAATGGACAAGTTCACGACCCTGACCGGCGTCGCGGCGCCGCTCGACCTCGTCAACGTCGACACCGACAAGATCATCCCGAAGCAGTACCTCAAGACCATCAAGCGCACGGGCCTGGGCGAGGGGCTGTTCGCCGAGCTGCGCTTCAACGAGGACGGGTCGGAGAACCCCGACTTCGTGCTCAACAAACCCGCCTATCGCGAGGCCAAGATCCTGGTGGCGGGCGACAATTTCGGGTGCGGCTCCTCGCGCGAGCACGCGCCCTGGGCGCTGCTCGACTTCGGCATCCGCTGCGTGATCTCCACGAGCTTCGCGGACATCTTTTACAACAACTGCTTCAAGAACGGCATCCTGCCCATCCGCGTCACGCCCGAGCAGCTCGGCCTGCTGATGGACGACGCCGACCGCGGCGCCAACGCGACGCTCACGGTCGACCTCCCGTCGCAAACGATCCGGGGGCCGGACGGCGGCACCGTCACCTTCGAGCTCGACCCGTTCCGCAAGCACTGCCTGCTCGAAGGGCTCGACGACGTGGGGCTGACCCTCGCCAAGAAGCCCGCCATCGACGCCTTCGAGACGCGGGCCGCCGAGGCGCGCCCCTGGGCGTGACGCGCTGAACCCAAACGCCGGTTCCGCGCGTTCCACCCGGCGCGTTTTTCTGGGAGCGAGGTCGAGATGGCGTCCGTCAAGAAACTGAACCGTTTCGAGGTGAAGGGGTCCGGCGAGGCGTTCACCCTCCACATCGAGGACGACGGCGGCAACATGCTGGAACTGTCGGCCTCGCGCGACCAGCTCGACGTGCTGGCCGACCGGCTCGACGACATCCTGCTCGAAGACGACTCGGCCGACGAGTTCCACGGCAAGGAATGAGCCGCCCGGCCCGCCCGCGCAGCCTGGCGGGCCTCGCGCTCGCGGCCCTTTGGGCGCTCGCCCCCGCGGCGGCGCGGGCCGGGGACGGGTTCGGGGCCTGCCTCGCGTCGCTCAGGCAGGCCGCGGCGGACGCGGGCGTGACGGCCGCGACCTTCGACGCGGTCGCGCCCACGCTCCAGCCCAACGACGTGCTCCACTTCCAGACCGAGCAGCCCGAGTTCCACACCGCCGTGTGGGACTACATGGCGGGGCTCGTGGACGACGAGCGCGTGGCCGACGGGCAGGCCAAATACGCCGAATGGGGCGACGCGCTGCGGCGCATCCAGGCCCGCTTCGGCGTGGACGCCCCCATCCTGGTGGCGGTGTGGGGCGTGGAATCCGACTACGGCAAGACGTTCGGGCTCCGCCCCATCGTGCAGTCGCTCGCCACCCTCGGCTGCTACGGGCGGCGGCCCGACTATTTCCGGTCCGAGTTCGCGGCGGCGCTCAGGATCGTCCAGAACGGCGACGCCGCGCCCGACCGCTTCACCGGCTCCTGGGCGGGCGCCTTCGGCCACACGCAGTTCATGCCCTCGACCTTCCTGCGCAACGCGGTGGACATGGAGGGCAACGGGCACCCCAACATCATCGACTCGGTGCCCGACGCGCTCGCCACCACGGCCAACTACCTGCGCAAGTCGGGCTGGCGGCCGGGCGCGACCTGGGGCTACGAGGTCAGGCTGCCCCCGGGCTACAAGGGGCCGGTGGGCCGCACGAACCGGCACCCGGCGGCGTTCTGGGCGGCGCGCGGCCTCACCAGGACGGACGGCAGCCGTCCCACCGGGCCCGCGGCCGGCCTGTTCCTGCCCGCGGGCGCGACGGGGCCCGCCTTCCTGGTGACCGGGAACTTCGACGCGATCTACACCTACAACGCGGCCGAGGTCTACGCGCTGGCGATCTGCGCGCTGGCGGACCGCATCGCGGGCAAGGGGCCCTTCGCGACGCCCTGGCCCGTGGACGACCCCGCGATCTCGCGCGCGGAGCGGCGCGAGCTTCAATCCCTCCTCCAGGCCAAGGGTTACGCGATCGACAAGGCCGACGGCGTGATCGGGGTCAAGACGCTGCAGGCCATCGCGGACTACGAGAGCCGCGTCGGCCTGCCCCCGAACGCGCGGGCCAGCGCGGGCGTGCTCAAGGCCCTCCGGGACGGGCGGTAGGCGCCACCCTCAGGCCCGGAGCTCTTCCCGCAGCATCTCAAGCTCAAGCCATTGGTCCTCGGCAGCAGTGAGGTCGGCCTCGGCGCGGGCCAGGGCGGCGCCCGTCTCGGCGAACCGCTTCGGGTCGCGGCCGTAGAGGCCCGGGTCGGCCAGGGCCGCGCGGAGCCTGGCCACCGCGGCGGTCAGCTCGTCGATGCGCTTGGGCAGGGTGTCCAGCGCGTGCTTGTCCTTGAAGCTGAGGCGGCGCTTGGCGGAGGGCGGCTCGGCCGTCCTGGAAGGCGCGTCGGGCCGGGCCTGCGCGGGCGCCGCCGCGGCCGCGCGGCCGGACAGGGGCGCGCCGCGCTGGGCCACCATGTCCGTGTAGCCGCCCGCGTAGTCGACCCAGCGCCCGTCGCCCTCGGCCACCACCGTCGCGGTCGCGACACGGTCGAGGAAATCGCGGTCGTGGCTCACCACGATCACCGTGCCGGGATAGTCGGCCAGCATCTCCTGGAGCAGGTCCAGGGTTTCCAGGTCGAGGTCGTTGGTGGGCTCGTCCAGCACCAGGAGGTTCGAGGGCAGCGCGAGCGCCCGGGCCAGCGTCAGCCGCCCCCGCTCGCCGCCCGACAGCCGGCCCACGGGCGTTCGGGCCTGTTCGGGGCCGAACAGGAAGTCCTTCATGTAGCCCACCACGTGCTTGGGCTGCCCGTTGATCACCACCGTGTCGCTGCCCCCGCCCGTCAGGGCGTCCGCCAGCGTGGTGTCGGGGGCGAGGCTCGTGCGGCCCTGGTCCAGGGTGGCGAGGGCCACGTTGGCGCCGGCCCGCACCGTGCCCGCGTCGGGCGGCAGCGCGCCGGTGAGCAGTTTGAGGAGCGTGGTCTTGCCCGCCCCGTTGGCGCCCACGATGCCGAGGCGGTCGCGGCGCAGCACGCGGGTGGAGAAGTCCCGGACGATCGGCCGCCCGCCGTAGGCCACCGACACGTCCTCGGCCTCCACCACCAGCTTGCCCGAGGCGCGCGCCTCGGACACGGACAGCTTCACCTCGCCCGCGCCCCGGCGCTCCTCGCGCCGCGCCGTGCGCAGGGTTGCGAGTTCGCCCAGGCGCCGGACGTTGCGCTTGCGCCGGGCCGTCACGCCGTAGCGGACCCAGTCCTCCTCCATGGCGATCTTGCGGTCGAGCTTGTGGCGGTCGCGCTCCTCCTCGTCGAGCACACCGTCGCGCCAGGCCTCGAACTCGCCGAAGCCGCGGTCGAGGCGGCGTGTCCGGCCGCGGTCGAGCCAGACGGTCGCGCGCGACAGCCGCTGGAGGAAGCGCCGGTCGTGGCTGACCAGCACCAGCGCCGAGCGCGAGCCGGCCAGCTCGGATTCAAGCCACTCGATGGCGGGCAGGTCGAGGTGGTTGGTGGGCTCGTCGAGCAGCAGGATGTCGGGCTCGGGGGCGAGCACGCGCGCGAGCGCGGCGCGCCGGGCCTCGCCGCCCGACAGCCGCGCGGGGGGCTCGTCGCCCGCGAGGCCGAGCTCGTTCAGCAGCGTCAGGGCGCGGTAGGGGTCGTCGAGCGGCCCCAACCCGGCCTCGGCGTAGGCCAGCACCGTGTCGAAGCCGCCGAGGTCGGGCTCCTGGGGCAGGTAGCGCAGGCTGGCGTCCGGCTGGGCGAAGCGGGTGCCTCCGTCGACCTCGGCGGCCCCCGCCGCGATCTTCAGCAGCGTCGACTTGCCCGAGCCGTTGCGGCCCACCAGGCACAGCCGCTCGCCGCGCCCGACGCTGAGGTCGGCGCCGTCCAGCAGCGGCTTGCCGCCCAGCGTCAGGCGGATGTCTTGCAGGGTGAGCAGCGGTGGGGCCATGCGGGGTCATGTAGAGGGTCGGGGCGGGTCAGACAAACGGGTTCGGGGCGGGCGCAGGGCTATGAACTCGGGTTAACGTTTGCGGGTTCTGCCCTTCGCCCCTCTGGGGAGAAGGTGGCCGACAGGCCGGATGAGAGGTCTTTGCACCTTGAAGCCGCCCCTCATCCGCCCTGTCGGGCACCTTCTCCCCGCAAGCGGGGCGAAGGGCATCGCCCAGCACCGGTCGCGTTAACCTGAGGTCGGGGTCCTGAGAGCGGCCGCGCTCAGCGCCCGCGGCGCGCCGTGCCCCTCGGCCAGGTGTCCATCGCCAGGCGCGCGACGCGTTGCAGCACCTCGCGCGGGGCGCCGTCGCGCGCCAGGGTGGACAGCCCTTGGACGACGGCCATCACGTAGGCCGCCAGGGTGGCCGCGTCCGTGCCGGGCGGCAGGGCGCCCGAGGCCGCGTCCGCGGCGATCCGGTCCCGCAGCGCGGCCTCGATCCCGCGCCGGACCGCGGCCAGCTCCTCCCGCACGTCCTCCGCCTCGGCCGAGACCGCGATGGCCGAGCTGGCGAGCAGGCAGCCGGGCGGCGTGTCGGGGCCGGTGTAGGCCAGGGCCGCGCCCTCCACCAGGGCGCGCGCCGCCCCTTGGGCGTCGGGCGCCCGCGCGATCACCTCGGCGGGGGTCAGCGAGCGCGCGAGGTAGTGCCGGACGGCCGCCCGGAACAGCCCCTTCTTGCTGCCGTAGGCCGCGTAGATGCTCGGCGCCGTCACCCCCATGGCCCGCGTCAGGTCGGCCAGCGAGGTCGCCTCGTAGCCGTGGCGCCAGAACAGCAGCATCGCGGGCGTCAGCGCGGCGGCGGGGTCGAAGGAAAGCGGGCGGCCGGTTCTGCGGCGCGCCGGGCCTGCGTCTTGTTCCATAGCGGTCACTATGAAACACTTGACATCATCCCGCAAGCGGGCGAGAAGTTTCGTATCGACCGATACGAAAGATCCGCCATGCCGCTCACCGACTACCGCACGCTCGGCCGCTCCGGCCTCGCGGTCAGCCCGCTGGGGCTCGGGACGATGACCTTCGGGACCGCCCGCTGGGGCTCGGACGAGGCGGGCAGCCGCGCCGTCTTCGACGCCTACGTGGAGGCCGGCGGCAACTTCATCGACACCGCCGACGTCTACGCCGGCGGCGCGAGCGAGGCCATGGTGGGCGCCTTCGTGGCGGCGCGCGGGTCACGCGACCGGCTCGTGCTGGCGACCAAGTCGGGCTTCGCGGCCGGGACGGGGCCGCACGCGGGCGGCAACGGCGCCAAACACGTCCGCGCCGCGCTGGACGGCTCGCTCGGGCGCCTGCGCACCGACTTCGTGGACCTCTACTGGATCCACGTGTGGGACGGGGTGACGCCGGCCGAGGAGCTGCTGGAAACCATGGCAGGCCTCGTGCGGGCGGGGAAGGTCCGCTACTGGGGGGTGTCCAACACGCCCGCCTGGTACGTGGCCAAGCTGGTCGCGCTCGCGGGGGGGCGCGGCGTGCCGGGCCCGGTCGCGCTCCAGTACTTCTATTCCCTGGTCAACCGGGAGGTCGAGGACGAGCACGTGCCGCTGGCGGCCGACGCCGGGCTCGGCCTGGTGCCGTGGAGCCCGCTCGCCTACGGATTGCTGACCGGCAAGTACGACCGGGCAAAGGTGGAGGCCGCCGGGCCGCGCGGGGGCGGCCTGCCGAAGGACGCGGCGGTGGCCGGCGCGGCGCGGCCGGCCGACGACAAACGCCTCGACGGGGCCAACCCGTTCGGCGACAGCCTGTTCACCCCGCGCAACTGGGAGATCGTGGAGGCGGTGCGCCGGGTGGCGGCCGAACTCGGCCAACCGCCCGCGCGCGTGGCCCTGGCCTGGGTCGTGGGCCGGCCGGGGGTGGCCTCGACCCTGATGGGGGTCAGCGGCCCCGCGCAGGTGACGGACTCCGTCGCGGCGCTCGACCTCGCGCTGCCGCCCGAGCACCGCGAGGCGCTCGACGCCGCGAGCGCGCCCGCCGAGCCGCGGCTGATCTACGGCCTCGCGCGACCGCCCCTGCGCGGGCACGTCGTGTTCGGCGGCAGCTCGGTGCGGCAGCTCTGAGGGCGCGCCGGGCGACTGGATGCGTCGTCCGGGTGGCCGCGGCGGGCGGACGCGCCATCTCCTCCCGAAGCGCGCCGGGATCGGCCCGATGCGGCGCCACGAGGGAGTTCCCGCCTTGACCACCGACACGGACGCGACCGGCCTCGCGGCGCTGAAGGCCCACGCCGAGCGCAACCCGCCCAAGCCCCTTCCGGACCTGTTCGCCGAGGACCCGCACCGCTTCGCGCGCCATCACGTCGTGCTGGGCGACCTCCTGTTCGACTATTCCAAGCACCGGGTCGACGACGCCACGCTCGCGGCGCTGTTCAAGCTGGCCCGCGAGGCCCGCCTGGAGGAGAAGCGCGACCGCATGTTCGCGGGCGGGGTCGTCAACCCCACCGAGGGGCGGGCCGCGCTGCACACGGCGCTGCGCAACCTGTCGGGCCGGCCCGTCGTGGTGGACGGCCGCGACGTGATGCCCGACATCCTGGCCGAGCGCGAGCGGCTCAACGCCTTCGCGAGCGCGGTCCGCGGCGGGTCGGCGCCGGGCGCCACCGGCAAGGCGATCACCGACGTGGTCAACATCGGCATCGGGGGCTCCGACCTCGGGCCCGCCATGGCGGCCCGGGCGCTGGCGCCCTTCGCGAGCCCGCGCGTCCGGGGCCACTTCGTGTCCAACGTGGACGGCGCCGACATCGGCGACACCCTGGCCGGGCTCGACCCCGCCACCACGCTGTTCATCGTGTCGTCCAAGACCTTCACGACGCAGGAAACCATGACCAACGCCGCCACCGCCCGCGCGTGGCTGGTTGAGGCGCTGGGCGAGGCCGCGGTGGAGCACCACTTCGCGGCCGTGTCCACCAAGCTCGACCTGGTGGCGAAGTTCGGCATCAGCCAGGCCCGGGTGTTCGGCTTCTGGGACTGGGTGGGGGGGCGCTACTCGATCTGGTCCTCGATCGGGCTCGCGCTCACCATCTTGATCGGCCCCCGCCACGCCGAGGATTTCCTCCGCGGCGGCTTCGAGGTGGACGAGCACTTCCGGACGGCGCCGCTGGAGCAAAATATCCCCGTGCTGATGGGGCTGATCGGCGTGTGGTACCGGGACGCGCTCGGGTTCTCGACCCAGGCCGTGATCCCCTACGACCAGCGGCTCGGCCGCTTCTCCGCCTACCTCCAGCAGCTCGACATGGAGAGCAACGGCAAGCGTGTGCGGCTCGACGGGTCGCCCGTGTCCTACCAGACGGGGCCGATCGTGTGGGGCGAGCCCGGCACCAACGGGCAGCACGCCTTCTTCCAGCTCATCCACCAGGGCACCGAGCCCGTGCCGGTGGACTTCCTGGTCGCGGCCGAGCCCGTCAAGGCGGACCGCCGCCACCACGACCTGCTGCTCGCCAACTGCTTCGCCCAGAGCCAGGCGCTGATGCAGGGCCGCGACCTCGCGGCCGTGACGGCGCACCTGGAGAAGGGCGGCACGGCGCCCGAGGCCGTGAAGGCGCTCGCGCCCCACAAGGTGTTCTCCGGCAACCGGCCGTCCTCGACCTTCCTGTACCGCCGCCTCGACCCCAAAACCCTGGGGCGGCTGATCGCGCTCTACGAGCACCGCGTCTTCACCATGGCGGCGATCTGGGACACCAACCCCTTCGACCAATGGGGCGTGGAGCTCGGCAAGGAGCTCGCCAACACGCTCGCGCCCATCGTGGCCGACGCGAACAGCTCGACCGACGGGCTGGACGGGTCGACCGCGGGGCTGGTCGGGCACCGCCGCGCGCTGCTCGGCAGCGGCGCCGCGGGCTGAGCGGACCGCCCGCGCGGCCGTCTTGATTTTCGGGCGGCCGCGCCTGATATCCGGGCGCGGATTTTTTTAAAGACCCGACCAGAGCTGGTGATGACCGACCCGAACGCCGATCCGATCAAGACCGCCGAGACGGCCCCCAACGGGACCGCCGAGGCGCCGGCCGCGAACGGCGCGGCGGCGGAGGCGTCCGGGCCCGACCCGTTCGCGGTGCTGGAAGCCCTGAAGGACGAGAACGCCGGCCTCAAGGACAAGCTGCTCAGGACGCTCGCCGACATGGAGAACCTGCGCCGCCGCACCGACAAGGAGGTGGCCGACTCCAAGACCTACGGCATCTCCAACTTCGCGCGCGAGATGCTGACGGTCGCGGACAACCTCCACCGCGCGGCCGCCAGCGTGCCCGACGACGCCAAGACCGGGTCGGAGGCCGTCAAGTCGCTCGTCGAGGGCGTGGAGCTGACCGAGCGCGACCTGCTGTCCCGGCTGGCGCGGTTCAACGTCAAGCCGATCGAGCCCGAGGGCAAGAAGTTCGACCCCAACATGCACGAGGCGCTGTTCGAGATCCCCAACGAGGGCGTCCCCTCGGGCACCGTGCTGCAGGTGGTCGAGACCGGCTACGCGATCGGCGAGCGCGTGCTCCGCCCCGCCAAGGTGGGCGTGTCGCGCGGCGGCCCGAAGGGTTGACGCCGTCGCGGGCTCCGGCCAGCCCTCGGGGAGAGACGGTGGCTCGGGCGACCGGCCGCGTCACTGCCCGTGCCGCGCCTTCCAGCGGGCTTCGAGGTCCGGCAGCAGGGTCACGCTTTCCTGCTCGTTGGCGTCGCTCCGCGCGATGATCACCACGCAGGGTTCCGTCTCGCTGGGGTTGTAGGGCATGTGCGGGACATCCGGGGCGATGTAGACGAAGGTCCCCGCGCCGCCGCGGTCGTGGTGCTGGAGGTCGTCGCCCCACCACACGGCGCTTTCCCCGCTGATCATGTAGATCGCGGTCTCGTGGCTCGCGTGCTTGTGGGCCCGCTCCATCGCTCCGGGCGGAATAACGAGCCGCTGCAGGTGGATGGCCTTGCTGCCCACCAGTTCCGCCGAGACGCCGTGCTCGTAGATGGGGCCCTGCTTGCCGCGCACCTGCTTGGGCTTGCGGACGATCGTCAGCGCGGGACCGCTCCCGGCCGGTGCCTCTGGTGCCATGTGTTGTTTCCTGAACGATGGGCGCGGGCGGCGAAGCTGCCGCCCGCGCGGGAAGAACGGGTCAATCGGCCGCGGGTTGCGCGTCGGCTCCCGCCGAGGCCGGCGGTCCGCCGCTCCGCGCCCTCAGTCGAGCCGCCGCAGCCCGGCCGCGAACCGCCGCCAGTTCTCCACGTAGCGGCGCGCCGAGTCGCGGATGGCCTCCACCGCCGCGTCGTCGAGCTGGCGCTGGACCCGGGCGGGCGCACCCACGATCAGCGAGCGCGGCGGAAACGACTTCCCCTCGGTGACCAACGCGCCCGCACCGACGAGCGAGCCCTCGCCCACCACGGCGCCGTTCATCACCGTGGCACCCATCCCCACCAGCACGTCGTCGCCGAGCGTGCAGCCGTGGACGATGGCGCGGTGGCCCAGCGTGCAGCCGCGCCCGACGCGGAGCGGGAAGCCCGGATCGGTGTGCAGCACGGCGCCTTCCTGGACGTTGGTGTCCGGACCCAGCTCGATCGCCTCGCGGTCGCCGCGGATCACCGCGCCGAACCACACGCCGACGCCCTCGGCCAGGATCACGCGGCCGATCACGGTGGCGTCGGGCGCGACCCAGTAGCGGCCCGCCCGGGGCAGACCGGGAGCGTGGCCGTCGAGCGCGTAGATCGGCATCCCCGGTTCTCCCTCGTGACGCCGCGGCGCCCCCGTCGTAACTAGGGCCGGGGCGCGCCCATGACAGCGGCGCCGCCGGGCGGAGGATGTCCATGCTGGTCGAGGGCCGCTGGTCGAAGGCGTGGACCCCCAAGGACGCGAACGACGGCGGCGCCTTCGAGCGCAAGCCGTCGAGCGTCCGCAACTGGATCACGCCGGACGGCGCGCCGGGCCCGACGGGCGCGGGCGGCTACGCGGCGGAGCCGGGCCGCTACCACCTCTACGCCGCGCTGATCTGCCCCTGGGCGTGCCGGACGCTGATGGCGCGCAGGCTCAAGCGCCTGGACGACCTCATCACCGTGTCGGTGGTCGATCCGCGGATGACGGAGGAGGGCTGGCGCTTCGGCGGGGGCGCGGGAGACCTGCCGGGCTCGACGGCCGACGCGCTGCACGGCGCGACCTACATGCACGAGGTCTACACGCGCTCCGACCCGAAGTTCACCGGGCGCGCGACCGTCCCCGTCCTGTGGGACCGGAAAACCGGCGGGATCGTCAACAACGAGTCGGCCGACATCCTGCGCATGCTCGACACGGGTTTCGCCGGCCTCGCGCCGGACAGCCCGTCGCTCTACCCCGCCGACCTTCGCGCGGCGATCGACGCGCTCAACGACGACGTCTACGCCCGCCTCAACAACGGCGTCTACCGCGCGGGCTTCGCGACAGAGCAGGGCGCCTACGAGGCGGCCTGCCGCGACGTGTTCGCCTGCCTCGACGCCCTGGAAGAGCGGCTCGGGCACGGCGGCCCCTTCCTGTTCGGCGACCGGCTGACCGAGAGCGACGTCCGCCTGTTCGTCACCCTGATCCGCTTCGACCCCGCCTACCACGGCGTCTTCAAGTGCAACCTGCGCCGCCTCGCCGACTACCCGCGCCTGCACGCCTTCGCGGGCCGCGTGCTGGGGGTGGAGGGCTTGGCGGACACGGTCAGCGTCGCGCACATCAAGGCGGGCTACTACGGGCTGAAGGCCGTGAACCCGACCGGCATCGTGCCGCTCGGGCCGGTCCTGGACCTGCCGAACCTCCGGGGCTGAACAGCCTCGCTCCGCCCTTGCGTCCGGCGCCCGGTGTGGTGTGATGGCGCCCGGCCCCGGTATGGAGGGAGGACCGGCGATGAAATCGATCCTGGTGCTGGTGGAGGATCATTCCTGCGTCGCCTCGACCCTGGCCTGCGCGACCCTGCTGGGCCGCGCCTTCGACGGCCTGATCGAGGGGCGGCCGATCGCGCCCGACATCTCCGACATCGTGGTGGCCGACATCTCCATCGGCACCACCGTGTTCGACGCCCGGACGCGGGCCGTGCTGACCGAGCGGGCGTCCCGCCACTTCGAGGCCGCCGTGACGGCCGCGCGCTACCCGCGCAGCGGGGCCGTCGACGGCCCCCGCGCGATCTGGGTCGACGAGATGACGAGCGACGGCGCGGCGGGAACGCTGGGCCGCGTCTACGACCTGACCGTGCTGGGCCGGCCGGGCTCGGGCGGCCACGACCCGCGGCAGGCGACCTTCGAGGCGGCGCTGTTCGAGAGCGGGCGCCCGGTGCTCATCGCCCCGCCCCGCGCGCCCGAGGTGCTGGGCGACACGGTGCTGATCGCCTGGAACCGCAGTTCGGAGACGGCCCGAACGGTCGCCTTCGCGATGCCGATCCTGCGGCGCGCCCGGCGCGTGGTGGTGCTGACCATCCAGGTCAGCAACGTCACGGGTCCCTCGGGGACGCTGCTCGCGGCGGCGTTGAAGCGGCACGGCATCGAGGCCGAGTCCGCAACCACGGAAGCCAAGTCCAGCGCCAACGAGGGCGCCGCGGCCCTCGCCAAGGCCCGCGAGATCGGGGCCGACCTCGTGATCAAGGGCGGCTACACCCAGAGCCGCCTGCGCCAGATGATCTTCGGGGGCGCCACGAGCCACA
Organism: uncultured Lichenihabitans sp.; assembly: GCA_964243035.1. Lineage (GTDB taxonomy): Bacteria > Pseudomonadota > Alphaproteobacteria > Rhizobiales > Beijerinckiaceae > Lichenihabitans. The sequence goes on from CAXTDZ010000087.1 coordinate 14,756, forward strand.
TCCTGGCCCACTCCGACCTGCCCGTGTTCATGGCGCACTGAGGGGTCAGGCGGTGGCGGCCCCCGCCTGCGCCCCGGCGGCGCCGTCCTGCACCTTCTGCCGGTACAGGCCCGCGAAGTCGATCGGGTCGACGTAGAGGGGCGGGAAGCCGCCGTTGCGGACCGCGTCGGCCACGATCTGCCGCGCGAAGGGGAACAGGAGCCGCGGGCACTCGATCATCACCACGGGATGCATCTGCTCGGCCGGGATGTTGCGGACCCGGAACACGCCCGCGTAGGTGAGGTCGAACCGGAACAGCGTGGCCTGGGCCTCGCCCGCCGAGCCGTCGAGCTTCAGCTCGACCTCGAAATCCGTCTCGCTCAGCTGCTTGGCGTTGACGTTGACCTGGATGGCGATGTTGGGCGCCTTGTCCTGGGGGCTCAGCGAGCGCGGCGCGTTGGGGTTCTCGAAGGACAGGTCCTTGGTGTACTGCACCAGCGCGTTGAGCTGCGGCTGCGCGTCCGCGGTGCTTCCGTTGCCATTGGCGTCGGCCATCGTCGATCTCCCCCGCCCGGCCGCCCGGCCTGGGTTCCGCGTCGGCGGTTACCATGGAAGGCGTGGCGCGAACAAGGCGAGCCCGGGCCTCACCGGTCGACGATGCGCCAGTCGTCCGGTTGGAGGTCGATCACGTCCTGCCGCGCTCGGTCGCGGCGGATCGGCGGCGGAGCGGCGGCCCCGTCGAACGTGCGCGCGATCCGTCGGCGGACGGAGGGCGAGGCCAGCGCCAGCCCCGCGGCATTGGCCAGGAAGCCCGGGATGACGAGCAGGACGCCGCCGAGCGCCCGCAGCATGCCGTCGAGCAGGGCCCCGTCGGCCGGCGGGCCTCCCGCCGCGGCGCGCCTGAGGTTGCGGGCGGCGTCGAGGCCCACGCCGCGCAGGGCCGCGATGCCGAGCACGGTGGTGAACAGGCCCAGCAGCACCGCCCCCCAGAACCCGAGGACGTGCACCACGAGCGCGAAGGCCAGCACCTCGGCGACCAGCCAGCCCAGGACGGCGCCCTTCAGCCCGCCCGGCAGCGGGAACGGCATTGACCGGCTTCGGATGGACACCACGACGGCGATCCTCGGACGGGGACCGGTCGCAACCGGTGGATAAGCGCCCCGCCAACCCTCATATAGGAAGGCGCGGCAGGCTTTGCGTCCCCTCCGCGGGGCGGAAGCCGGCCGTTGTCCACGCGAGCAGGCCGGGCAGGCCTGTCGAGAGCCTGCCCGGCCCGCTCGGAGCGGGACGCCACGCAGGGCTGCTGAAGGAGCGGGCGGCGCGATGAACGGGTCCATGGACGTGTCGACGGTGGTCTTCGCCATTCTGGCGGTCGTCGTGGTCTGGAAGCTCAGGTCCGTGCTGGGAACCCGCACGGGCAACGAGCGGCCGCCCACCAACCCGTTCGAGCGACGCAGGGCCGCCGACCCCGCCAAGCGGTCCGGGGCGGACGACGGCCCCGTGCGGGACAACGTCGTGACCCTGCCGGGCGCGGCCGAGCGGGCCACCCCCGGGGGTGCCCGCCCGGGGCTCGACCCCGACCGCTGGAAGGGTTTTGCCGCGCCCGGCTCGGCGCTGGAAACGGGGCTCGACGCGATCCACGCGGCCGACCCCGGCTTCGCGCCGGGCCCCTTCCTGGAGGGCGCGCGCATCGCCTACGAGCACGTCATCCTGGCGTTCGCCAAGGGGGACCGCCCGGCGCTGACCGCGCTGCTCGCCCCCGACGTGCTGGACGGCTTCGCGGGCGCCATCGCGGCGCGCGAGGCCCGCGGCGAGACGGTGGACACGACCTTCGTGGGCCTGGACGGCGCGACGATCGAGGACGCCCAGCTCAGGGGCCGCACCGCCCAGGTCGGCATCCGCTTCGAGGCCAAGCTGATCACCGTCACGCGCGACCGCGGGGGCGCGGTGATCGACGGCAGCCCGGACCGGGTGTCCACGGTCGTCGACATCTGGACCTTTGCGCGCGACGTGGGCGCCCGCGACCCCAATTGGACGCTGGTCGCCACCGAAACGGGCCGCTGACGGCCGCCGTGGCCGCGACCCGTCACGCCTCGGCCGCCTCCGTCGCGGCCCTGCCCGGCTGGGCGGAGGACGACGCCGCCGCGGCCTTCGCCTCCTTCCGGCTGACCGCCGAGGCCATCCTGGGCGGCGCGGCGCCGCTCAGGAGCGCGCAACCGGCCGGGCCGGACCTCGCGCGGGCGGCCCGCGCGGCGCTCGACCTGCCCGCGGCGGTGTCGATCGAGGACGCGCGGGCCTTCTTCGCGGATCGCTTCGCGCCCGTGGCGCTCGCTGCCGACGCGTTCCTGACCGGCTACTACGAACCCGTGGTGGACGGCGCGCTGACCCCGGGCCCGGGATTCGAGGCGCCGGTGCTGGCACGGCCGGACGACCTGGACGCGTGCGAGCCCTACCCGGACCGCGCCGCGATCGAGCGCGAGGCGCTCGACCCCGCGGGGCGCTTCCGCCCGGTGGCCTGGCTGCGCGACTGGGTCGAGGTCTTCCTGGTGCAGGTGCAGGGGTCCGCCCGCGTCCGGCTCGCGGACGGGACGGAGCTGCGGCTGACCTACGCGGGTCGCAACCGCCACCCCTACACGTCGATCGGCCGCCTGCTGGTCGCCGAGGGCGCCATCGCGGCCGAGGCGATGGCGCTCGACCGGCTGAAGGCCTGGCTGCGCGCGAACGGCCAGGGCGTCGGCGCGCGGGGGCGCGCCACCATGGCGCGCAACGCCTCCTACGTGTTCTTCGCCGCGACCCCGACCGACGGGAGGTCGGGCCCCACGGGCGGCGCGGGCGTGCCGCTGACGCGGTTGCGCTCGGTCGCGGTGGACCGGACCCGGTGGAGCTACGGCCTGCCGTTCTGGGTCGACGCCCGCCTGCCCTGGACCGGGGGTGACGAGTTCCGGCCGTTCCGCCGCCTCCTGGTCGCCCAGGACACGGGCTCGGCGATCACGGGCGAGGCCCGGATCGACCTGTTCTTCGGCTCGGGCGAGGAGGCGGGGATCCGGGCGGGCGGCATCCGCCACGGTGGCACCGCCGTGGTCCTGCTCCCGCGGGCCGTGCCGCGATGACGGGGCGCCGGTCCCGCCGGCTGTCGGCGGCGGAGATCGAGATCTGGCTGGCGGTGGCGCGCTCCGTCGTGCCGCGGCCCGGCGCGGCGCTGCCCGAAGCCGCGG
>CAXTDZ010000088.1:0-17764 GCA_964243035.1 uncultured Lichenihabitans sp.
GGCCGAGCCGCCTCGCCACGATCGGCATCGGCTACGCGGACGGGCTGCCGCGCGGGGCCCGCAGCGTGGGCGACGGCGACGCGCCCCGCGCGCTGGTGGGCGGCGTCCTCTGCCCGCTGGTGGGCCGCGTGTCCATGGACCTGAGCGTCCTGGACGTCACCGACGCGCCGGCGGCCGCCGCCCGGCCGGGCGGCACGGCCGTGCTGCTCGACCCGACCCTGACCGTGGACGACCTCGCGCGCGGCTGCGGCACGATCGGCTACGAGATCCTGACGGGCCTCGGCCGCCGCTACCGGCGCGTCTACCGCGAGGCCGCGTGAGCAAGTCCCGCGCGACCTTCGTGTGCCAGACCTGCGGCGCCGTGACCTCGCGCTGGCAGGGGCGCTGCGACAGCTGCGGCGAATGGAACTCCATCGTCGAGGAAACCGCCGCGACCGGCGTCGGCGGCCAGGTCGAGCGGCGCGCGCGCAAGGGGCGCCTGTTCGCCTTCGAGGCGCTGTCCTCGGCCACCGCCGAGCCGCCCCGCACGGCCACCGGCGTGCCCGAGCTCGACCGGGTGACGGGCGGCGGCTTCGTGCCCGGCTCGGTGCTGCTGATGGGCGGCGAGCCCGGCATCGGCAAGTCAACGCTGCTGATCCAGGCCTGCGCGGCGCTCGCCCGCCGCGGCGCCCGCGTGGCCTACATCTCGGGCGAGGAGGCCTCCGCCCAGGTGCGGCTGCGCGCCGAGCGGCTGGGGCTGTCCGGGGCGCCGGTCGCGCTCGCGGCCGCCACGGGCGTCGAGGACATCGTGGCGACGCTGGGCGAGGGCCCGCGCTTCGCGCTTGCCGTGATCGACTCGATCCAGACCATGTGGAGCGAGACGGCCGAGGCGGCGCCCGGGACCGTCACCCAGGTGCGCGCCGCGGCCCAGGCGCTGATCCGCTTCGCCAAGACCACCGGCACCTGCGTGATCCTGGTGGGCCACGTCACCAAGGACGGGCAGATCGCGGGCCCCCGCGTCGTGGAGCACATGGTCGACGCCGTGCTCTCCTTCGAGGGCGACGGCGCCCACCACTTCCGCATCCTGCGCTCGCTCAAGAACCGCTTCGGCCCCACCGACGAGATCGGCGTGTTCGAGATGACGGGCCGGGGCCTGAGCGAGGTCCCGAACCCGTCGGCCTTCTTCCTGTCCGGCCGCGAGGCCAACGCGACCGGGACGGCGGTCTTCGCGGGCATGGAAGGGACCCGGCCGCTGCTGGTCGAGTTCCAGGCCCTGGTGGCGCCGACGGCGCTCGGCACGCCGCGCCGCGCCGTGGTGGGCTGGGATACGAACCGCCTCGCCACCGCCATCGCGGTGCTGGAAGCGCACGCGGGCATCCGGTTGGGCGGCCACGACGTCTACCTCAACGTGGCGGGCGGCCTGCGCGTGAGCGAGCCCGCGGCCGACCTCGCGGCCGCGGCCGCGCTGCTGTCGTCGCTGACGGGCGCGCACCTGCCCGCCGACACGGTCTACTTCGGGGAGGTCGGGTTATCGGGCGCGGTCCGCCCCGTGGTTCACGCCCCCGCGCGCCTGAAGGAAGCCGCCAAGCTGGGCTTCGCGGCCGCGGTCGCGCCCAACCCGCCCGAGGGCGCCGCGGCCGAGGCCGCACCCTCGGGGCTCGCGCTGAGGCCGCTCGGCCACATCAACGCGCTGGTGGCCGATATCGCGGCGGACGGCTCGGCCCAGCGGCGGGCCCGCGAGGATCGGCCGGGTTCCGCGAAAGTCGCCGGGCGGAGATGACGCGCGCCGCGGCCTTCGCTATACCGCCCCCGCGACACCCGCCCGGCCCGAGACCACCAAAGACACGCATGCCTTCGTATCTCGATCTGTCCCTGCTCGGCATCGTGCTCGTTTCGGCGCTGCTTTCCATGGTGCGGGGTTTTACACGCGAGGTGCTCGCGATCGCCTCGTGGGGCGCCGCGGCGGTCGCGGCCTACCTGCTCTACCCGAGGGTCACGCCCTTCCTGGAGCCCTACATCGCCAAGGACACGATCCGCACGGTGGCGGCGGTCGCGGTCGTGTTTTTCGTGACGCTGGTGATCGTGTCCATCCTCACCGTGAAGCTGTCGGACGCGATCCTGGACAGCCGCGTGGGGGCGCTGGACCGGACGCTGGGCTTCGTGTTCGGCGCCGCGCGCGGCTTCCTGCTCGGCGTGGTGGCGTTCCAGTTCTTCACCTGGCTCGTGAAGACGCCCCCCGAGTGGGTCGCCAACGCCAAAACCAAGCCGCTGCTCCAGATGACGGGCGACGACCTCGTGGCCATGCTGCCCGAGGACGCGGTCAAGTTCTTCGCCCAGAAGCTCAACCGCGCCAAGCCGGGGGGTCCCAGCGAGGACGTGCCCGACGAGGACGCCCCTGCGGCGCCCGCGCCCGACAAGCGGACCGACGCCTCGCCCCCGCCCGCGGCCAACGGCCCCACGCAGGCCGACAAGGCGAGCATGGACAAGTTGTTCACCAGCCCTCCGGCGACGCCCGTTAAGCGAAAACCGTGAACGTGGGTGCCCGGTGCGGTCCGCGGCCTTACGCCCGGGCACGCGGGCGCCTACATAGGTGACGTCAGGTCAACCGCAGCCGAGGTCGGTCCCCATGGCGCACGCGAACGGTTCCGATGTCGCCGACCGCCCGTCCCTTGACGGCGGCCTCGACCTCGACGCCGACCGGCTGCGCGAGGAATGCGGCGTGTTCGGCATCTTCGGCCACGAGGACGCGGCCGCGATCACGGCGCTGGGGCTGCACGCGCTTCAGCACCGCGGCCAGGAGGCGGCGGGCATCGTGGCCTGCGACGGCCAGCGCTTCCATTCGGAGCGGCGGCTGGGCCTCGTGGGCGACCACTTCTCGTCCCCCGACACGATCGCGCGGCTGCCGGGGCGCTCGGCCATCGGCCACGTCCGCTACGCCACCACGGGCGCGACCGTCTTCCGCAACGTCCAGCCGCTCTTCGCCGAGCTCGACGCGGGCGGCTTCGCGGTGGCCCACAACGGCAACCTGACCAACGGGCTGTCCGTGCGCCGCGACCTCATCCGCGAGGGCGCGATCTGCCAGTCCACCTCCGACACCGAGGTGATCCTCCACCTCGTCGCCCGCTCCCGCAAGCCGCGTTTCGTGGAGCGCTTCATCGAGGCGCTGCGGCAGATCGAGGGCGCCTACTCGCTGGTGGGCCTCACCAACAAGAAGATGGTGGGCGCCCGCGACCCCCTCGGCATCCGGCCGCTGGTGCTGGGCGAGCTCGACGGGCGCTACATCCTGGCCTCCGAGACCTGCGCGCTGGACATCATCGGGGCCCGCTTCGTCCGCGACATCGAGAACGGCGAGGTGGTGGTGATCTCGGCCGAGGGCATCGAGAGCCTGCGGCCGTTTCCGCCCCAGACCATGCGGCCCTGCATCTTCGAGTACATCTACTTCGCGCGGCCCGACTCGGTGGTGCACGGGCGCTCCGTCTACGCGGTGCGCAAGGCCATGGGGGCCGAGCTGGCCCGCGAGAGCCCGGCCGAGGCCGACCTGGTGGTGCCGGTGCCCGACAGCGGCGTGCCCGCGGCGCTGGGCTTCGCGCAGGGGTCGGGCCTGCCCTTCGAGCTCGGCATCGTGCGCAACCACTACGTGGGCCGCACCTTCATCCAGCCGACCCAAACGGTGCGCGAGCTGGGCGTGCGCCTCAAGCACAGCGCCAACCGCGGCGTCGTGGCGGGCAAGCGCATCGTTCTGCTCGACGACTCGATCGTGCGCGGCACCACCTCGGTGAAGATCGTCCAGATGATGCGCGACGCGGGCGCCCGCGAGGTGCATTTCCGCATCTCCTCGCCGCCCATCACCCACCCCGACTACTACGGGATCGACACGCCCGAGCGGCACAGGCTGCTCGCCGCCACCATGGACCTGGACGGGATGCGGGCCTACATCGGCGCCGATTCGCTGGCCTTCCTGTCGGTCGACGGCGTGTACCGCGCCATGGGCTACGAGAAGCGCGACCCCCTCCGGCCGCAGTTCTCCGACCACTGCTTCACGGGCGAGTACCCGACGCGGCTGGTCGACGCCAACGCCGAAACAAACGTCCGGCAACTCGCCATGCTGGCGGAAGCGAGCTGAGCGGGGCTAGGGTCGGAACGCTGCACCACGGTGGCCGTAACGCCGTCCAGTTCAGGCCTTCGCGCGGCTGCCCCGCCGATCTTGCTTCACGTCCGGACGCGTGCTCCCGCGGCGAGCAAACACTCGCGGCCGCGCCTCGGAGGCCAGCAACAGCCGGTTCGGCCTCGCCGACGGCACCCGAGTCCACGGAGCCCATCCGGCCCCCCCCCCCCGCGCGGACAGATCCACGCACACCGTCGGCTCGGACGTGCCGCTCAAGTCCGGGTCTGCAAGCCCCGCTCCGAGGCGAGGGCGATCTTGGCTGGGGCGCCTGGATTCGAACCAGGGTATGGCGGAATCAAAATCCGCTGCCTTACCACTTGGCTACGCCCCACCGGGCCTGAACCGGCCGCGGCGGACCATAGTGGGCTCGGCCGGCCCCTTCAAGCCTTCGAGACCCGCCCCCACGGCTTCGAGCTCGGGTTAACGGTCGCCGGTTCTGCCCTTCTCCCCTTGCGGGGAGAAGGTGGCCGACAGGCCGGATGAGGGGGGATCCCGAGCGCGTGGGCCGACCCCTCGTCCGCCCTGTCGGGCACCTTCTCCCCGCTGCTCGCGGGGCGAAGGGCATGGCCTGGCCCTGGTGGTGTTAACCTGAGTTCGGAGCCCTGGACCCGCAGCCCAATGTCCGGCGTTTCAACGCGGGGCTGATCGACCGGTGTGGCAGAGGTCTTGCTTCTGTCGCTCCACGCAACCGTCCCGGACAGGGCAAGGTCGGGTCCTGGCTCGCCCCGCAGATCCGCGAGGGGAGCGGCCCGGCGCCGACGTTCCGCATCTCCGACGAGGACCGAGCCCGCCATGCCGCGTCCCTTCCACCTGAGCTTGTTCCTCGAAGGCTCCAGCGTGCAGGCCTGGGGCGAGCCCTGGACCGGGCGCATCGGCGAGACCTGGATGCGGCCGGACCTGTTCGTGGACGCGGCGCGCGCGCTGGAGCGGGCCTGCTTCGATTACGTGCTGCTGGAGGACTCCTCCTACATCGGCGAGAGCTTCCGCGGGTCGCGGGAGATCTATCTGCACCACGCCATCTCGGTCCCGCGGCAGGACCCCTCCGTGGTGGCGAGCCTGATGGCGGCGGCCACGAGCCGCATCGGCATCGTGCCCACCTTCGCGACCTTCGCCTACCCGCCCTACCTGCTGGCCAGGCTGGTCGCGACCCTCGACCAGGTGTCGGGCGGCCGCGCGGGCTGGAACGTGGTCACCGGCAGCTCCGACTTCGCGGCGCGCAATTTTGGGCTCGACGCCCTGCCCGAGCACGACCTGCGCTACGACATGGCCGACGAATACGTGGACCTCGTGGGCCGGCTTTGGGGATCGTGGCAGCCCGGCGCCCTGGTGGCCGACACGGAGACGGGGCGGCTCGTCGACCACGCCAAGGTCAACCAGGTCGACTTCGAGGGTGTGTATTACAGGTCGCGCGGGCCGCTTAACGCCGGTCCCGTTCCGCAGGGGCGCCCGGTGATCGCCCAGGCCGGGGGGTCGGGGCGCGGGCGGCAGTTCGCGGCCGCGCACGCCGACACGATCGTGGCCGCCGCCAACGGCGTCGAGGCCATGCGCCGCTACCGCGACGACGTGCGCGCCCGCATGGCCGCGCTCGGGCGCGACCCGGACCGCTGCAAGGTCCTGTTCCTGGTGGCGCCGGTCCTCGCCCGCGACCGCGCCGATGCCGACGCCCTGCGCGCCGAGCGCGACGCCCGAGACGCGCGGCAGATCGACCGCAAGATGGCGTTCCTGGGCAAGATCACCACCATCGACTTCGCCCAGGCCGACCTCGACGCGCCCGTGGGCGAGCTCAGAACCAACGGTCACCAGCAGATCCTGGACGACCTGAAGCGCAAGGCCGGCACCCGCACCCTGCGCGAGATGATCCTGCACTACGCCCGCGAGTCCTACGGGGTCGACCTCGTCGGCACGCCCGACGACCTGGCCGCCCGCATGGGCGAGGTGATGGAGGAGGTGGGCGGCGACGGCTTCCTGTTCACCCTGCCCAACCTCAACCGGCGCACGGTGGCCGAGGTCGAGGACGGGCTGGTGCCGGCGCTGCAGCGGCGCGGCCTCGCGCGCAGGAGCTACGCGCACGCCCAGTTCCGCGACAACCTCCTCGACTTCTGAGGCGCTGGCCGCGATCGGCGTCCTCGCCGCCGGGCGCGCCAGCTAGGGGATCCGTCCGCGTGCCGACCTATTTCGCCTACGGGGCCAACATGGACGTGGCGGCCATGCGCGGGCGCTGCCCCGCCTCGGTCCCGCTCGGCCCCGCGAGGCTGGTGGGGTACGGGTTCCTCATCATGCGGGACGGCACGGCCTCGGTGCGGCGCCGGCCGGGCGTCGTCGTCCACGGGCTGCTGTGGCGCCTCGCGCTCGCCGACGTGGGCGGGCTGGACCGTTTCGAGGAGGTCGACGCCGGCCTCTACCGCAAGGCCGTGCTGCCCGTGTCCGGAGCCCCGCGCGCCGCGCAGGCGCTGGTCTACCTGGGCCACACGGCCGAGGAAGGGCGCCCGGCGCCGGGCTACCTCGAAGCCGTGGCGGCCTCGGCGCGGCGGCTGGGCCTTCCCGACGCCTACGTCCGCACGCTGGAGGCGCTCTGCCCGGGTTGCGGCCGGTCGGCCGCGGATCCCGCGTGGCGCACGGGGGTCCGGCCGCGCTTCGCGGCGCCGGCCGCCAGGCCCCGTTCTTGACTTCGAGGGGGTGACCCGTCAGGGTCCGCGCCTTCCTCGAAACCGGCCCTCCGGCGCGTCCGCGCGCCCTTCAGGCGGCCGAGCCCAGCCCCGAGCTTGATGCGCAGCTACCTCGATTTCGAAAAGCCCGTGGCCGACATCGAGGCCAAGATCGAGGAACTGCGCACGATGGCCGCCGCCAAGGACGCGGTGCCGATCGGCGAGGAGCTGACCCGGCTGGAAACCAAGGCCGCCAGGGCGCTCGCCGAGCTTTACGCCGCCCTCACCCCCTGGCAGAAGACCCAGGTCGCGCGCCACCCGCAGCGGCCCCACTTCTTCGACTACGTTCGCGCGCTGATCGCCGACTTCACCCCGCTCGCGGGCGACCGGCTGTTCGGCGACGACCAGGCCATCGTGGGGGGGCTCGGCCGCTTCGAGGGCCGCCCGGTCTGCGTCATCGGCCAGGAGAAGGGCGCCGACACCGACACCCGCCTCAAGCACAACTTCGGCATGGCGCGGCCGGAAGGCTACCGCAAGGCCCGCCGCCTGATGGAGCTGGCCGACCGCTTCGACCTTCCCGTGATCTCGCTGGTCGACACCGCCGGCGCCTTCCCGGGCATCGACGCCGAGGAGCGCGGACAGGCCGAGGCCATCGCGCGCTCCACCGAGGCGTGCCTGGCGCTCGGGACGCCCAACGTCGCGGTGGTGATCGGCGAGGGCGGCTCGGGGGGCGCCGTGGCGGTGGCGACCGCCAACCGCGTGCTGATGCTGGAGCACGCGATCTACACGGTGGCCTCGCCCGAGGCCTCCGCGTCCATCCTGTGGCGCGACGCCTCGCGCGCCGAGGACGCCGCCACCAACATGAAGATCACCGCGCAGGACCTGCTGCGCTTCGGCATCGTCGACGCGATCGTCCCCGAGCCGCCGGGGGGCGCGCACCGCGACCCCGACCTTGCCTTCGCGGCCACCCGCGACGCGCTCGTGCAGGCGTTCGCGGGCTTCGAAGGCCAGTCCCGCGACGCCCTGATCGCCGGGCGCGCCGACAAGTTCCTGGCCATGGGCCGGCGCGCGTGACGCCCGATCGGTGTTTTTGCAACACCGGAGTTTTTTCGCCGCCGTGTTTTTCGGACCGCGTTCCGGCCGCCTTCACCGTCTGGTAAGGACCGGTGCGCGAGGGTGAACGCACGCTTGCAGGTGGCGTTCAAAGGCAGCGGAACGAGTTCACGATGGTGCTCAAGCGGACCTTTCGCGGCGCGGTCCTCGCCGGCCTGGCGTTCGGCGCGGCCGCGACCCTCGCGGGCTGCGAGGAGCCGGGCACGATGGAGAACGCGCGGGCCTACGCCCCCATCCCGCCCTCAACCGAGCAGCTCATGGCCGAGAAGGGCACGTCCAAGGACGCGCCCATGCTGATCCGCGCCTATAAGAAGGAGGCGGAGTTCGAGGTCTGGAAGCGCAACGGCGAGGGCAAGTACGTCTACCTGAAGACGTTCCCGATGTGCCGCTGGTCCGGCCAGCTCGGCCCCAAGGTGACCGAAGGCGACCGCCAGGTGCCCGAGGGTTTCTACACGATCACGCCCGGGTCGATGAACCCGAACTCGCACTACTACCTGTCGTTCAACGTGGGCTACCCCAACGCCTACGACCGCGCCAACGGCCACACCGGCGGCTCCATCATGGTGCACGGCATCTGCTCGTCGGCGGGCTGCTTCTCCATGACGGACAAGCAGATCGAGGAGATCTACGCGATCGCGCGGGAGTCGTTCGCGGGCGGCCAGCGCGCCATCCAGATGCAGTCCTACCCCTTCAAGATGACGGCCGAGAACCTCGCCAAGATGCGGCTCGACCCCAACATGCCGTTCTGGCGCGAGCTGAAGAAGGGCGCCGACTATTTTGAGGTGACCAGGGCCGAGACGCCCGTCGGCGTCTGCGACCGCCACTACGTGTTCGGCGCCTCGCCGAGGTCCGGCCGCTTCGACGCGGAGTCCGCCTGCCCGCCGCTCAACGAGGACGCGGGCGTCAAGGCCCAGGTCGCGAGCAGGGAGGCCGAGGACGGCTCCGCCGTGGCCGCGCTGGTCGCCAAGGGCGTCAAGCCCGTGCGGCTGATCTACGCCGACGGCGGCCAGAACGCCGAGTTCGCCCACCGCTTCGTGGAGGTGAGCCGCCCGGACGCCCTCGCCCAGGGCCCGACCGAGATCGTGCTCGACCAGCCCAAGTCCAAGTCGGTCGCGGTTCAGATCGCCGCCGCCAAGGCGCAGTCCAAGGTGCTGCTTGCCCGCGGCAACGTCTTCACCAGCACCGTCGCCGTGGCGGAAGGCTCGGCCAGGGAGGTTCCCGCCAATCCGGTGGGCGCGCAGGTTGCCCAGGCGCTGGTGCCCGCGACCTTCAATGCCGCTCCGTCGGCCTATGCCGCGACGGCCAAGCCCGACGAGGGCGCCGGAAGTTTCTTTAAGACGTGGCTGGCCGCGAAACCCGACGTCGCCACGGGCGTGCAGGCGGCCGCTGCCGCGCCGATGCCCGCGCCGGTCGAGACCCGAGGCCGCCGGCCCGTTGCCGCCAAGCCGGTCGGGCGGCAGGCTCCCGCCGCGGGGCAGACGCGGGTCGCCCAAACGGTCGCGGCTCCCGCTCCCGTCGACCCGGCCCCGACCGCTTCGACGCCCGGCGCCGCCGAGAGTCAGAGCGGCTTTCTGAAGAAGTGGCTGAGTTTCGGGGGCCTGTCCAAGACCGAGCCCGCTCCCGTCGCGCAAGCTGCCGCACCGGCCCCGGCCCCCGCCGTCGCCGCCCACCGGGCGGTTGCCGAAAGGCCGGGCGCGAAATCAGCCGCGGGCGCCAAACCGCTTCCGAGGGAGATCACCGGCGACAAGACCGCCGCGCTTCCCTCCGAAGCGCTCGCGATGGCGCCGGGCGTCAACTGACGGAACGCGCGTGAAGCGAGCCCGGTCGAGGGCGGGAATCGCCTGAAGGCCGCTCTCGCAGCTTGACGCCGGTCGCGGCGAACCGAACCTGCTCAGGTCCGCGGCCCCACTCCCTCCGTGTGGCGTCGAGCCTCGACGAAATCGATGGCAATGCGGCCGGGCGCCTTCCTTCGGGCACGGCCCCGTCCGATGGTGCCCGTATGGAGGACGGCAGCCCCGATAAGCCAGACGCCGCGGCCGCCCTGCGGGCCGCGCTGCGCACCGCGCGCATCGAGGAAGCCGAGCGGTCGCAGGCGCTGGCGGAGCTGCGGATCGTGGAGGTCGCGCGGCTCGAAGCGCTCCAGGAGGCGCTCGCCCCCGTGCTGGCCCAGGTGCCGCGCGACGTGGAGATGTTCGACTGCGGCCTCGTGCCCGGCCCGCACCCGCGCCTGTTCATCGACATGCTGGCCTTCGTGGAGATGGCGCACGACCGACGATTCTACCGCTTCGTCCAGGTGACGCGCCACGCGCGCGTCCTGCTGGCCGAAACCGAGGGGGTCGAGGACATGGTCGAGGCCGTCACGGCCTATGTGGCGCGGCGGCTGGTTGAGCGCGAGAAGGCCCTGGTCGCGGCCGAGCCGCTGCCGGAGGCGGCCAGACCCGCGCCGCGCCGGAACCGGCCCGCCCTCGCGGGGGCGATCGCGCTCGAATACCTGGGCTTGGCCTCCGTGGTCGTGCTCCTGCTCGTGGTGTTCCGCTACCGGCGCGAGCTGTGGTCCTGGCTGTCGCCCTGACTGCTTCGGGCCGGGAGCCGGCCTCCCGGCCTCGCCCCGTCTCGACGGCGAGCCCCACCTGCGTCGATCGGGACGGGGCAGGTCGCCGGATCGCGCGACCTCACGCGAGCGGCTTCGGCTCCGGGCCTCCGTCCGCCAGGTCGAAGCTCCCGAGGTCGCCGATCCCGCCGAGGTCGGGCAGGAGACCGCGGCGGCGCGCCCGCACGCTCACGCCGCGGTCCGCCCGGGTGATCGCGAACAGGTGGTAGGCGGCCCGGTGGCCCGGGCTGCCCGGCACCGCCGAGGCGGAGGGCACGCCCACCACCGGAACGGGGCCGTCAGGGCCGGGGAGATGGGCCAGCATGGGCCGGTGGTTGTGGCCGTGCAGGATCAGGTCGGCCCCCCACCGCGCGATCAGCCGCGCGAAGGCGCCCGCGTCCCGCAACCCGCGGCCCCGCGCGGCCCCGCCCCGGTAGGGCGGGTGGTGGATCAGCACGACCCGCGCGAGCCCGTCGCGGCGCGCGGCGTCCAGCAGCGGCGCGGCCGCGGCGAGCTGGCCCGACCCCACGGCGCCGGAGGCGAGAAAGGGGGCGGTCGGCAGCGCCGAGGACAGGCCCAGGAGCGCGACCCCGCCCCGCCGCCGCAGGTAGGGGTAGGCCGACCCCGCCGCGCCGCCGCCGGCGGCCCAGGGCGCGAAGGTGGCGGCGAGCCGCGCCACCGAGGAGCGCACGTAGGCGTCGTGGTTGCCGGGCACGAAGCTCACGTCTTCCGGCGGCCCCAGCGAGCGCAGCCACGCTTCGGCGAGCGGGAACTCGGCCGCGAGGCCCAGGTTCAGGATGTCGCCCGTCATCGCGACGTGGTCGGGCGCCTGCGCGCGGAGGTCGCCCACCAGGGCCGACAGGACGGCCATGTCGTGGATCTTGCCGCGGCGGCTCCAGTTCATGTAGCCGGTGACCCGCTTGCCCATCAGTTCGCGCAGGTTGGGCCGGGGCAGGGGACCGATATGGGCGTCCGACAGGTGGGCGAGCAGGAAGGTCACGCGCGACCCTGTCGCGCGGGGCGCGGCCCGGCGTCAAGCGCGCGGGCCGTCCCGTGAGCCGCGTCGTGCCCTGGCTGGTCCTCACCGGGTCGCTGCTCACCCGCCCGCTCACGGTGGGAGTCCGCGGGCTGGTGCTCGACAACCGCGGCCGCGTGTTCCTGGTGCGGCACACCTACGTGCCCGGCTGGCATCTGCCCGGCGGCGGCGTCGAGGCGGCCGAGCCCGCGCGGGCGGCGCTCGCCCGTGAGCTGCGGGAGGAGGGTCGGGTCGAGGTCCGCGGCACCCCCGTTCTGCACGGCGTGTTCTTGCAGGGCAGGCGCGACCACGTGGTGGTCTACGTGGTGCGCGACTTCGCGGTGCGCGGCGCGCGCGCGCCGGACTGGGAGATCGCCGAAGCGCGCTTCCACGCGCTGGCCGACCTTCCCGAGAACACGTCGGCGCCGACGCGGCGGCGACTGCGCGAGGTGCTGGACGGTGTTCCGCCGGCTGAAACATGGTAGTCGGATGCGCCTCGGCCCGCGCCGGCCGCGTGTTCCGGATCTTCCTCGCCCCATGGCCGATGACACCCTGAGCCTCTCCATCGTGGTCGCGCCCGAGACCCCCGCCGACCGCGTCGCGGTTGACCGCCTGAACGAGCGCGCCTTCGGGCCGGGACGGTTCGCGCGCACCGCCTACCGGCTCCGGGAGATGGCGGGGGGGCGGTCGGCCCTCAGCTTCGTGGCGCGGGTCAGCACGCTGCTGGTCGGCGCCAACCAGCTCACCGCCGTCACCTGCGGCGCCGCGCCGGCGTTGCTGCTGGGGCCGCTCACCGTCGACCCCGCGTTCCGGGGTCGCGGGGTCGCGGCGGCCCTGGTGCGGATCTCGCTCGACGCGGCCCGCGCGGCCGGGCACCGGCTGGTGGTGCTGGTGGGGGACGAAGCCTACTACCGCCGCTTCGGCTTCGCGCGCGTCCCGGCCGGGCGCCTGACCCTGCCCGGCCCGGTGGATCCGGCGCGGCTGCTGGTGCTCGAACTGGTGCCGGGCGCCTTCGAGGGCGTCGGCGGCGCGGTGCGCGGGACGCGTTGACGGGTCCGCCCGACCCACGCCGCTCACGGAACCCGGGTTGATCCCGACAACGGCGGTTCGCCCGCGAACAAGGGGTCGAAGAGCCCGGACAGCGCCGCGGCACCCGCCCGGTCGATGTGCCGCGCGTCGTAATAGAGCGCGCGTCCGTCCCGCTGCACCGCGCAGGTGCCGCCCCGACACAGGAGCGAGGCGGGATCGATCACCGCGAAGGGGTGTGCGGCCCGCACCGCGTCGAGGGCGGCATCCTGGGCGGCCCGGTCCCCGCGGGCTTCGGCTTCCGTCAGCAGCGGCGGCGGCGACGTGCGGTAGAACGCGGCCAGCGCCAGCGTGCGAGGCACGTCGTAGCGGTTCAGCGGCGGGGAACGCGCCACCGTGACCGCGCGTCCGAGCGCGGCCAGTGCGTCCACCGTTCCGGCCAGGGCCGGCAGGCGGTCGACCCAGTTGCCCCAGTCGGCGGCCAGCACGACCCGGCGCACCTCGGGGTGGGCGGCGAGGTAGCGCAGCACCGCCGCGTTGAACGGCTCGCAGCGCGGCTCCTCGGGAACGGAGGCGCCGAGCAGCGGCGGGCAGGAGCTCAGCCACAGGCTCACGCCCGCGGCGCCGCGGGGCTCGGCCGCGTCGCCCAGCCCGCGCGTCCACATGCCCGCGAAGGAGTTGCCCCAGATCGCCACCGTGGGGGCCGCGCCCGCGGCCCCGAACCGGCACTCGGGCTTGGCGAGGTCGGTCACGAAGCAGTCGCGGTGGTTGAAGTCGGACTGTTCGCCGGCCAGCCTCAGCACGTCGGGAGGGAAGTGCGCGAGCGTGAGCTTGTTCTGTCCCGCGAGGTTCAGGACGAGGCCCACCGCGAAGCAGAGCGCCGTGCCTCCACCGCAGGCCGCGGCCAGCGCGGGCGCGGTGCGCAAGCGCCGCCGCGCGATGACCGGGCGCTCGACGACGACGTGCGTGATCCAGGCGAGCCCGAGCGCGACCGCGACCAGCCCCAGGCGGGTCGAGGCGGGCAGGGGGTCGAACCGGCCGTAGCTCACGAGCACCAGCAGGGGCCAGTGCCACAGGTAGAGCGCGTAGGACAGCCGCCCGAGCCCCGCGAGCGGGGCGCACCCGAGCGCCGTCCCGACCGGGTTCGGCCCCGCTCGCCCCGCCTGGATCGCGAGCGCGGTCCCGCAGCAGGGCAGCAGCGCTCCCGCCCCCGGAAACGGCGTCGCGGGCGTGAGCCAGGCGAAGCCCGCCCCGATCAGCCCGAGCCCCAGCGCCGCCGCGGCGGCGCGCGGGGTGGTTCGCCAGGCCGGACGGGGAAGCAGCACGGGCACGGCGCCCAGCCCGAATTCCCACAATCGCGCGGGCAGGAGAAAGAAGGCGCCCTGCGGCCAGCGCGCCACGCCCCACACGCTCAGCGCGAAAGAGGCCGCCGCGAGGGCCAGCACGGCGGGCAGGCGAGCCCTGGGCCAGCGCCGCACCGCGAGCCAGAACGCGGGAAAGGCGAGGTAGAACTGCGCCTCGACGCCCAGCGACCAGGTGTGCAGCACGGGCTGGATTGCGAGCGAGCCGGCCGCGAAATAGCTGTCGGCGAGCGAGTCGAAGTAGACGTTGGACGTGAAGGTCGAGGCGTTCATCACCCCCAGGCCGATCCGCTTGAGGTCCCCGGGCAGGTGCCCCGCGCAGGCGAGCCCCGAGGCGAACAGCACGACGAGTAGGGCCGGGACGATCCGGCGGACCCGCCGCTCGTAGAAGCTCGCGAAGGAGAACCGGCCCCGGGCCAGGTCGCCTTCGAGCACCGTGGCGATCAGGAAGCCCGAGATGGTGAAGAACACGTCCACGCCCGCGAAGCCGCCCGCGGGCGGCGCGAAGCCGTAGTGGAACAGCACCACCCCGCCCACCGCCACCGCGCGCAGCCCGTCGACGTCCGCGCGGTAGCGGGGCGGGGCGTGGGGCTCTGGCGGCATCGGCACGGGGTCTACGGCGGCGGGGGGTCGGCGGGGCGCCCGGTCATGGCCCGCGGCGGGCGGCGCTGTCCAGGCCGCGGCCCCGATGTTGAACCAGCTCGGGAAGCCTGTCACAGCCTCGCGCATGACCTTGCCCCTGCACCGCCGCATCCCGTCCGCGCTCCGGCGATTCATCGCCAGCGAGGAAACCGGCGGGCTGACCCTGATCGCCTGCGCGGCGGCGGCGCTCCTGGCTGCGAACTCGCCGCTGGCGCCCGCCTACGCGGCGCTGGTCGGGCTGCCGCTCGGCGGCACGCGCTTGGAGACCTGGGTCGACGACGCGCCGATGGCGCTGTTCTTCCTTCTGGTGGGGCTGGAGATCAAGCGCGAGGCCCTGCACGGGCAGTTGCGGACCTGGGGGGCGCGCGCGTTGCCGGGCCTGGGGGCGCTCGGGGGCATGGTCGTGCCGGCGCTGGTGTACGCCGCGATCAACCGAGGCCACCCCGCCGGTTTGCGCGGCTGGGCCGTCCCGTCCGCGACGGACATCGCCTTCGCGCTGGGCGTGCTGTCGCTGCTCGGCGACCGCGTGCCCGCCTCGTTGCGGGTGTTCCTGACCGCGCTGGCCGTGCTCGACGACCTGGGCGCGGTGCTGATCATCGCGGTGTTCTACACGGGGACCCTGTCCTGGCCCTTCCTGGCGCTGGCGGGTGGGGTGCTGGCGGTCTTGGTGGGGCTGAACCGCCGCAAGGTCGTGCGGCTGTGGCCCTACCTGGTGCTCGGGGTCCCGCTGTGGTTCTTCACCTGGCGCTCGGGCGTCCACGCGACGGTCGCGGGCGTGCTGCTCGCGCTGACGATCCCTGCCGAAGCGCGGCCCAGCCGGCACGAGGACGCGCGGTCGCCGCTGCACAGGCTGGAGGCGGCGCTGGAGCCCTGGGTCGGCTACCTGATCCTGCCGGTGTTCGCCTTCGTGAGCGCGGGCGTGCCGCTCGGGACGCGAGGCTTCGCGGCGCTCGCCAACCCGGTGACGCTGGGGGTGGCGCTCGGCCTCGCGCTGGGCAAGCAGGCGGGGGTGTTCGCGAGCGTGTGGCTGGCGATCCGGCTGCGGCTCGCGGCGCGGCCGGCGGGAAGCGGCTGGCTGCAGGTCTACGGCGTCGCGGTGCTGTGCGGCATCGGCTTCACGATGAGCCTGTTCGTCGGGCTGCTCGCCTTCGCGGGCCGGCCCGCGCTCCAGGACGACACCAAGCTCGGCGTCCTGGCGGGCTCGATCCTGTCCGCCTGCGCGGGGTTGACGGTGCTGCGCCTGACGCCGCGGGTCAGGGTCGCGGCGCCGCTTCCGCCACGATGAACTCGATCGCGAGCGGCCCGGCCCGGTCGAACAGCAGGACGCCTTTGATCACGTCGCCGACCTTCCAGGAGGGCCCCGGGCCGTCCACCGCCACGTGCGGCCCGTCGGGCGTCAGGTCCACCGTGCCGTCGGGCGGCAGCGCGAGAGGACCGGGTTGAACCGAGGTGGTCCCGGCTCCCTCGACGGTGGCGCCCACCAGCGCGTCGGGCATCCGGCTCCGGTTCTCGATCTGCACGGTGACGATGGCGCGGGCGTCGCTCCCGTCCGGCAGGTCGAGCCGGGGACGCGTCACGCGCAGGCCGCCCACGAGATAGCGGGTGGCGCCGAGCGGGTCCGCGCCGGCCACGCGGGTGACCGGCAGGCCGTGCGGGCCCGGGGCGACGCAAGCGACACAGGCCGCGAGGACGGCGGCTGGAAAGGCGAACATGGGTGGCGTATCCTCCGTTCTCCTCACCGTGCGCGCACCGGTCGAGGAAAGATAGGCGTTTCACCGCGGGGCCCACGCCCTTGACGGACGAGGGTGACGACGTGAACGGACGCGGCAAGGTCGCGGCCCTGGTGGCCGTGGTGGTCCTGGCGGGTGCCCTGTTCTGGGCCATGGAGGCCGTGGTGCGCCACAACGCGTTGCAGAATTGCATCGACTCGGGGCGGCGCGACTGCGTGAGCCCGCCGGGCCAGTGATCGGTCCCAATTCCGTCAAAGCCTCCGCCCACACCCATCGCGCCCGCGCGACCGACCCTCGGACGCGCGGCTCGCGATCGAGGGAGGGCGCTTGACCCGTGTTCGAAGCGGCCGAGGGGCGTTCGCGGCCCGCGGCCTCCTGCTCGCCGGCGCAGCGTGCCTCGGGCTCCCGGGCTGCGCGTCCTCGGGCGTGACCGCGGTGGCGGACGGGCTCGGGACGGTCGGCACCCTGGTGGCGGGCGCGCCGTCCGGCTCGCCGCAGCCCGTGCAGCTGTTCGTGGCCTCGACCCGCAAGGGTGAGCGGGGCCCCGCGGCGGAAACCAGCGCGGAGAGCGACGCCGTTTCCTATTCGCTCGTCACCGTGACGGTGCCGCCCGCCCACCGACCGGGCTCGATCGAGCGTCCGAACCTGGGGTCGCAGGACCCGCTCTACCATTTCGTGGTGCGCGGCCGGCGCTCCCTGGACGAGGACGGCTTCGCCAACGAGATCGCCACGCACCTGTCCGGGCGCGTCGGCTCCAACCGGGACGTGCTCCTGTTCGTCCACGGCTTCAACACGGGCTTCGACGAGGCACGCTTCCGGCTGGCGCAGATCGCGGCCGACGCCAGGTTCGGCGGCGTGCCGGTGCTCTACACCTGGGCGTCGCGCGGCAGCCTGTGGGCCTACGGCTCGGACCGGGAAACCGCCACCGCGTCCCGCGACGGGTTGGAACGGCTGATGCTGGCCCTCGCCCACGAGCCCGACGTGGGCCGCGTCCACGTCCTGGCCCACTCGATGGGGGCCTGGCTCGCCATGGAGGCGCTGCGCGAGAACGCCATCGCGGGCCACGGCGACCTCGACGGGCACCTGGGCGAGGTGATGCTGGCCGCCCCCGACATCGACGCCTCGGTGTTCAAGGAGCAGATGGCGCGGCTGGGGCCGGGCGCGCACGTCTCCGTCCTGGTGGCGAGCAACGACCGGGCGCTGTCGGTGTCGAGCCTGTTCGCGGGCGAACGGCCCCGCGTGGGCGCGCTCGACCCCGCCAACCCGAGGGACCTCGCGCTGCTCGCGGCGCTGGGCGTCGGCGTGCGCGACATGAGCCGCGAGCAGGTGGGTTGGATCGGCCACGCGACCTACGCCGACGCGCCGGACGTGATCGCCGCGATCGGCGCGCAGCTCGGCGCCACGCGCGCCGCCGACGGCAGCGTCCAGGCCGTGCTGGACGAGCGCGGGACCCTGCCGGTCGTGGCCGCGCCCCTGGCGCCTCCGGCCGGCGCCGCCA
>CAXTDZ010000089.1:0-17720 GCA_964243035.1 uncultured Lichenihabitans sp.
CACGTCGGAAATGAAGCGTTAACACCCATTGTACAATGATCGGCGCCGTACTTAGCCGCGGTACAATCTATGTTCAATATTACCAGTTGCATCGTGCACGAGCACGACCTCCGTCTGATAGCCTTGTCGGCAGTCCTGTGTATTCTGGGATGCTACACCACCGCGACACTGGTGGCGCGAAGCTGCGCGGCCGGCTGCGCGTACCCCTACCGCTGGCTGAGCGTCGCGGCCGTGATCTTCGGGAGCAGCGTGTGGTCGCTGCATTTCGTCGCCATGCTGGCTTTCCTGCCGGGCCGCGACATGGCCTACGACGTCGGCCTGACCGCGCTGTCGGCGCTTGTCGCCTCGGGTGGCACCTTCGCGGCGCTGCTCGCGGGGCGGGCGCCCGTGACGCCCGCCGCGCGCACCGTCCTCGCGGGCACCCTGCTCGGGTTCGCCGTCGGCGGGATGCACTACGTCGGCGTGGCGGCCATGACGTTCTCGGGATTCTTGCTGTTTGACCGAGGCTACGTGGCGGCTTCGGTTGTGATCTCCGTCGCCTTCTCGATTGTTGCCCTATTCAGGGCCTCCGACCTCCGCGGCCTCGGCCGGCGTCTCGAGATCGCGGGCTGGCTGACCTTGGCGATTTGCGGGCTGCACTTCACCGGCATGACGGCGGTCACCATCGCGCCGGGAACCGCGGGCGCCGTCGGCGGCGCGGTTCTCGGCACGACCACGCTGGCCGTCGTCGTGGGAAGCGTAAGCCTCGCGATCCTGCTGGTGAGCCTCGCGGCTACCACCCTCGAACAGCACCTGTCGAACCGCGCCCTGCAGGACCTCGGCCGGCTGCGACTCCTCAGCAACCTCGCCCAGGAGGTGCTGCTGATCCATCGCGGCGGCGTCGTGGTCGAGGTGAACAGCGCCGGCGAGCGCCTGTTCAAGGCGGCGGCTGACGACATCATCGGCCGTTCCGTGCTGAGCCTCTTCGCGGAGGAGAGCATACCCGCCGTGATCCGGCGGGAGCGATGCGCGCCCGCGGAGCGTCACCCCGAGCAGATGGAGATTCGCGCCACCGACGGAACCGGCGCCACGGTCGAGCTGTCGTGCCAAGCGATCGACTACCTCGGCAAGCCGGCGACCGCGGTCGCGCTGCGCGACCTAACCGATCTCAAGCGCGACGAGGCGCGCATCCGGCACCTCGCCCGCCACGACGCCCTGACCAACCTCCCGAACCGGTACACTCTGCAGGAGCGGCTCGATGCCGCGCTCGACGGCGCGGCGCAGCAGCAGGGCGCCCTCGCGCTCGTCTACATCGATCTTGACCGCTTCAAGCCCGTCAATGACCTGCACGGCCACGCGGTGGGCGACCTCCTGCTGGTCCAGGCGTCGAAGCGCATCCTCGCCGAAACGTTGAATTCCGACACGCTGGCGCGTATCGGCGGCGACGAGTTCGTCATGCTGCTCGTGACCGAGCCCCAGCCCGGGAAGGCCTCGCTCACGGCATCGCGCGTCATCGAGGCCATGCGCCGACCTTTCCACATCGAGGGCCGGCGGATCGAGATCGGGGCCTCGATCGGCATCGCCCTCTACCCCGAGGACGGCGACAAAGCCGACGCGCTGATGCGTGCGGCCGATTCCGCGATGTACCGCGCCAAGGAGGAGGGCCGCGGGGGCTTGCGCTTCTACGAGGCGTCCACCAACGCCCAGCTCCAGGCGAGGCTGCGGCTGAAGCAGGAACTGGCTGGGGCGGTCGGGCGCGGGGAACTGGTGCTGCACTACCAGCCGATCGTGAACTGTGCCAACGGCGAGGTCGAGACGTTCGAGGCGCTGATCCGCTGGAACCATCCCGAGCGCGGCTTGATCCCGCCCGCCGAGTTCATCCCCCTGGCGGAGGAAACCGGGCTGATCGACGGGGTCGGGGATTGGGTCATCCAGACCGCCTGCCGCGAGGCCGCGGACTGGCTGCGCCCGTGGCGCGTGTCGATCAACGTGTCGCCCATTCAGTTCCGGCAGTGCGATGTCTGCGCCGCGATCGGAAACGCCCTGCGCGATCATGCCATTGACCCGGCCCGGCTCGTCGTGGAGGTCACGGAAGGTGTGCTGATCGAGGACGCCGCCAAGGCAGTCGCCACCCTCAACCGGTTGCGGTCCATGGGCGTCCGCATCGCGCTCGACGATTTCGGCACCGGCTTCTCCAGCCTGAGCTACCTGCAGCTCTTCAAGTTCGACAAGTTCAAGATCGACAAGTCGTTTGTGAAGAAGCTCGGCCAGAGCGACGACGCCCTGACCATCACGCGGACCATCGTGAACCTCGGTCACAACCTCGGCCTGCACGTCACCGCCGAAGGGGTGGAAGCGCCGGCGCAGCTTGCCATCCTCCAGTCGCTCGGCTGCGACCAAATCCAGGGCTACCTGATCGCGCGGCCCGCCCCGATGGGAGCCTTCACCGAGCTGGATCAGGCGCGGACCCGGTTGTTGTTCGCCGGCGACCGTCCGCGTCTTTCCGCCTGAATGGGCCTGCGCCGCGGAACCCGCGGGGCCGCCGTCGGGGTTGTCAGGTCGCGACGAACCCTTGCGCCTTGAAGCGTTCAGCGCCCTCCGCTTCCGCCAGCCTGGCGCGCAACCCGTCGGCGCCGCCGAACTGGAAGCCGAGCTGGCTCGCGTAGGCGAGGCAGGCCGCTTCGCGAGCCGCGAGATCGCCCGGTTCGAGGGCGACCGTCCGGTCCGGCAGCGTCGCCAGCGCGTCGCGGAAGGGCTCGGGCGGCTCGCTCCCCCGCGTCACGTAGGGGAAGTCGCGCCACCACAGGACGGGCACACCCGGCCCCGCGTCGCGGAGCGCGGTCACTGCCTGGACGTGGTCGACGTGGCCGCCGACCGCCTGGGGGGCGAGCAGCAAGGTCGGCGCCTCCGCCGCAAGCAGGTCGCGCAAGGCCCGGGCGAGCGGCGCCACCACCCCGTCCTCGGAGAGCGGCGGCCCGAACAGCGCCGCGACGGACTCGTAGCCCCGGTGCGGCGCCTCCGCGAACGGTAGGTGCAGGGGCGGCTCGGCGCCGAGGGCGCGAAGCGCGCGCTCGTCCTCGGCGCGGCGCAGCGCCATGTAATCGACGTCCGGACCGAGCCCCTTGTCGAGCTGGCAGGCGAGCGCGAAGCCCTGGGGGCCGGGCACCGTGCGGGTGAACAGGGTCGCGACCACCACGCGCCAGCCCGTCCGGGCGAGCCGCGCCAGCGTGCCCCCGCAGGAGAAGGCCGCGTCGTCGAGGTGCGGCGAGAGCGCGAGCGCGGTGCGCGTCACAGCAGGTGCGGCTCGGCCCGGAAGCGGCAGGGCGTGAGCGGCAGGTCGGCGTCGAAGCCCCCGGGTGGCGCCTCGCGCGCCACGCGGGCGTAGACCGCCATGATGCTGCGCCCGACCGCCGCCCAGGAGTAGACGCGGCGGCATTCGGCGAGGCCCTCCCGGGCCAAGCGGGTGCGCAGCGCCCCGTCCTCGATCAGGCGTTGCAGCGCGTCGGCCTGGGCGGGAACGTCGCCGGGCTGCACGAGCAGCCCGTTCTCGCCGTCGCGCAGGCAGTCGTTCACCCCGACCGCGAAGCAGGACAGGTTGGCGAGCCCGGACGCCATGGCCTCCAGGATCGTGTTGGAAAAGCCCTCGCCGTAGGTGGGCGACACGAACACGTCCGCGGCGCGGTAGATCGCGGGCACGGCCCCGTAGTCCGCGTAGCCCGTGAAGCGCAGGTTCGGCTCGGCGAGGCCGAGTTCGGCCGCGCGCGCGCGGCAGGGCTCCACGTCCGGCCCGATGCCGGACACGGTCGCGGTGAAGGGCACGCCGCGTCCGCGCAGGAGGGCCAGCGCGTCCAGGAAGTCGAGCGCGCCTTTCCGCCGGTCCACGCGGCCGTGGTAGAGCAGGCGGACGGGGGAGGGCGCCTCGCCGACGCGGGCTTCGTCGGCGGGCCGGAACCGCTCGGTGTCGACCGCGCCGGGTACGATCGTGAAGCGCTCGCGCCGCGTGCCGAGCCGCCCGCTCACCTCGTCAACGAAGCTCTCGCCGCCGATCAACAGGGCGTTGGCGTGGTCCAGCACGGCCTGCATGGCGAGCCGGTGCGTGTCGCAGCAGGACCCGACCCAGTGCCCGTCGCCGCCCTGGATCGACACCGCGCAGGGCAGGCCGAGCTGCCGCGCGGCCAGGAGCACCGCCCAGCCCGTGGGGTAGCCGTACTGCGCGTGCAGCACGTCGAAGGGTTTTCTGCCGTGCTCGACCGCGACCGTGCGGACCATGGTGTCGATGTCGCGCTCGAAGTCGCCGGTGGTCTGCTCGCCCACCTGTTCCAGGCCGATCACGGTCACGCCCGGCACGGGCGGGGGCGGGCCGCCGCCGTAGACCCTGGTGCCGAACGCGTCGCCCCGGTACTGGCTCACCATGGTGACGTCGTGCCCCGCCCGCACCAGCTCGCGCAGGAGGTTTGCGGCGTAGACGCTCATCCCCGAGATGGCGGGGAAGAAGCGGCGGCTGACGAAGCAGACCCTCACCGGGCCGCGTGCCGTTCGTAGTCCCGCAGTGTTGCGCGCGCTTGGCCGATCATGGTGTCGGCGCGGTGGCTGTCGCGCGACAGCTCGATGCAGACCAGGCGGTCGAAGCCGGTCTCCGCCAGCGCCGCGAGGCAGGCGGGGACGTCCATGTCGCCGTCGCCGAAGGCCAGGTGGACGTGCTCGCCGCGCTTCATGTCCTCCAGGCTCACCGTGCCGATGCGGCCCGCGAACTCGCGGACGGCCGCGGCGGGCTCGCGCTCGCCGGTGACCAGCAGGTGGCCGAGGTCCAGCGCCAGGGTGAGGCCGGGCGCCTCGCGGGCCAGCGCCGCGTAGTGGTCGACGGTCTCCACGATCATGCCCGGCTCGGGTTCCAGCGCGGGGGTGACGCCCTGCCGAAGCGCGTGGGCCGCCACCGCCGCGATGCCGTCGCGCAGCCAGGACGCGGCGTCGTCGGGGTCGACGCCCGGCTTCGGGACGCCGCCCCAGAAGGACACGGCCTCGGCGCCCAGGACCGCGCCGACGTCGACCGCGCGCCTCAGGAAGTCGACCCGGCGCGCGCGGCCCTCGGCGGAGGCCGACACGAAGGTCGGCTCGTGCTTCTCCCGCGGGTCGAGCAGGTAGCGCGCGCCCGTCTCGATCACGCAGCCGAAGCCGAGCGCGTCGAGCCGCCGCCGCAGGGCTTTGGCGGCCCGCTCCCAGTCGGGCGCGAGCGGGTCGAAGTGGGCGTGGTCGAGCGTGAGCGCCACGCCGTCGTAGCCCGCTTCCGCCATCAGGGTCAGGGCGTCGTCGAGCCGGTGGGAGGCCGTGCCGTTGGTGTTGTAGGCGTAGCGCAGGGTCACGCGGCGGTCTCCGGCCGGCTCATCTGCCCGAGCCTGTAGGCCACGTGGTGCGCTTCGGGCTCTCGGTAAAGGGGGTACAGGGGGCCGACGACGCGCTCGGCCTCCGCCGCGTCGAACAGCGGGCTGCGCCCGCCGGTGAGCGGGCGCAGCCGGTCGGCGGCCTCGGGCGACAGGCGGACGGGCAGGCGGGTCTCGGTCGGCTCGCCGAAGCGGATCAGCGGCGAGTCGCGCTCCAGGAGCTTGCGGGTGTTGCGCTCGCCGATGCGGCCGTAGCTCATGGTCTCGACCTCCAGGCCGGGGACGATCACCTTGGCGACGCCGATCCCGCCCCCACGCGGCGAGCCGTCGAGCGCCAGCACGTCGAAGCCCGCTTCCTCCAGCCTGGCGCGCGCGAAGGCGCCCCGCTCGCGCGTGTCGCCGAGCGGGGTGCGGGGCAGGTCCGCGAAGGGCTTGCGGCTCCGCTCGGAGAAGACGCTTGCCTCCAGGAAGCGCTTCAGCGTCGGGCCGTCCGTCCGCGCCCAGTCCATCATGGCGGTCAGGGCCCGGCTTTCCTCGGCCTCCAGGCTCGGCAGGGCGCGCCGGACGAACTGCTCGACATAGCCCGCGGGCGCCACGCTCAGCGCTTCGGCGAGTGGGCCGTGGCCGTAGGTCTTGCGGACCCGGGCCGAGCAGAACTCCAGCACGGCCTTGCGCAGCGCGCGCTCGCGGTCGGGGTCGCAGGCCTCCCCGCAGGCCGACAGCATGATGGGGACGCGCGGGCCGCGGCCGGGCTCGTCGTAGCCAACCACGTAGAGGTTGGTCAGGCCGAACTCGTCGGTCGCGAACTTGGGCAGGACGTGGAGGCCCGCCGCGCGGAGGTGGTCGAGCAGCGCGCGCGTGTCCGCGTCCAGATCGTCGGGCAGGTCGAGCACGACGCCCTGGTCCAACGCGCGGAACAGCAGCCCGTTGCCGTCGCGCTGGAGGCATTCGAGCAGGCCGTGGCCGGTGGCCCAGTCCAGGTCGGGCCCGGCACCCAGCCCGTTGGTGATCAGCGTCGTGAAGGGCTGGTAACCCTTCGGCAGCTCGAACCAGTCGGTCGCGGCCACGTCGAGCGGGCAGAGCACGGGCTCGCCGGTGCTGACGCGGGTGACGCGCGTCCAGGCGAGGGGGGTGTCGCGGGTGACGGGCGAGCCCGCGGGCAGGCAGAGGGCGAGCGGGTCCACGACGCCCCCGCGGCCGAACCGGACCGCGAGGTCCGTGTAGGAGCCTTCCTCGCGCGGCTCGTCGATCAGCCGCAGGGTCGGGCAGATGGCTTCCGCGATCTCGGCCAGGGCGCCCGTGACGGCCTCGCCGTCCGTGGTGCCGTAGCCGTAGCCAGACGGCATGTTGCCGGGCAGGCGGCCGGGGTCGTCCAGGAACAGGCCGACCTTCCAGGCCGGCACGCCCGTCCGGTCGAGCGGCGTCATGGAGAAGCCGACCAGCTTGCCTCGGGGGAGCGCGTCCACGTAGGCGCGGGCGGCGTCGGGGAGGTCGGCGGGCAGGTCGTTCATGGGTCCCGAGGGTCAGGCGGAGCGGCGTCCGCGGCCGCGCAGGCGTCCGCGAGCAGCCGCATCGTGTGGAGGTCGCGCGACCCGGAGAACTCGTCGCTCGCGCCGGTGCGGATTGCGTCGCCGAAGCGTCGGACCTGGGCCTCGAACGGCGAGGTTCCCGCGAAGAACAGGGGCGTGTCCGCGCCGGTCGCGGCGTCCGTGAAGGTGAGCGTGCCGCCCGGGTCCTGCCCCATGGTGTTGGTGGCCGTGAGAACGCCGGCGGTGCCCGTCACCTCCAGGCGGCGGCGGGGCAGGGCGTCGGGATGGTTGAAGGCCACGTGGAGGCTCGCCAGCACGCCCCCGCGCGTGCGCCCCACCAGCATGCCCCCGTCGTCCACCGCGTAGGGGTGGACGCGGCGCTGCATCAGCGCGTGCAGGTCAATGAGCGGCTCGTCCAGCAGGAAGCCCGCGAGGTCGACGCCGTGCGGCGCCAGGTCGATCAGGGCGCCGCCGCCCGCCTTGGCGCCGATCACGCGCCAGTTCTCCGTGCCGCGCCCCGCCGTCCAGGCGGGCGGCAGCCAGCAGGCGTAAAGGATGCGCAGGCCCGTGACGGTGCCGAGCCTGCCACCGCGGATTGCCTCGCGCATCGCGCGGTGGGCGGGGTGGTGGCGCTGGTCGAAGGCGGTCCCGTAGAGCACGCCGGCCGTCTCGCAGGCCGCCACCATCGCGGTCGCGTCCGCGAGCGTCGCGGCCATCGGCTTCTCGCAGAGCACGGGCTTGCCGGCCCGGGCCGCGGCCTCGACGGCCGGGCGGTGCAGGTGGTTGGGGGTTGCGACGTAAATCGCGTCCACCTCGCCGTCGGCCGCGAGCGCCTCGACGGAGGGCAGCCCGCGCGCCCCGAGGCGGGCCGCGTCCGCGCGCGCGTCCGGGTCGGGGTCGCCCACGGCGATGAGCCGGTGGCCGGCCTCGCGGATCGCGCCCGCCATGTAGTCGCGCGCGACCCAGCCGAAGCCCGCGACCCCCCAGCGGATCGGGCGCGGGGCGGTCACCACCGCTCCGGCAGGTCGACGAGGATGCGGCGGCGGATCGCGTCCAGGCGGAGCGCCTCAGCGGCGCCGGCCGTCCGGCTGCCGGCGGCCGGCGCGGGGGCCTCCGGGTCGAGGGCGTCCACCGCGCCCCGCGAGAGCGACGCGGGGAAGGTCGCGCGGGGCGCGTATTCGGCCTCGTAGCGCGGCGAGGGCCAACGCACCGAGACGCCGTCGGGGGTCGCGGCGTAGAGCGGGTTCAGGCGGAGCGAGGCGTCGCGGGGCGGCAGGGCCAAGGACGGGTCGGCGTGCGCCGCCGGGTTCGGCCCGTCCTCGACCGAGAAGGCCTCCACACGGCCCAGGACGGCCAGCGGCGCGGGGCGCGGGGCGCGCGCCTCCACCAGCGCCGCCGTGAGCTCGGCGTCGTCGTACACGGTGGCGCGCGGGAAGAACGCCGCCAGCTGCTCCGGCGAGACCGCGCGGCCCGCCGACAGGTTGTCGGCCCCGCTGTTGTGGATGTGGCTCAGCGCGAGGCGGCCGCCCGGCGCCACGCGGGCGCGCAGCTCGGCCAGGATCGCGGGTTTGGGCTCCAGGAAATAAAAGGCGTCGTGGCAGAAGGCGAGGTCGAAGGGCTCGCGCGGGAGCGGCCAGGGCGAGGCCGCGTCGAAGCAGACGAGCGACGCCGCCTCGCCCAGGACCCAGTGCCGCGCGAGCCACAGCTTTGCGAACACGACGTCCGCGCCGGTGAAGGCCACGCCCCTGCGCGCGAGCTCCCGCCCGTAGTGGCCGATGCCGCAGGCGAGTTCGAAGGCGCTGTCCGCGGGACGCCGGTGCGCGTCGAGCAGCGCCAGCCCGGCCAGGAAGGTCGGGTCGCTCCAGCGGTGCGCGAAATAATCGCCGACGCGGCCGAAGGCGAGCAGGCCCATGGCGTCGCGCAGGGAAAGCCGGTTCCTCCCGGCCACGAGGGTGCGCAGGGCGTCCTCGTCCGGCACGGCGCCGGTCCACCAGTCGTCCTGGTCGGCGAGAAGGAGCACGCGGGCCCGGTCCGCGTCACCCCGCTCGACCGCGGCCACGGCCGCCTCGACCAGGGCGTCGCGCCCCGTCCGCAGGTAGGGGATGCCGTCGAGCAGCGGCCAGCGCCGCCCATCGGCGTCGCGCAGCAGGGCGGGGCCGTCGGGCTGGAGGAGGGCGCCCGTCACGGGCGAGCGCAGGGCCGGGATCACGGCAGCAGGCCCGCCTGCCGCAGCACCGCGTCCTGGAACTCCTTCACCGGGCCGTCATGGACCAGCCCCATCTCGCCCAGCACCTGATCCATGGTGAGGCTCGCGGGGGCGAGGTACTGCCGGATCTGCAGCACGCGGTCGAGCGCGTCGGCGGCGTGGAAGGCGCGCCCCTCGGGAGCCGCGTCGTCGGGCAGGATCGCGCGGGCGGTCTCGACCGCGCCGCGGAGGGGAGGCTCCAACTGCTCCAGGCAGGCGGTGGTGAAATGCACCATCACCTTGGCGAGGTGGGGCCCCAGCAGCATCTCGCCCATGAACCCCGAGTCGGGCATGCCGGCATTGTGGAAATGGTGCGCGGCCGCCGCCAGGAACACGGTTCCGGGCTCAGCGCCGTAAAGGGGGGCGAGCAGCACGCCGTAGACCGCCACCGCGAGGCAGTGCTCGGCGTGGCTTTCCGGCGGCTCAAGGACGATGCGCGGCTTGCCCGGGCAGGTCACGCCCGCGCGGGGCTGAGCCTCCAGCTGCGCCACGAAGGGCGGCAGGGGGCCCACCACCCGGCCGCGGTCGGCCGCGACCGCCTCGTGCAGCGACTGCCGCAGCGCCGCGGGCAGGGAGGCGCCGATCTCGGCCACGGCCTGCTGGAGCACGCGGGTGATCTGGGCGCGCGACAGCCCCGCGCGCGACAGCACCTCGCGGTCGAGGTCGCCGAGGCGCGCCGCCGCGAGCGCCCGGGCCGCGATCTCGACCGCGACCACCCCCGCGGGCCGGCCAGCGGCGAGCTCGCTCCAGGTTTGGCGGAACAAGCGCGTCGCGATCGAGCCGTCGCGGCCCGCGCTACGCACGCGCTTGAGGTCGTTCAACTCGGCGAGAAGGGGAACGAGGCCGGGGCTCAGCCCGTCCCGGCCCCTCACCAAGTCCTGGGCTCCCACCGCGTCAGCCGACGTTGAGCCAGTCCATCAGCATGGCCTCCTGCGCGTGGAAGGCGTGCACGGGCGCGTGGCCGTTCTTGACCATGGGCGCCTTGAAGAAGTGGCTCAACTGCTCCTGCACGCCGCCGTCGCCGCGCTTGGACGCCAGGCCCACGACGCGGGCGATCTCGATGGCGAGGGGCGCCGCCAGGATCGAGTCCTTGCACAGGAAGTTGACCTTGATCTGCATCCGCTGGCCCAGGAAGCCGGTCACGTCGATGTTGTCCCAGGCTTCCTTGTCGTCGCCGCGCGGCCGGTAGTAGCGGATGTCGACCAGATGGTCCTCCACCTCGTAGCCCAGCATCTGGTCGAGCACGCCGCCCTTGGTGTTGAGCTTGGAGGCGAGCGAGTCCTTGTCCTGCAGCGCGAGGCCGTCGCGGTTGCCCAGGATGTTGGTCGAGAACCAGCCGTCGATGTGCAGCGCGCGCGACTTCAGCGCGGGGGCGAGCACGGTCTTCATCATGGTCTGGCCGGTCTTGCCGTCCTTGCCCGCGATCGGGACGTTGCGCTCCTTGGCGAAGCTCATCAGCGCCGGCACGTCGGCCGCCACCGAGGGCGTGAAGTTGGCGTAGCCCACGTCGTTGGCGATGGCCGCGTAGGCGTAGAGCATGGCGGGGCCGATCTCGGCCGAGTTGTCGTCGAGCCCGCGCTCGAAGTCGGGCAGCGAGGTGAGCGTGCGGGAGGCGAGGTCGGGCCAGCTCTCGGTGGAGGCCAGGTTGAGCACCACGACCCGGTCGACGCCCGCCTGCTCCTTGAAGCGGCGCAGGTCGTCGGCGATCATGTCCACCGCCTCGCGGTGGTTCTTCGCCTTGGCCATGTTCTGGCCCACGATGTTGCGGCAGAACTTCTCGCTGCCGACGGCCTTCCAGGGACGCATGTCGCGCAGCGCCGCCGCGGCGTCGCCGACGTCCGCGTCGCGCAGCACGCCGTGCTCGGAGGCGGCGGCCGCCAGGTCGTTGCCGTTCAGGTCCCAGCCGCCGAACACCACGTCCTTGTAGTCCGCGATGCCGGGGATCGACAGGTTCGCGAGCGGCAGGCCTTCCATCCGGTTGGAGCCCGCCTTGATCATCTCGATGCCGGCCACCGCGGTGGTGGCGACCGCGCCGCCCAGGCCCACGATGGCCACGCCGAGACGCTCGGACTGCGCAGAACCCATCCCAACTTCTCCACTACCCGGACCCGAGGAATGGCCGGATCACATCCCGGCGGCCTCCGACGGTCCGACGTCACGAATGTGACATGCTCAACCCGCGTGGTTGTGGCGCAAACCTGAAGCTGAACAACTGCGTCTTATGGGCGCAACGCGTGCAGGCTGGCGACTTCGCGGGCCTCTTCTTCCTCGGAACGGGAGAGGAACGCGCCCCGGCCCCGGTCGGTTCAGCCCAGCGCCCGGCCGTCCGCGCCGAAACGGTACAGGCGGTCGGCGCGCGGGGTGAGCGCGACCCTGTCCCCCGCCTCCGAGGGCAGGTCGCCCGCGGTGCGCACGGTGAGCGCGCCCACCTCCGGCACGTCCACGTAGAGCACGGTGTCGGCGCCCAGGTGCTCCGCGTGGCTGACCGTGCCCGCCCAGGCGCCCGCGGGATCGACGACGAGGTGCTCGGGCCGCACCCCAATCGTCGCGGCCCCCACCCGCTCGGCCGGCGCGCCCGTGATGAGGTTGATGGTGGGCGAGCCGATGAACCCCGCCACGAACAGGTTGGCGGGCCTGCGATAAAGCTCCAGCGGGGCGCCGACCTGTTCCACGAGGCCGCCGTTCAGCACCACGATGCGGTCGGCCAGCGTCATGGCCTCGATCTGGTCGTGGGTGACGTAGATCATGGTGGCGCCGAGCTGGTGGTGCAGCTTGGCGAGCTCGATGCGGGTGCCGACCCGGAGCGCCGCGTCGAGGTTGGACAGGGGCTCGTCGAACAGGAACAGGCTCGGCTGGCGCACGATGGCGCGGCCGATCGCGACGCGCTGCCGCTGGCCGCCCGAGAGTTCCGCGGGGCGGCGCCGAAGCAGCGGCTCCAGCCGCAGCAGGCTCGCCGCCGACCTCACCCGCGCCTCGATCGTGGACGCCGCAACCCCCTCCTGCTTGAGCGCCAGCCCCATGTTGCCCGCCACCGTCAGGTGCGGGTAGAGCGCGTAGCTCTGGAACACCATGGCGATGCCGCGCTTGGCGGGCGGCACGCCGTTCACCGCCCGGCCGTCGATGCGGACGTCGCCTGCCGTCTGCTCGTCCAGGCCCGCGATGATGCGCAGCAGGGTCGACTTCCCGCAGCCCGACGGGCCCACGAAGACCACGAACTCGCCGTCGGTCACGTCGAGGTCGATGCCCTTGAGCACGTCGACCGGGCCGAAGCTCTTGCGGATGGCCTGAAGCTGAAGCGAGCCCATGCGGCCCTCACGCGAGATCGACGGCGCGGTTCTCGCGCATGGACCGGTCGGCGGCGAGCACCACGGCGAGCGACCGGACCGCGTCGTCCATGTGCCGGGACAGGTCGCGGTTGTTGCGGATCGCGTCCAGCACGAAGGCCTGCTCGCGCTCGCACAGCGCCTGGTGGCCGGGCTCGTCCGCGGTGGACAGGACCGCGTCCGGCGCCGCGAAGGCGCCGTCCGGACGGAGCGCGGCGTGGTGCACGCGCAGGCGCGCCGTCTTGGTGTGGGTGTCGACGGAGGCGGAGGCCGCACCCTCGTCCATCACGATCGACACGGCGCCGCGCGGGCCCATGACGTCCTTCACGAAGAAGGCCGTCTCCGAGATCATCGGCCCCCAGGCGGCCTCGTACCAGCCCAGCGAGCCGTCCGCGAACACCACCTGGAGGTGCCCGTAGTTGACCTGCCCCTCGGGCACCTCCGGCGACAGGCGCACGCCCATGCCGCGCACCTGCACGGGCGGGCTGTCGGTGATCTGCAGCATCACGTCGACGTAGTGGACGCCGCAGTCCACCACGGGGCTGGTGGAGCGCATCAGCCGCTTGTGGATCTCCCAGGCCGGGCCGCTCGACTGCTGGTTGAGGTTCATGCGCATCACGAAGGGCGGCCCGAGCGCGCGGGCCTGGCGGATGAACTCCACCCAGCTCGGGTGGTGGCGCAGGATGTAGCCGATCACGAGCTTGCGGCCCGTGCGCCGGGCCGCGTCCACCACGCGCTTCGCGTCCTCCAGGGTGGGGGCGAGCGGCTTCTCGACGAAGACGTGGGCGCCGGCTTCCATCGCCGCCACCGCGAGGTCGGCGTGGCTGTCCGTGTAGGTGTTGACCGAGACGAGGTCGGGTTCCTGGGCGAGCCCCGCCTCGAACGAGGGCAGGACGGGGTAGCCGCGCAACTCGTCGGGCAGCGTCACGGCCGAGCGGTTGACGAGGCCCGTGATCGCGAAGCCCGGGTTGCGGTGGTAGGCGAGCGCGTGGCTCAGGCCCATCTGGCCCAGGCCCGCGACGAGCGTGCGCAGCGGTTCGGTCACTTGACGGCCCCCGCCGTGATGCCGCGGATCAGCTGCCGCGAGAACATGAGGTACAGGACCAGCACCGGGAGGACCGCCAGCGTGAGGGCCGCGAGCACGGCGTTCCAGTTGGTCACGAACTGCCCGATGAAGGACTGCGCGCCCAGCGTCACGGTCTTGGTGGCCTCGCCCGGCGCCACGATGAGCGGGAACCACAGGTCGTTCCAGATCGGGATCATGGTGAACACCGCCACCGTGGCGATCGCGGGCCGCACCAGCGGCAGCACGAGCCGGAAGAAGATCGTGTACTCCGACAGGCCGTCCACGCGGCCCGCGTCCTTGAGGTCCTTGGACAGCGACCCCATGAACTCGGACAGGATGAACACCGCCACCGGCAGCCCCTGCGCGGTGTAGATCAGCACCAGCGCGAACAGGGTGTTCACGAGGTGCGACTCCACCATCAGGGTCAGGATCGCCACCGTGCCGAGCCGGATCGGCACCATGATGCCGAGCGACATGTAAAGCCCGAGCAGCCGGTTGCCCCGGAAACGGTACTCGCTGAGCGCGAAGGCCGCCATGGCGCCGAACAGCAGCACGGCCGCGAGCGAGCCCACCGTCACGATCAGGCTGTTGACGAAGTAGGACGCGAAGGTGCCCTGGCCGAGCACGGTGCGGTAGCCCACGAGGTCGAAGGTGCCCTGGCCGGGCAGCGCGAGGGGCGCGCGGAAGATGGCCGCGCGCGACTTGAAGGAGTTGATCACCACCAGCACCACCGGCCCGAGGCACAGCGCCGCGTAGATGAGGAGCGCCCCGTGGACCGCGCCGCGGCCGAGCGGGGAGGTGCGGGAGGAGGCCGCCATCAGAATTGGTACCGCCTGAAGCGCGTCTGGATGCCGAACAGGTAGGCGCAGACGCCGAGAAGGATGATCACGAACATGACGGTCGCCACCGTCGCGCCCATGTTGGGGTCGCCGAGCTGGAGCTGGTTGCCGAAGAAGGTCCGGAACAGCAGCGTGCCCAGGATGTCGGTCGCGTAGTTGGGCGAGGCCAGCGCCCCCTGCGCCACGTAGATCAGGTCGAAGGCGTTGAAGTTGCCCACGAAGGTCAGGATGGAGCAGATCCCGATCGTGGGCAGGATCAGGGGCAGCTTGATGCGCCGGAACTGCGCGAAGCCCGTGACGCCGTCGAGCTCGGCCGCCTCGATCACCTCGTCGGGGATGCCGAGCAGGGCCGCGTAGATCAGCATCATCGGGATGCCCACGTACTGCCACACGGAGATCAGCGTGAGCGTGAGCAGCGCGGAGGACTCCTGGCCCAGCCAGGGGTGGAAGAAGCTCCTGAGGCCCACCGCGCCCATCAGGGTGGGCGCGACCCCCCACAGCGGGCTCAGGATCAGCTTCCAGGTGAAGCCCACGATCACGAAGGACAGCATGGTGGGCAGGAAGAACACGGTTCGGTACGCGGCCGAGCCCCTGAGGCCGGGCAGCGACAGGAGCGCGGCCAGCGCGACGCCGATCGGGTTCTGCAGGAGAAGGTGGACCGCGAAGAAGACGAGGTTGTTCCGGAGCGCCAGCCAGAAGTGCCCGGACCAGCCCGGGTCGCCGAACAGCGTCCGGAAGTTGTCGAGCCCCACGAAGCTCGACACGCCCTCGACCCTGTGGAACAGCGCCAGCCGCAGCGTGTCGGCGAGCGGGAACACCATCAGCGCCGAGTAAACCAGCAGCGCGGGGGCGAGAAACACGAGCACGTGCCAGCGGCGGGCCCGCGGCGCGGCGCGGACGGCCGGTTCCGGGATCACGGGCGCGTCGGTGGCGAGTTTATCGATGGTGCTCATGGCGGAAACCGTGAGGGGCTTCTCCCGCCGCGCGGGCTGCGGGATCCACACCCCTGCGTGTCCGGGCCGTCCTGCCCTTCGCTCCGCTCGCGGGGAGACGGTGCCCGACAGGGCGGACGAGGGGACCCCGGGTGCGTGGCCCCACCCTCATCCGGGCCGTCGCCCAGCTTCTCCCGCCCGGGCGGGAGAAGGGCGGAACCGGCAGACGTCCGAGTTGCGCGAGGCCCGTGGGCTGCGCGGAGGAAGGTCATACGGCGAGGCCGGGACGGGGGGGCCTTTCGTCGGTCGCGTCCTCCCATCCGCCCCGCCGGGCACCGTCTCCCCACGAACGGGGAGACGGGCATAGCGGGCGTCACTTGCCCGGCTTGTACCAGCTCGCCAGGCCCGTCTGCAGCTTCTGCGCGGCCGCCTGGGGCGTGTCGGTGCCGTTCAGCACGTTGGCGGACTCGACCCAGGTCTCGTTCTCCAGGTTGGGCGTGCCGCGCGACAGCATCTGGTAGGTCGAGCGCATGGTGGACTTGCAGTCCTGGCGGAAGCTCAGGAACGCCTTGGCGAGCGGGTCCTTCACGTCCACGGGCTGCGTCTGCAGGCTGAAGAAGCCGGGCAGGGCGTCGGAATAGAGCTTGGCGAACTCGGGCGACGCCATCCAGGCCAGCACGGTCCTGGCGGCCTCGACGTTCTTGCTCTTGGTGTTCACGCCGAAGGCGATGTCGGGGTGGTCGGACAGGTAGCACTGGTCGCCGGCCTTGGGCACCGGCGGCTGGAAGACCCCCATCTTGAACTGCGCCTGGCTGTTGAACTGCGCGATCTCCCAAGAGCCCGCGGGGTAGATGGCGGCGCGGCCCAGCGTGAACATGTTCTGGCTGTCGGGGTAGGACTGCGCCTTGAAGCCGTCGCCCATGTAGGGCGCCCACTTGGCCATCTGCTCGAAGGGCGCCACCCACTCGGGATCGGTCAGCTTCTCCTTGCCCGCGATCAGCGCCTGCCGGCCTTCCTCGCCGTGCCAGTAGTTGGGCCCGATGTTCTGGTAGGCCATGGTGGCGGCCTCCCACTGGTCGGGCGTGCCGAGCGCGAGGGGCACGTAGGTGCCGTCCGCCTTGATCTTGTCGAGGTCGGCGAAAAACTCGTCCACCGTCTTGGGCACGTCCTTGATGCCCACCTTGGCGAAGGCGTCCTTGTTGTAGATGAAGCCGTGCAGCACGGCGGCCACCGGCACGCAGAAGGTGGTCTTGCCGTCGTCGGTGGACCAGCCCGCCTTGGCGACGTCGGAGAAGCCGTCCATGCCTTTGATGTCGTTGACGGAGGCCAGCTCGCCCTTCTTGTAGAGCTCCAGCGAGGCGTCGAACGGCCGGCAGGCGATGATGTCGCCCGCGGTGCCGGCGTCGAGCTTGGAGTTCAGCGCCGCGTTGTAGTCCTTGGGGGCGGTCGGCTGGAAATTCAGCTTGATGCCCGGGTGGTCCTTCTCGAAGGCCGGGATGATGGTCTGCTGCCAGATCTGCAGGTCGTCGCTGCGCCAGCTCTCGATCGTCAGCGTCGCGTCGGCCGCGAGCGCGGGCGCGGCCGCCGCGAGCGCGAGGGCGCCGGCCGTGGCCAGCGCGAGGATGCGTAAACGTGTCATACCCGTTCTCCTGCCTGTTCGGGGACCCGGTTCTCGGTGGCCGGGCCGGTGTTGCGGAGGGCGGCTAGCGCCGCCCTGAGGTCGCCCTCGCAGGTCGCGAGGGTGTCGCGCGCGGCGCGCGGCGAGGGGGCGCCGGCGCACAGGAGGATCGCGGGCTTGACGGCGCCCGCCTGGTCCAGCGCGCGGGCGGCCTGCGCCGCGTCTACGCCCGAGGCCTGCGCCACGATCGCCACCGCCCGGCGGCGCAGCTTGGCGTTGTCGGGCCGCAGGTTGACCATCAGCCCCGCGTAGCCGTGGCCGAGCCGCAACCCCACCAGGGTCGAGAGCGCGTTGAGCGCGCATTTCTGCGCCGTGCCCGCCCCCATGCGGGTGGAGCCCGCGATCACTTCGGGAGGGGCGGCGAGCAGCACCGGGTGGTGCGCCTCGCCGAGCAGGGGGGTGCCGGCCGCGCAGGCGATCCCGATCGTGAGCGCGCCGCGGGCGCGGGCCGCGCGCAGCGCCGCGAGCGCGAAGGGCGTGGTGCCGCTCGCGGCCAGCGCCACCAGGGCGTCCCGGGGCCCGAGCCGCAGCGTCGCGACGGCCTCGGCCGCGCCCTCGGCGTCGTCCTCGGCCTCCTGGGGAATGGCGGCGAGCGCGCCGGCGCCGCCCGCGAGCAGCACGGGCACCCGGGTCGGGTCGAGCCCGAACGTGCCCGGCAGTTCGGCGGCGTCGACGTGGGCCAGCAGGCCCGACGACCCCGCGCCCGCGTAGGCCAGGCGCCCGCCCCGCCCGAGCAGGGCCGCCGCGGCCT
>CAXTDZ010000090.1:0-17645 GCA_964243035.1 uncultured Lichenihabitans sp.
AGCGTGCCCAGCGCGGGGCCGCGCCCGTCGCGGACGTCGCCCGCGAGCCCCCGCCATTCCCACAGCACCGCGGCCGCGGCCGCGAGCCAGAACAGCGTGAACCCCCCCCCGCCCCGCCAGGCCGTGCCAAGCGCCAGCGCGACCATGACCAGGCCGGAGCCCGCGCGGGGCAGCAGGTCGGCCCACCGCCGGGACGGCATCGCGGCGGCCGGTCGCTCGGCCGAGGCCACGCTTGCCCGCTCCGTCACCGCGCCGACTTGAGCTGGCGCAGGGGTTCGGGCGCGGCCGGCACGCGGCCGAAGCGCCGCTCGCGCCGGGTGAAGGTCGCGAGCGCGTCCTCGAAGGCGGCCCGGTCGAAGTCCGGCCAGTGCATGGGCAGGAACACGAACTCGGCGTAGGCCGCCTGCCACATCAGGAAGTTGGACAGGCGCTGCTCGCCCGAGGTTCGGATGATGAGGTCGGGGTCGGGCAGGCCCGCCGTGTCGAGGTGGGCCGCGATCAGCTCGGGGGTGATGGCGGCCGGCTCGATCTCGCCCGACGACACCTGGAAGGCGATGCGCCGCATGGCGGAGGCGAGCTCCTGCCGCGAGCCGTAGTTGAAGGCCACCACGAGCGCCAGCGCGCGGTTGCAGCAGGTGCGCTCCTCGGCCTCCACCAGCAGGGCGCGGATGTCGGGGTCGAGGTCGTCGCGCTGCCCGATCACGCGGACGCGGACGCCGTTGCGGTCGAGGTCGGCCAGGTCGTTGCGGATGAAGCGCTTGAGCAGCCGCATCAGGTCGGACACCTCCTCGACCGGGCGGCCCCAGTTCTCGGACGAGAAGCTGTAGACGGTGAGGTGGCCGATGCCGAGGTCGAGGGCGGTGCGCACGGCGCCGCGCAGCGCTTCCAGCCCGCGGCGGTGGCCTTCCAGGCGCGGCAGCCCCCGCGCCGCGGCCCAGCGCCCGTTGCCGTCCATGATGATGGCTACGTGAGCCGGCATGCCCGGCCGTCCGTCGGCACTGTCCATGAACGCGCGCCCGCCTGACCCTTGTTGCTCGCCAAAACCCCCGGACCCCGGGGGCCGGCCCACCCCGTCCCGTGCCCGCCCCGGCGGGCCGCCTCAAACCTGCATGATTTCCTTTTCCTTGGTGGCGAGCGCCGCATCCACCTCGCCCACGGCGGCGTCGGTCGCCTTCTGGACCTCGGCCTCGTGGCGCTTCTCGTCGTCCTCGGTGATGGTCTTGGTCTTAAGGAGCTTTTTCAACAGGTCGATGCCGTCGCGCCGGATGTGGCGGACCGCCACGCGGGCGTCCTCGCCGTAGCCGTGGGCGACCTTGACCATCTCCTTGCGGCGCTGCTCGTTCAGCTCGGGGATGCGGATGCGCAGGGTCTGGCCCTCCACCACGGGGCTCAGGCCGAGGTTGGAGTCGCGGATCGCCTTCTCGACCGCGCCCACCATGGACTTGTCCCACACCTGCACCGAGATGGCGCGCGGCTCGGGCACGCTGATGGTGGCGACCTGGAGGATGGGCATGGTCTGCCCGTAGGCCTGGACCTGGACGGGTTCGAGCAGGCCGGTGCTGGCGCGGCCCGTCCGCAGCCCGCCCAACTGGTGCTTGAAGGCCGCCACGGCCGCCGCCATGCGGCGCTTCAGGTCGCCCACGTCGAAGTCTGCGCTCACGGTTCCACATCCAGGTCGTAGAACGGCGCGCGTGTCCCGCGGGCCGCCGGTGCCTCCCGTTTACACGGGGGATGCGGGGTCCGCACGTCAATTCCGACGTTCGGTTTGCCTCACGGCGTCACGAGCGTGAAGCGGCCCGACCCTTCCAGGGCCGCGCGGATGGCGCCGGGCCCGTTGAGGGCGAACACCACGATGGGGATGCGGTTCTCGCGCGCCAGCGCGAAGGCGGCCGTGTCCATGACGGCCAGGTTGAGGCGGATCGCATCGTCGTGCGTGAGCCGCTCGAAGCGGGTCGCGGACGGGTCGCGCTTGGGGTCGGCCGAGTAGACCCCGTCCACCTGGGTGGCCTTCATGACGGCGTCGCAGGAGAGTTCCGCGGCGCGGATCACGGCGCCCGTGTCGGTGGTGAAGAACGGGTTCCCCGTGCCCCCGGCCAGCACGCAGATGCGCCCCTTGGCGAGGTGGTGGAGCGCGGCCTGCCGCGAATAGGGTTGGCAGAGCGCGGGCATGGGGATGGCGGACAGCGCGCGGGCCGGGTAGCCCTCCCCCTCGATCGCGGCCTCGATGGCAAGCGCGTTCATGACGGTCGCCAGCATGCCGATCGAGTCGGCGCGGGCGCGCTCGATGCCCTTGTCGGCCCCCTGCATGCCGCGGAAGAAGTTGCCCCCGCCCACCACCACGGCGACCTCGGTGCCGAGTTCCACGGTGGAGGCGAGGTCGGCCGCGATGCGCGCGATCGTCGGAGCGTCGAGCCCGAAGGTCCCCTCCCCCGTCAGCGCCTCGCCCGACAGCTTGATCACGACGCGTCGAAACATCCCGGCTGCGTGATCCCCGTCCATGCCGGCCCCCTCGCGGCGAAACCGCGGCGCGCGTTCGCGGGCGGGAGGCTTAAGCCATCCGGCCCGGCGCGCCTAGCGGAAACGGCGGCCCCGCCATTGGGCCTGTCCGGGCGGTGGTCCGGCTTGGCTTGCCGGCGGGTTCCCCCCTATAGACGTTCCGGAAACGACCAGCGAGGATCGGTTTCATGGCCAAGCCACTCGTCGTCTCCATCCCGCACCACCTCGGCCAGGCCGAGGCGCTGCGGCGCCTGAAGGACGGCATCGAGCACCTGAAGACCACCTACGCGGGCAAGGTGGACGTCCTGGAAGACAGGTGGGAGGACAACGTGCTGACCTACCGCGTCGCGGCGCTGGCGCAGTCGGCGTCGGGCACGCTCGACGTGGAGGCCGACCAGGTGACGGTGACGGTGCAGCTCCCCTGGCTGCTCGCCGTGATCGCCGAGAAGGCCAAAACCCTGATCCAGAAGGAGGGGACGCTGCTCCTCGAAAAGAAGTAGGGCCCGTTCCGTGGGCCGCCTCACCACGCACGTGCTCGACACGGCCTCGGGCCGCCCCGCGGCAGGCGTCGCGGTCCGCCTGGCCAGGGTGGGCGAGGCGGAGGCGCTGGCCGCCGCCGTGACCAACCGGGACGGCCGCACGGACCAGCCGCTGCTCAGCGGACCGCTGCCACCCGGCCCCTACGAGCTCACCTTCGCGGTGGCCGACTACTTCCGGGCGAGCGGCGCCGCGCTCCCCCACCCGCCCTTCCTGGACGTGATCCCGGTCCGCTTCGCGGTGGCCGACCCGGACGGGCACTACCACGTGCCGCTCCTGGTCTCGCCGTGGAGCTACGCGACCTACCGGGGGTCCTGATGGACGACGGCTACCCGCGCGACCTCCGCGGCTACGGCGAGCACCCCCCGCACGCGCGCTGGCCGGGCAGGGCGCGGATCTGCGTCCAGTTCGTCCTCAACCACGAGGAGGGAGGCGAAAACAACATCCTGCACGGCGACGCGGCCTCGGAAGCCTTCCTGTCCGAGATCGTGGGGGCGCAGCCCTGGCCCGGCCGGCGGCACGTCAACATGGAGTCGATCTACGAGTACGGCTCCCGCGCGGGCTTCTGGCGGCTCCACCGGCTGTTCACGGGCCGCGCCATACCCGTGACCGTGTTCGCGGTCGCGACCGCGCTGCAGCGCTACCCCGAGATCGCGGCGCCCATGCGGGACGCGGGATGGGAGATCGCGACCCACGGGCTGAAGTGGATCGACTACCGGGACTTCACCTACGAGGCCGAGCGCGACCACGTGGCCGAGGCCGTGCGCCTGCAAACGGAGATCACGGGCGAGCGGCCGCTCGGCTTCTACCAGGGGCGCGCCTCCGTCCACACGGCGCGGGTGGGCATGGAGGACGGCGGCTTCCTGTACCTCGCAGACTCCTACGCGGACGAGCTGCCCTACTGGGTGGAGGGCCCGCGCGGGCCCCAGCTCGTGGTGCCCTACACGCTGGACGCCAACGACATGCGCTTCGCGACCGCGCAGGGGTTCAACGCCGGCGACCAGTTCTTCGCCTACCTCAGGGACTCGTTCGACACGCTCTACGCCGAGGGGGAGGACCGGCCCAAGATGCTGTCGGTGGGCCTGCACAGCCGCCTCGTGGGCCGCCCCGGGCGCGCGGCGGCGCTGGCGCGCTTCCTGGACCACGTGGCGGGCCACGACCGGGTCTGGGTCGCGCGCCGGGTCGACGTCGCCCGCCACTGGGTCGCGACCCATCCGCCGCCCGGCGGCTACCGCCCGAGCCGGATGGGCCCCGCCCTGTTCGCGGCGGTGTTCGGCGACGTCTTCGAGCACACGCCGGCTGTCGCGGCGCAGGTCCACGCGGAGGGGCTGACGGCGGCCGACGACGGCGCGGACGCGCTGCACGCCCGCATGGTGGCGGCGATGCGCGCGCTGCCGGAGGACGCGAGGCTCGCGCTGCTCAACGCCCACCCGGACCTCGCGGGGCGGCTGGCGCTCGCGGGCGAGCTCACGGCGGACTCGACCCGCGAGCAGGATGGCGCGGGGCTCGACCGGTTGAGCGCGGCGGACCTCGCCCGCTTCACGGGGCTGAACGACGCCTACCGCCAGAAGTTCGGCTTCCCGTTCGTGATCGCCGTGCGGGGCCTCGACGCGGGCGCCATCCTGCGCGCCTTCGAAACGCGGCTGGCCCACGACCCGAGCACCGAACGCGCGGCCGCGCTCGCCCAGGTGGAGCGCATCGCCCTGCTCCGCATCCGCGACCGGCTGGCGGCCCGCTGACCGGCGCAACCCGCGCCGACGAGTCCCCTTCGCCCCGCTTGCGGGCAGA
This sequence comes from uncultured Lichenihabitans sp., assembly GCA_964243035.1. Lineage (GTDB taxonomy): Bacteria > Pseudomonadota > Alphaproteobacteria > Rhizobiales > Beijerinckiaceae > Lichenihabitans. Next base: position 4,822 of record CAXTDZ010000090.1, read on the forward strand.
AGGTGGCCGAAGGCCGGATGAGGGGCAGTCCACGCGCTTCCGTCGACCCCTCATCCGCCCTGTCGGGCACCTTCTCCCCGCACGGCGGGGCGAAGGACAGAACCGCCCACCGTTGCAGGTCTCGAGGAGGTCAGGCCGGCGCCGCGAAGCTCAGCACCTTGCCCGTCGGGAAGTCGTACAGCCTGCCCGTCTCGGTCGAGCCCGGCAGGCACAGCGCCAGGATGCGCGGGCTCAGCTCCTCGGGGGTCTTGAGCGTTTGGGGGTCCTCGCCCGGCATGGCGGCGGCGCGCATCCTGGTGCGCAGGGGTCCGGGGTTCACGCCCATGACGCGGACGTTGGAGGTGGTGGCGGTTTCCGCCGCGTAGGTGCGCATCAGGGCGTCGAGCGCGGCCTTGGAGATCGCGTAGGGGCCCCAGTAGGGGCGGAGCTCGGCGCGGTGGGCCGCGCCCGAGCTGATGAACACGGCCCGGCCCGCGTCGGACGCGCGCAGGAGGGGGTCGAGCGATCGGATGAGGCGCCAGTTGGCCGTGACGTTGACGGCCATCACGTCGTCCCACTGCGCGGGGTCGACGTGGCCGAGCGGCGTGATGGGCCCGAGCACGCCCGCGTTGGCGACCAAGACGTCGAGCCGGCCCCAGCGCGCGTGGATCGCGGCCCCGAGCCGGTCCAGCGCGTCGCCGTCCTTGAGGTCGCAGGGCACCAGGGTCGCGTCCGACCCGAGATCGCGGACCGCGTCGTCGAGCTCCTCCAGCGCGCCCTGGGTGCGGCCGAGCGCGATCACGTGGGCGCCCGCGCGCGCGAGGTCCAGCGCGACCGCCCGGCCGATGCCGCGGGTCGCGCCCGTCACGAGGGCGATGCGCTGGTCGAGGGGCTTGTCCATCGAGGGTCGGTCCTGAAAAGCTGTCCGGGGCTCGCGCCCCGAGTGATGGCGCTTTCTCCGGAGCGAAATCAATGCTGCCGTGGTCCCGCACCCGGCGGGGTCGCGCGAGCCCGCCCCGGGCTTGCGCGCCAGGGCCTCGAACTCGGGTCAACGGTGGCCGGTTCTGCCCTTCGCCCCTTGAGGGGAGAAGGGGGCCGACAGGCCGGATGAGGGGGGACGCGAGCGCGTGGGCCGACCCCTCATCCGCCCTGTCGGGCACCTTCTCCCCGCTGATCGCGGGGCGAAGGGCATGGCCTGGCACCGGTGGTCTTAACCTGAGTTCAGAGCCCTGGCTTGCGCGCCGGGGCGCCTTTGGGGTCTTCTCCGGCGCGAGAGCGTGGGGGAGGGGCGGCGTGGCGGCGGTCGGGGCCGGGAAGCGGGCGCGGCAGGTGCAGGTGGGCGAGCGGCGCATCACCACGCTCGGCCTGCGGGACGGGTTCTGGCAGGACGCCTACCACCGCGCCATGACGGTGGGCTGGCCCGCCTTCGTGGGCGTGTCGGGGGTGGTGTTCTGCGTCGTGAACGCCGCCTTCGCGGGGTGCTACCTCCTGCGCGCGGGCGCCGTGGCCGGCGTGGGGCCGCGCGACGGCCTGTCGGCCTTCTTCTTCAGCATCGAGACGCTGGCGACCGTGGGCTACGGCGACATGCACCCGCAGACGCCCTACGGGCACGCGGTGGCGAGCGTCGAGATGTTCGCGGGGCTGTTCCTGTCGGCCCTGCTGACGGGGCTGATCTTCGCGCGCTTCTCGCGGCCCCGGGCGCGCTTCGTCTTCGCCCAGGTGGTGACGATCCACGACCACGAAGGGCGGCCCACGCTCGTGGTCCGCGTCGCCAACGGGCGGCGGAGCCTGATCGTGAACGCGAGCGCCAAGCTGTGGCTGAGCCGAAGCCGGGTGAGCCGCGAGGGCGTCACCTTCCGCGGCTTCGAGGAACTCGCGCTCCAGAAGGCCGAGAACCCCATGTTCGCGCTGAGCTGGTCGCTGTTCCACGTGATCGACGAGACGAGCCCGCTGCACGGGCGGTCGGGCGCGGACCTCGAAGCCGACGGGGCGCTGCTCGTCCTGTCGCTGACGGGCCACGACGAGAGCGCCGCGCAGCAGGTGCAGGGCCGCCAAACCTACGTGGCCGCGCACCTGCGCTGGAACCACCGCTACGTCAACATCATCGGCAACGAGCCCGACGGCGGCTTCGTTGTGGACTACAGGCGGTTCCACGACGTCGAGGCGGCGACCTGACCGGCGCGCCCCGGGCGGGACGGGGAACCGGACGGCGACGCGGACCTTTGTTCGCGGCGGACAACGGGAGGAGCCCGAACCCCATGGCCACCAAACGCAAAGTCATCATCACCTGCGCCGTGACGGGGGCGATCCACACGCCCTCCATGTCGCCCCACCTCCCGGTCACGCCCGACGAGATCGCCGAGGCGGCCGTGGGCGCCGCCGAGGCGGGCGCGGCCATCGTCCACCTGCACGCGCGCGACCCCCACACCGGCGCGCCCGACCAGACGCCTGAGGCCTTCGCGCGCTTCCTGCCGGTCATCAAGCAGCGCACGGGCGCGGTGATCAACCTCACCACGGGGGGCGCGCCGACCATGGCGGTGGAGGAGCGCGTGCGGCCGGCCGCGGTGTTCAAGCCCGAGGTGGCGTCGCTGAACCTCGGCTCGATGAACTTCGGCCTGTTCGGCATGCTCGACCGCTTCACCGACCTGACCCACGAGTGGGAGCGCAGCTACCTCGCCAACAAGGACATCGTGTTCCGCAACACGTTCGGGCAGATCGAGTACATCCTGACGACCTGCGCGGACAACGGCACGCGCTTCGAGTTCGAGTGCTACGACACCGCGCACCTTTACAACCTGAAGTACTTTTTCGACCGCGGGATGGTGCGGGCGCCCTTGTTCATCCAGACCGTGTTCGGACTGCAAGGCGGCATCGGGGCGCATCCCGACGACGTGCTCCACATGAAGCGCACGGCCGACCGGCTGTTCGGCGACAGCTATCGCTGGTCGGTGCTGGGCGCGGGGCGCAACCAGATGACCGTGGCGGCGATGGCGGCCGCGATGGGGGGCAACGTCCGGGTGGGCCTGGAGGACTCGCTGTGGGACGGCCCGGGCCGGCTCGCCGAAAGCAACGCCGCCCAGGTGCGCCGGGTGCGGCAGATCCTGGACGGGCTCGGGCTTGAGGTCGCGACCCCCGACGAGGCCCGCGACATGCTGGCCCTGAAGGGCGGCCACGCGGTGGCGTTCTGAGCCCTGCCGCGGGCCCGCGCGGGTTCAGCGCGCCAGGCCCAGGATGTCCTTCACGGCGTCGAGCGTCGGGGTCGCGATCTGCCGGGCGCGGTCGGCGCCCCGCGCCAGCACGCGGTCGATGTGGCCGGGATCGGCCGCGAGGGCCGCCATCGCGGCGGTGATGGGACCGAGGCGCGCCACCGCCAGGTCGACCAGCGCGCCCTTGAAGGTCGAGAACTGGCCGCCCCCGAAGGCGCGCAGCACGTCGGCCTTGGTTGAGCCGTCCAGCGCCGCGTAGATCCCCACCAGGTTGTCGGCTTCCGGCCGGCCGCTCAGCCCCTCCTCCTCGGAGGGCAGCGCGTCGGGGTCGGTCTTGGCCCGCCGGATCTTCTGGGCGATGGCGTCGGCGTCGTCGGTCAGGTTGATGCGGGAGTTGTCGGACGCGTCCGACTTCGACATCTTCTTGGTGCCGTCGCGCAGGCTCATCACGCGGGTGGCGGGGCCCTGGATGACGGGCTCGGGCAGCGGGAAGAAGCTCTCGCCGAAGCCCAGCCGGGCGATGGCGGCCGCGTTGTCCAGGTTGAACTTCTGGGCGACGTCGCGGGTGAGCTCCAGGTGCTGCTTCTGGTCCTCGCCGACCGGGACGTGCGTGGCGCGGTAGGCCAGGATGTCGGCCGCCATCAGGGTCGGGTAGGCGTAAAGGCCGAGGGACGCGTTCTCGCGGTCCTTGCCGGCCTTCTCCTTGAACTGCGTCATGCGGTTCAGCCAGCCGACCCGGGCCACGCAGTTCATCACCCAGGCGAGTTCCGCGTGCTCGGACACGCGGCTCTGGTTGAACACGACGTGCCTGTCGGGGTCGATGCCGGCCGCGAGGAAGGCCGCCGTCACGGCCCGGATGTTGCCGCGCAGCTCGTCGGGATCCTGGGGCAGCGTGATGGCGTGGAGGTCCACCACGCAGTAGACGCAGTCGAAGCCCTCCTGCAGCGCCACGAAGCGGGTGATGGCGCCCAGGTAGTTGCCGAGGTGGAGGTTGCCGGTCGGCTGCACGCCCGAGAAGACGCGGGGCGCGGGGGCGGTCGGGGCGGCTTCCGGCATGGGGTCGTCGAGTCCGAGCAGCGGCGAGAGCGGCGCTTATGGCGCGCGCCCGGCGGGGTTGCAAGGAAGGCGCGGCACGGCGCTTCCGCGGGAGGACCGTGGTGCGGGGAACCGCTCGGGGCCGGTGACTTCGGGCGCAGGGTTGTCGGCCCGCGCCACCGTGCCCGCCGTTGCGTCGCCCCGAAACCCGCGGGAGGCGGCTCCGGCGTCAGCGCGACGGGTGCGCGGCGGGTTTGGCGGTTCCGGCGCCCGCCCCGCGCTCGATCCGCGCTGCGCTGACCAGCCCGGCCGCCGCCGCGAGCACGGCCGCGACCGCGAGGCCGACGCGGGGCGCCGCGGCGGGCGCCACGGTGAACAGCACCGTCATCACCACGGCCCCCGCGGTCTGGCCGGACACGCGGGCGGTGGCCAGCATGCCGCCCGCAGCGCCGCTGCGCTCGCGCGGGGCGGAAAGCACCATGTTGCGGTTGTTGGGCGTCTGGAAGAACCCGAAGCCCAGCCCGCTCAGCACCGTGAAGGCCACCAGGGGCCGGATGTCGCGCCCGAGCGGCCACAGCGCCGCGAAGGTCAGGCCCACCGCCAGCGCCACCCCGCCCGCCACGCACAGGAGCGAGGTGGGCACCTTGTCCGACAGCCGCCCCGAGGTGGGGGCGGCCAGCGCCACCGCGAGCGGCCACGGCGTCATGAACAGCCCCGTCGCCAGCGCGGACTGCCCGAGCCCGTGCTGGAGGTAGAAGGGCAGCGCCACGAAGGACATCATCTGCGCCGCGAAGATGCAGACCGAGGCGATCACCGACACCCGGAACGCGCGGCCGCGCAGCAGGTCGAGCGGGACCAGCGGCGCCGCCCGGGGCGCTTCCCGCCGCACCAGGGCCGCGAGGCAGGCGAGCGACAGCGCGAGCAGGCCCATGGCCGCGAGCGGCTGCCGCGTCATCAGGTCGGCCCCCACCATCAGGGGCGCGAAGAAGCCCGCGTTCAGCGCCATGCTGAGCCCGTCGACCGGGCGCCCGCTGCCCGGCGTGACCGGCAGCGCGCGCGAGAACAGCAGCACGGCCGCGCCCACCGGCAGGTTGACGGCGAACAGCCAGGGCCAGGACGCGACCGACAGGATGGCGGCCCCCAGCGTCGGCCCGGCGGCCGAGGACAGCGCCACGAACAGCGCGTTCAGCCCCAGCGCGGTGCCGATCAGCCGCGCGGGATAGATCTGGCGCAGCAGCGCCGCCAGCAGCGCCATGGCCGCCGCGGCGCCGAGCCCCTGCACCACGCGCGCCACCACCAGCACGGGCAGGCCGGGCGACAGCGCGCAGGCCGCCGAGGCCGCCGTGAACAGCGCGATGCCCACCGTGAACACGCGGCGGTAGCCCAGCGACTCGCCCAGCGCCGCGCAGGGCAGCAGCGCCACCACCACGACCATCTGGTAGCCGCTCACGATCCACACGGAGGCCGCGGGGCTCACGCGCAGCGCCACCGACATGGAGGGCAGCGCCACGTTGGCGATGGCGCCGTCCAGCACGGCCAGCACGATGGCCGCCAGCACGGCCGCGGCCGCGAGGTAGCGCCGCGGAACGGGCAGCCCGTCCGCGGGCGCCGGCTCCCCGCTCACAGGATGAACCGGGACAGGTCCGCGTTGCGGGCGAGGTCGCCGATGTTGCGCTGCACGAAGGCGCGGTCGACCGTGACCGTCTCGCCCGAGCGGTCGGGGGCCGTGAAGCTCACCTCGTCAAGCACGCGCTCCATCACGGTCTGCAGCCGCCGCGCCCCGATGTTCTCGACGGACGAGTTCACCTGCACCGCGACGCTCGCGAGCTCGTCGATGGCGTCGGGCGCGAAGGCGAGGTCGACGCCCTCCGTCTTCATCAGCGCCACGTACTGCTTGACGATGGAGGCCTCCGTTTCGGTGAGGATGCGCCGGAAGTCCTCCTCGGTGAGCGGGCTCAGCTCCACGCGGATCGGCAGGCGCCCCTGCAACTCGGGCAGCAGGTCGGAGGGCTTTGAGACGTGGAAGGCGCCCGAGGCGATGAACAGGACGTGGTCGGTCTTCACCGCGCCGTGCTTGGTGGAGACCGTGGTGCCCTCGATCAAGGGGAGCAGGTCGCGCTGGACGCCCTCGCGCGACACGTCGCCCGCGGCGCGGCCCTCGCGGGCGCAGATCTTGTCGATCTCGTCCAGGAACACGATGCCGTTGTTCTCGACCTCGCGGATGGCCTGGGCGGTCACGGCGTCGGCGTCGAGCAGCTTGTCGCTTTCCTCGGCCAGCAGCGGCGCGTGGGCGTCGCGCACGGTGAGGCGGCGCGGCTTGGTGGTCTTGCCCATCTTGCCGAAGATGTCGCCGAGGTTGATGGCGCCCACCGAGGCGCCCGGCATGTTGGGCAGGTCGAACATCGGCAGGGCGGACGCGGCCTGCGCGACCTCGATCTCGACCTCCTTGTCGTCCAGCTCGCCGGTGCGGAGCTTGCGGCGGAAGCTGTCGCGGGTGGCGGGGCTCGCGGCCACGCCCACCAGCGCGTCGAGCAGCCGCTCCTCGGCGGCCATCTGCGCCTTGGCCGCGATGTCCTTGCGCTTGGTTTCCTTGACCAGCGCGATGCCCACTTCGAGCAGGTCGCGGACGATCTGCTCCACGTCGCGGCCCACGTAGCCCACCTCGGTGAACTTGGTGGCCTCCACCTTGAGGAAGGGCGCGTTGGCGAGCCGGGCGAGGCGGCGGGAGATCTCCGTCTTCCCGCAGCCGGTCGGGCCGATCATCAGGATGTTCTTGGGCAGCACCTCGTCGCGCATCGGGCCGGTGAGCTGGAGGCGGCGCCAGCGGTTGCGCAGCGCGATCGCGACCGCGCGCTTGGCGTCGGTCTGGCCGATGATGTGCCGGTCGAGCTCGGACACGATCTCGCGCGGGGAGAAATCCGTCATGGCCTCGCAGGGGTCCAGTTGCCGTCGCGGGACACCCGGGCGCTCACGTCCCGACGCTTTCCACGACCAGGTTCTCGTTGGTGTAGACGCAGATGGAGGCCGCGATCGCCATGGCGCGGCGCACGATCGCCTCGGCGTCCTGCGCGGTGTCGAGGAGGGCCAGCCCCGCGGCCAGCGCGTAGTTGCCGCCCGAGCCGATGGCCGCCACGCCCGCGCCCTCGCGCATCTCGGGCTCCAGCACGTCGCCGTTGCCGGTGAGCACCAGCGAGGCGTCGCGGTCGGCCACCAGCATCATGGCCTCCAGGCGGCGCAGGTAGCGGTCGGTGCGCCAGTCCTTGGCGAGCTCGACGCAGGCGCGCGTGAGCTGGCCGGGGAACTGCTCCAGCTTGGCTTCCAGCCGCTCGAACAGCGTGAAGGCGTCGGCGGTGGCGCCCGCGAAGCCCGCGATCACGGCGCCCTTGCCGAGCCGCCGCACCTTGCGGGCGTTGCTCTTCATGACCGTCTGGCCGAAGCTCACCTGCCCGTCGCCGCCGATCACCGTCCGGCCGTTCTTCCTGACCAGGATGATGGTGGTGGCGTGGAAGGGCGGCAGGCGGCCGTCGTGGTCCGGCATGGTGGGTCAAACTCTCCGGCGGCCCGCGCGGGGCGCCGCGCTCCGATGCGCGCCGATCTATGAAGCTTGCGCGGGGCTTGCAAGGGACCGGGACCGGCGAGGCCGCGCAACGGGGCGCGTCGGGGAGCGAGCTTTCGCGAGCCCGGTGTTTGCTTCATGCTGGGGCGCATGGTCATCCCCGAGTCGCTTCCCGAACGCCGGCCGCGCCGCGTCCGGCCCTCCCCCGAATGGACCGCCATGCCGCGTTCGCGTTTCCCACGCCTCCCCCTCCTGAGCCTTCTCGCCGTTGCGGCCCTGGCCGCGGCACCCGGTGCGGCGCGGAGCGCGCCCGCCGACACGTTCCGCGTTCGCTACGGCGTGAGCCTGATCGGCCTGCCCATCGGGGCCGCCACGATCTCGGGCTCGGTGGGCGCGGCCGACTACCGCGTCGACCTGTCCACCAGGCTCACGGGGCTCGCGAGCCTGCTCTCGTCCTCGCGCGGGGCCGCCACCGCGACGGGCAGCCTCCAGGCCAACCGCGTGCTGCCCGCCACCTACGCGACCACCTCGGCCAACGCGCAGGCGAGCCGCACCATCCGCATGGCCATGAAGGCCGGCACGGTGGAGGACGTGGACATTTCGCCGCCCTTCGACCCCTGGGTCACCCGGGTGCCGGTCACCGCGGCCGACAAGCGCAACATCCTCGACCCCTTGAGCGCCTTCGTGGTGACGGTGCCGGGCACGGGCGACACGGTGGGCCCTGCGGCGTGCAACCGCACCGTCCCGGTGTTCGACGGCGCCACGCGCTTCGACATCGACCTGAGCTACGTCGGCACCCGGCAGGCGCAGACAAAGGGCTACAGCGGGCCCGTGGCGGTCTGCGCGGTGCGCTACCGGCCGATCGCGGGCCACCGGGCGGACGGGCGCGGCACCCAGTTCATGGCCGACAACAGGGACATCGAGGTGTGGCTCGCCCCCGTGGCGGGCACCCGCGTGGTTGTTCCCTTCCACATCGGGGTGCAGACCCTTTTGGGCAGGGTGGTGATCGAGGCGGAGGAGTTCGCGGTGGACGGGACGGGGCGGGCGGTGGTGCGGTAGGCGGCTCACGACGGGCAAGGGCGGGCAACACCGCTCGACGCCCCCCGGATCGGCGCAGACCCGCTTCAACCTGATCCAATGCGCCTGCGTCTAGATTCCGGACAGTGCGAGGGCAGCAAGCAGGCAGATACCTAGAACGGCAATGTTGCCCGCTGAAATCAAGGCTGACCTCAGCAGCTTCCTATCGCGGAGTTCAAAAAATGAGATGATTGATGTTAAAACTCCAATCAGGGGCACGATGACGAACGGCACAATTTTCAACACCGAGCTGAATTTTTCAATTCCTGACATCTTCAACACGAATAAGGCGGCATATTCTATGTAGAGTTCCCAAAATATGGCAGCGACCCAAATTGACGTCGTTGCTAGTAGTGATGCAAATATCAAAATCTGAGCTAGTGAGGTAAGAGACCTCATTGCCTGCCGGCTTTCACCTGTGACACCTTATTGCAGATAACCAATCTGCGGGGTATTTGACCCAGGATTGGCGAGGCTCGAAAGAAGGTCGCAAAGCTTCAAAGGTTTCGCAAAATCCCCGTTGGCCGGGCCGGGTGCAATCACCAGCCCGTGCTCCTATACTCAGGAGATGGTGGGTGTGTCCGCGTGACCGGCTCTGCACTCCAACGTAGGACGTGGGACAGCGCTTTGAAGGGCATCGACCCGACCCGCCAGCTGCCATCCTCGCCTCCGCCCCCTCCCGCCGGGAGACGTCGTGGACCTTGATTTCCGGGCCGCCTTCGAGGCGTCGCAGGCTCTCCCCGCCAACCGTCCCAAACCGACCGGCCCCGGCCGCGGCGCGGGCGTCACGGCCGTGCTGGGCCCCACCAACACGGGCAAGACGCACTACGCGATCGAGCGGATGCTCGCGCATCCCTCGGGGCTGATCGGCCTGCCGCTGCGGCTGCTCGCCCGCGAGGTCTACGCGCGCCTCGTGGAGCGCGCCGGCGTCGACCAGGTGGCGCTCGTCACCGGCGAGGAGAAGATCAAGCCGAAAAAGCCCCGCTACTGGGTCGCGACGGTGGAGGCCATGCCGCGCGATCTCGACGTGTCGTTCCTGGCGGTCGACGAGATCCAGCTCGCGGCCTCGATGGACCGCGGCCACGTGTTCACCGACCGGCTGCTCAACCGCCGCGGCCGCGACGAAACGCTGATGATCGGCGCCATGACGATGCGCCCGGTGATCGAGCACCTCCTGCCGGGCGTCACCGTCGTGTCGCGGCCGCGGCTCTCCAAGCTCACCTTCGCGGGCGACAAGAAGCTGTCGCGGCTGCCCCACCGCACCGCCATCGTGGCCTTCTCGGCCGAGGAGGTCTACGCCATCGCGGAGCTGATCCGCCGGCAGCGGGGCGGGGCCGCCGTGGTGCTCGGCGCCCTGTCCCCGCGCACCCGCAACGCCCAGGTCGCCATGTACCAGAACGGCGACGTGGACTACCTGGTGGCCACCGACGCGATCGGCATGGGCCTCAACCTCGACGTCGACCACGTGGCCTTCGCGGGCGACCGCAAGTTCGACGGGTGGCAGTACCGCCGCCTGAACCCCGCCGAGTTCGGCCAGATCGCGGGCCGCGCGGGCCGCCACCTCAAGGACGGCACGTTCGGCACCACCGGCCGCTGCCCGCCGCTCGACGAGGAGGAGATCGAGGCCCTGGAGGACCACCAGTTCCCCCCCGTCACCATCCTCCAGTGGCGCAGCGCGGACCTGGACTTCTCCTCCATCGGGGCCCTGCAGGCCTCCCTCGACCGAACGCCCGACGAGGGGGGCCTGACCCGCGCGCCGGTCGCCGAGGACGTGCAGGTTCTGGAGATCGCGGCGCGCGACGCGGACGTGCGGCGCCAGGCCAAGACCCGCGCCGACATCGCCCGGCTGTGGGAGGTCTGCCAGGTCCCCGACTACCGCAAGGCCTCGCCCTCGGCCCACGCCGAGCTGGTGCTGACCCTGTTCGGCCACGTGGTGCGCGCGGGGCGCATCCCCGACGACTGGTTCTCCCGCCAGCTCGCCCAGTTCGAGCGCACGGACGGCGACATCGACGCGCTGTCGGCCCGCATCGCCCAGGTGCGGACGCTCACCTTCATCGCCAACCGGCCCGACTGGCTCGGCGATCCCGAGCATTGGCAGGGCGTGGCGCGTCAGGTAGAGGACAAGCTGTCGGACGCCCTGCACGAGCGGCTGACGCAGCGGTTCGTGGACCGGCGGACCAGCGTGCTGATGCGGCGGTTGAGAGAGAACGCGATGCTCGAAGCGGAAGTCACGGCGGGCGGTGACGTTCTCGTCGAAGGGCAGAACGTCGGGCAGCTGCACGGCTTCCGCTTCACGCCCGACCCGTCCGCGGCGGGCGAGGCCGCGCGCGCGCTCAACGCCGCGGCCCTGAAGGCGCTCGCGGGCGAGATCGAGGCCAGGGCCGAGCGGCTCGCCCAGGCCGTGGACGAGTCGGTCGCGCTCGCCAACGACGGCACGATCCGCTGGCTGGGCGACCCCGTGGCCAAGCTCGCGGGCGGCGACAAGCTCCTGAACCCCCGCGCCCGGGTCATCGCCGACGAGCACCTGACGGGCCCCGCGCTCGACACCGTGCAGCGCCGCCTCGACCTGTGGCTCGCGGCCCACGTCAAGAAGCTGCTCGGCCCCCTGAGCGAGCTGGAGACGGGCGAGGGCCTCGACGGCATGGCGCGCGGCATCGCGTTCCAGGTCGCGGAGTCGCTGGGCGTGCTGGAGCGCGCGCGCGTGGCCGAGGAGGTGAAGGGCCTCGACCAGGCGGCGCGCGGCGTGCTGCGCAAGCTCGGCCTGCGCTTCGGCGCCTACCACATCTACCTGCCCGCGCTCTTGAAGCCCGCGCCGCGCGCGCTCGCCTCGCAGCTCTGGGCCCTGGCCCACGGCGGCCTCGAAACCGTCCGCGGCCTGGACCAGGTGCCCCACCTCGCGGCCTCGGGCCGCACGTCGTTCCCGGCCGACAAGGAGGTGCCCAAGGGGCTGTACCGCGCGGCGGGCTTCAGGGTGTGCGGCGAGCGCGCCGTGCGCGTCGACATCCTGGAGCGGCTGGCCGACCTGATCCGCCCCGCCATCGCCTACCGTCCCGGCACCACGCCCGGCACGCCGCCGCCCGGCACGGCCGACGGCAACGGCTTCGTGACCACGGTGGCGATGACCTCGCTCGCGGGCTGCTCGGGCGAGGACTTCGCCTCCATCCTGCGCTCGCTGGGCTACGTGCTGGACCGGCGGCCCGGCCCCGCCATCACGGTTCCGCTGCTCGCCGCGGCGCCCACCGCGCCGCTGAAGCCGGTGGTGCCGGACGCCGGACCCGAGGAGATGCCGGCCGCTGCGGCGGGCGTCGAGCAGGCGGGCGGGGCGTCGAGCGACGCGCTCGAACCCGATGCGCCGGGCGCGGACCTGCTCCAGGACGGCGCCGAGGACGGCCTTCCGGCACCCGGGCCTGCCGGCTCTGAGAACGGCCCTGCGCCCCCGTCGCTCGACCTGGAGATCGCGGCGGGGCCCGACGCCACGCCCGCACCGGAGGACGTGTCCGCGTCGCCGCCGCCCGGCCCGGAGGTCGCGGCGGGTCCGGACGCGGGCCCCGGGGACGACGCAGCCGCGGTTCCCGAAGCCGATCCCGTCCCGGTCGACGCCGCCCCTCCTCCCGAACCTGCCGCCACGGATGAGCCTGCCGCTACCGGTGAGCCTCCTGCCCGGGACGATCCCGCCACCGAGGCCGTCATCGCCGCCGTTGAGGCCGACCTCGCGGCCGTGGAGGGCCTCGGCGAGGAGCCGCCGCGCGAGGGGTCCGACGCCGCCTCCGCCGGGCCGCAGGCCGCCGCCGAGCAGCCGGCCCCCGCCGCCCCCGTCGAGCCGGTGCTGATCGAGGTTTGGCGCCCGCATCGCACCAGCCACCACCACGTCGAGCGGCGGCCCGGCCATCGCGGCCGCCCTCCGGGTCGGGCGGACCAGGCGCAGGGCGACCGCCGGCCGGGACGCCGCTTCGGCCCGGGCGGCGCTCCGC
>CAXTDZ010000091.1:0-17493 GCA_964243035.1 uncultured Lichenihabitans sp.
GGCCGCGGCCCTCCCCACGCGAAACCGCGCCCGGCCGCCGCGTCGGGGCCCGCCCGGCCGGTCGCCGGCCAAGCCGATGCCGAGCCCCCGCCCGGGAGGACGCACTCGAAACCCGTTCCGCTCTCGTTCAGCCGGTAGTTGCGCGCCAGGGACGCGGCGTCCCGCGGAAGCGAGTCCACCGCGTTGATGATGAGCTCCACCTCCGCGTCGCTGTGCAGCGCGCTCAGGTTCAAGCGCGACCACCCCGGCTTGGCCACGTCCCCGTGCTGGAGGACGGCGTCGCGGATCAGGGCCGACTCCTCGGGATCGATCCCGAGGAGCCGGTGCCCGTAGGGCCCGGCGCAGGCGCATCCGCCGCGCGCCTGGATGCCGTGCAGGTCCGACAGCAGGCGTGTCGCGAGCCAGGGATGCACGAAGCCGCCCGCGAGCCGGTCGCGGATGCGGAAGGAGAAGAAGGGCAGGACGTGGGGCGCGCGGGGGTTCTCAAGCAGCACGACGTCCGGGTTGCCGCGCCAGCGCAGCAGGGCCCGCGCCCGCAGCGCCGCGTGCCTCTCCCCCATGGCCCCGATGCCGATCGCGTCCTTGAGCAGGAAGCACAGCGCGGCGCGGATGTCCCCGATGGCGTTGGGCGTGCCGGCCTCCTCGCGCATTTCGAGGTCGTCCAGGTAGTCGTGCCGCAGCCGGGCGGCCGCGTCTCGATCGGGGTGGGGCTTGATCCGCCGGCCCGTACCCGGCGCCTCGACCCCGGGGTGGGTGCGAGACCTTTCGGGCGGCCATCTTACGGCGTGGTTACAGCATCCCCCGCGCGCGGTCCGTCCGGCCCGCGCGCGGGTTCCGTCAGGCCCCGAGCAGAACCGGCGCGCGCCGGTGCGCGAAGGCCTGCTCGTAGTCGTAGGCGAGCGCGAGCAGGTCCGCCTCGCCCCACTGCGGGCCGACCAGGACGAGGTTGAACGGCGCGCCCGAGGCGTAGAACCCCGCCGGAACCGTGACCCCCGGCAGGCCGGCGATGTTGATCTCGCTCACCGTGGTCTCGCGGATGGTGTCGGTGCCGTGCAGCGGCCCGAGGGGGCCGCGCATCTGCGGGAACACAAGCGCGTCGAGCCGCTTGTCCGCGAACACCGCCTCGAAGATCGCCAGGTGGGCTTCGCGCAGCCGGATGAAGGCAGACATGTCGGGCGGCGCGGAAGGGTTCGCCAGGCCGGCCGCGAAGTCGGGCAGCAGCGGCATGAAGCTCAAGACGCCCCCGGGCGCGAAGGGGTCCTCGGCGGCGGTCGCGGCCGCGAAGGCCGCGAAGCTCTTCAGCGCGGCCCCGGGCCCGAGCCGCCTCAGGTACTGCTCCAGGTCGTGCGGGATCGATTCGAGGCCGCGGCCGTCGAACTCGGAGCCCGGCCTGGTCGGGCTGCGCAGGGCCGCGAAGCCCGAACCCGCGAACGGGTCCTCGATCAGCGCGGCGCCCCGCTGCCGCAGCTCGTCCTGGGTGCGGGCGTAGAGCGCCGCCGCCTCGTCCGTGAGCGGCTGCGTGCGCCAGCCGGGCCCGTAGAGGCCCAGCCGCTTGCCGTTGAGCGCGTCCGGGCTCAGTTTCGAGGTGTAGCCGCCCTTGGGCCTGCGGCCCACGCCCGCCACCGTCTTGGGGTCTTCCGCGGTGAAGCCCGCCAGGACGTCCAGGGTCAGCGCGGCGTCGCGCACGCAGCGCGCGATCGGGCCCACCACGTCGCGCAGGCTCGACAGCGGCATCACGCCCGCGTTGGGGACGAGCGCGAAGGTCGGCTTGATGCCGACGAGGCCCTGGGCGGAGGCGGGGTTCTGGATCGAGCCGCCGGTTTCCTCGGCCAGGCCGAGCACGGCCAGGCTGGCCGCGACCGCGGTCGCGGTGCCGGCGCTGCTGCCGCCCGGCAGGCAATCGGGCGCGGCCGCGTTGAGCGTCGGACCCGCCCAGCTGTCGTTGGCGTGGCTGCCCGTGTGGCTGAGCACGGGGATGTTGGTCTTGCCCAGGATCACGGCGTCGGCCGCGCGCAGCCGCGCCACCACGGGCGCGTCGGTGGCGGGCATGAGGTCGACGCCGCCGGTTGCGGCGTGCAGCAGCCGCCATCCCCCGGTGGTCGGGAAGCCCACCATGTCCATGGCGTCCTTGACCACCACGGGCACGCCGGCGAGCGGCCCCAGCGCCTCGCCCGCCGCGCGGCGGCGGTCCACGGCGCGCGCGGTCGCGAGCGCCTCGGGGTTGAGGAACACGAAAGCCCGGTAGTGCCCGTCATGGGCCGCGATGCGGTCCAGGAAGGCCTGCGTCAGGCCTTCCGACGTGAAGGCCCCGCTCGCGAAGCCCGCCCGGACCTTCTCCACGGTGAGCTCGACGAGGTCGATCGAGGTCGGTTCGGTTTCGTTGCTCATGGGCGGACAGTCCTGGCTGCGCGGCGCGGCTCACGCCATGCCGACGAACTCGTCGATGATCGAGCGGTCGCGCGCCACCTCGGGCGACACCTCGCGGGTGATGACGCCCTTTTGAAGGATCAGCACGCGATGGGACAGCGAGGCGATGAAATTGAGGTTCTGCTCCACCAGCAGCACCGTCAGCCCCCGCTCGCGGCCGATCCGCCCCAACGTTTCGACGATCTCCTCGATGATCGAGGGTTGGATGCCTTCGGTGGGCTCGTCCAGAAGCACGATCCTGGGCTCGGCGCAGAGGCAGCGGGCCAGCGCGAGGAGCTGCTGCTCGCCGCCCGACAGCGCCCCGCCCGGCCGGTCGAGGTAGGCCTTCAAGCGCGGGAACAGGCCCAGGATGCCCTCCACCGTCGCGGCCTCGCCCGTGCGCGACAGCAGGCAGCCCATCGCCAGGTTCTCGCGGACCGACAGGCCGGGGAAGATCTCGCGGCCCTGCGGCACGAAGCCCAAACCCAGCCGCGCCCGCGCCGTGGGGGACAGGGTCGTGACGGGCCGGCCGTCGAGCGTCACGGTGCCCGCGGTGGCGGGCAGGTAGCCCATGAGCGTGCGCAGCAGCGTGGTCTTGCCCATGCCGTTGTGGCCCAGGATGCCCACGAACTCGCCGGCCCCCACCCCGAACGACACCCCGCCCAGGATGGGGATGCGGCCGTAGCCCGCGTGGAGGTTCTGGATGGACAGCAGCGGGGCCGCGGCGGCCGGGGTCCGGTCCGTCACCTCAGGCGGCCTGCTTGCCGAGGTACACGTCGCGCACGCGACGGTCGGCCAGCACCGCGCCGACCTCGTCCTCCATCAGGATGCGGCCCTGGTTGAACACGGTCACGGTTTTGGCGATCTTGCGGATGAAGGGCATGTCGTGTTCCACCACGATCAGCGCGTGGGTTCGGTTGATCTCGCGGATCAGCTCGGCGGTGCGGTCGACCTCCTCGTCCGTCATGCCGGCGGCGGGCTCGTCGAGCAGGATCAGCTCCGGCTCCTGCGCCAGCACGGTGGCGATCTCCACCCACTGGCGCTGCCCGTGGGCGAGCTGGCCCACGGGCAGGCCCGCGATGGCGGTGAGCCGCAGCCGGGCCAGCGTCTCCTCCGTGATCGCGCGGGTGCGGGCCATCGACTTGCGCCGCCCGGCCGCGATGAAGACGTTCTCGTGGACGCTCAAGCCGTTGAACACGTTGGGCACCTGCGTCTTGATGCCGACCCCGAGCCGGGCGATTGCGTGCGGGTGGGCGCCCGTGATGTCGGTGTCGCGGAAGGTGATGCGCCCCTGCGTGGGGGCGAGCTGGCCGGTGAGCATCTTGAAGAAGGTGCTCTTGCCCGCGCCGTTCGGGCCGATCAGGCAGCGCAGCTCGACCTCGCGCAGGGTGAAGTCGACGCCCGCCACCGCGGTCACGCCGCCGAAGCGCATGGTGACGCCCTTGGCCTGGAGCAGCGGCCGTGGCTCGGCGCTCACCGGCGGGCCTCCCCGGCGAGCGCGGGGGGCGGGGCCTCGCCCTCGACCCTGCGGCGGCTCGCGGCGAGCCGCGCGAGGCGGCCCGGCAGCGCCCGCGCGACGGGCACGACGCCCTGCGGCACGAGGAGCACGAAGCCCACCAGGATCACGCCGAGCCCGAGGTTGGAGTCGACCAGCGTCTGCGCCCCGGCCTTGTTGATCAGGAACTGGATCAGCACCGCGCCGATCATCGGCCCGAGCAGGGTGCCCAGGCCCCCCACCAGGACGAAGATGATGACCTGGGCCGACATGGTGAGGCCGAACACGGTGGGGCTGATGAAGCCGCCCCAGTTGGCGTAAAGGCAGCCGCCCAGTCCCGCGACCCCGGCCGAGACCACGAAGGCGAGCAGCTTGTAGAGCCGCGGGTCGTAGCCGATCAGCTGCGCGCGCGTCTCGTTCTCGCGGATGGCCACCAGCACGCGGCCGAAGCGCGAGGCGAGGATCGCGCGGAGCAGGATGTAGACCCCGATCAGGGCGCCCATGGCCGCGTACCAGATGCCGGTCTGGTCCAGCGTGTCGGGCGAGCCCGGCAGGTTGAGCGCGGGGATGTTGGGGATGCCGTTGAAGCCGCCGAGCTCGGCGTCGCCGATCCGGTACTGGTCGCCCGAGGTGGCGTTGACGAGCTCGAACAGGATCACCGAAACGGTGAGCGTGATCACGCCGAAATAGGCCTCGCTCACCCGGCCGTAAAAGGTGAAGTAGCCGAGCAGCGCCGCGAAGGCCGCAGGCACCAGGATCGCGATCAGCACGGGAACCGAGCTGTCCCCCATGTTGATCACCGCCACCGCGTAGGCGTAGCCGCCCAGGCCCAGGAAGGCCGCCTGGCCGAAGGACATGATGCCCGCGTAGCCCCACACGAAGCCCTGGCTCATGGCGTAGATGGCCATCACGGCGAAGATGGTGAACTGCAGGAGCCCGTAGGCGTCCACGACGCGGGGCGCGCCGATCATGATCAGGACGCCGCAGGCCACCGTCGCCGCGAAGCCCAGCGCCGCGCTCGGACCGCGCTTGGGCGACGTCCCAGGTCCAGACATCATAGGCTCCGCCTCAGGAAGCGCCCGGTGATGCCCTGGGGCAGCACCCGGATGAGCAGGATGGCGGCGAGCAGCAGGGCCACGTCGCCCAGCACGGGCGAGGTCTTGAAGGAGACCAGCTCGTTGATGAAGCCGAACAAGCCGGAGGCGAGCCCCGTGCCCGCGATGATGGCGGGGCCGCCGCCCAGCACGGTGATGAAGGCGCGCGCGATGTAGGCCGAGCCCATGGCGGGCGAGATCCCGGACACGGGGGCCAGCACGCCGCCCGCGAGCCCCGCCAGCGCCGAGCCCAGCGCGAAGGTCGCCATGTAGACGAGGCCGGGATTGACGCCCATGGCGGCCGCCATGCGGGGGTTCTGCATGGTGGCGCGCAGAACCAGCCCGAACTTCGTCAAGCGGAGCAGCGCGGTCAGGCCGCCCAGGAGCAGGATCGCCACCAGGATGATCACCAGGCTGTAGAGGCTCGCGCCGAAGCGGCCGATGTCGAAGCTGCCCACCGGCGTCGACACCGCCTTCACGACGTTGCCGAACACGGTGGTGGTGAGCCCGATCAGCCCCAGGCTGATGCCCCAGGTGGCCAGCATGGTGTCCATCATGCGCCCGTACAGGAAGCGGATCACCGTGCGTTCCAGCGCGAGGCCGATCAGCCCCACCACGAGGGGCGGCAGCACCAGCATCGCGACCCAGATGTTGACCCCGGCCTCCGTCGCGGTCACGGCCGTGTAGGCGCCCAGCATCATCAGCTCGCCGTGGGCGAGGTTGATGACGCGCATCATGCCGTAGATCACGCCCAGGCCGAGCGTGATCAGCACGAGCGTGGCGATGCCCGCCAGCACGTTGAAGGCGAGCAGCCCCGTCAGGTCCATGGTGGGGCGCGTCCTCAGATGCTGGGCGTGAACTGCTTGTTCATGCGGGGGTTCTTGAGGAGGTCGCAGGCCCCGTTGGTGTCGGACGGGAAGCTGTCGGGGAAGGTTTGCAGGATCTCCCACTTCCGGTCCTTGGGCTGGGCCAGGTAGGTGTTGCGGATCGTGTGGTGGGTGGCGGCGTCCATCGTGACCTTGCCGGTCGGCCCCTCGTAGCTCACCCCCGTTTCCAGCGCCTTGATCACCGCCTCGCGCTCAACCGAGCCCGCCTTCTTGACCGCCTCGGCCCAGAGCAGGATGCCGTCGTAGGTGGCGGTGTCGAGCTCGCCCAGGTCCGTCACCTCGACCCCGAACTTGTCCTGCATGCCCTTCACGAAGGCCTTGCTCGCGGGCGTGTCGATGTCGGAATACCAGCCGTAGCAGGTGATGACGCCGTTCGTGGTCGACACGTCCATCGAGGTGAGCTCGTCACCCAGCCCGAACACGCTGGAGGCCATGGGGATCTTGCTCTTCATGCCGGCCGCGTCCCACTGCCGGTAGAAGCCCGAGTGGTTGGCGCCCACCAGCGCCGACAGCACCAGGTCGGGCCCGGCCTGCTGGATGCGGCTGATCGTGGACGAGAAGTTGGTGACGTCGAGGGGGAAGAAGTCGGTGGACGCGACCGAGCCGCCGCCGTCCTTCATGAACTTCGTCATCCAGCTCGCGGTGATGTGGCCGTAGTTGTAATCGGCCGCGATGATGTAGGCCTTCTTGCCCCAGTGCTTCAGGCCGTAGTCGACGATGTGGTTGACGGTCTGTGCCGGCGTCGTGCCCGTGCAGAACACGTTGCGGTCGCACACGCCGCCCTCGTACTGCGTGTTGTAGAAGTAGAGCGTCTTGGACCGGTCGAAGATCGGCCGCACGGCCTCGCGCGAGGCCGAGGTGATGCCGCCCTGGATCACGTCGACCTTGTCGGACAGGGCGAGCTGCTGGGCGTACTGCGTGTAGAGCTGCATGCTCGACTGGGTGTCGAACTGGATGAGCTGGATGGGCCGGCCGAGCAGGCCGCCCTCGGCGTTGAGCTTGTCCACGGCGAACTGCGTGGTCTGGGCCATGCGCCGGCCTTCGAGGCCGATCGCGCCCGTGCTGTCGAGCAGGCTGCCGAGCTTGATGGGCTCCGCCGCGAGGGCCCGGCGGGCGTAGAACGGCATCGCGAGGCTGCCCGCCGCCGCGGCGCCGAGTTTCAGCGCGACCCGACGGCTGATCGTGTCCTGTGTCATTGCTCCGCTCCGCGAGAGGCCGGTCGATGTCGGCGTACCTGCTGGGACGCGGAACCGGCTGCGCGCAGTCCGCCGGCAAGATCGATGCCAGCCCGTTCGGGCGTCGCGGACGGGAACGGGAGCGCTCGGGTGCGGGCTCCGCTCGCCGCCGGACCCGCGAAGCCCCGGGGCCGGCCGAACCACGCCGCCGGGGGGCGGCGCCGGGCGCGACGGTTCGGACGCGCCGCGGGTCCGGCCCGCTGCGACCGCCTGATCCACGCGGCATGCTCGGGGGGCGACGCACCGGGAATGCGGGTCCGTTCCCGCCCACCCTGCCTCCGGAGGCGGCACCGTGCTCGTTGTCTCGCCTGCGCGAGCGTCGCCTCCCGGTCCACCGCGGCCGCGGGCCGCCCGGTCCGCGGCAAGTAAAGAAATCCCATCCGCGGCGGGAAAGAAAAAGGTCACTTGTCCGGTTCCGAGGGCTCTGCCAAGGTCGCGCGACCTCAGGAGGCCCCTTTGCTCGACCTCAGCCACCTCGGAGCGCTCGTGGCCGGACGCCGTCCGGGACACTCGCTGCCCCAGGCGCTCTACAACAGCCCGGACGCGTTCGAGTTCGACCTCCGGGCGATCTTCGGGCAGTCCTGGATCCTGGCGGGCTTCACCTGCGAGATCCCCCGCCCGCGCGGCTATCTCGCGCTCGACGTCGGCCGCTCGCCCGTGGTGATCACGCGCGACCGCGACGGCGAACTCCGCGCGTTCCACAACTCCTGCCGCCACCGCGGCGCCCAGATCTGCCCCGACGGCGCGGGCGCGCGGGGCCGTCTCACCTGCCCCTACCACCAGTGGGTCTACGGGCTCGACGGCTCGCTGGTCCACGCCCGCAACATGGGGGAGGGCTTCGTGCCGGGCGAGCACGGGCTGAAGCCCGTCCACGTCGAGACCGTCGCGGGCGCGATCTTCGTGTGCCTTGCGGACATGGCCCCGGCCTTTGACCGCTTCCGCGCCCACCTGGAGCCGCTCCTCGCCCCCCACCGGCTGGAGGACGCCAAGCTCGCCCACCAGAACACGCTGGTCGAGAAGGGCAACTGGAAGCTCGTGATGGAGAACGCCCGGGAGTGCTACCACTGCGCGTCCGGCCACCCCGAGCTCTGCCTGACCTTCCCGATCGAGGACGCGACGGGCGCGCATTTCGCGGCCGAGGGCGACCCGCGCCACGAGGCCTTCGCGGCCCGGCTCGAAGCGGCCGGGCTCGGCCGCGGGCCGTTCGACGGGCCCTGGTGGCAGGTCGAGCGCTTTCCCCTCAAGGACGGCCAGCTCTCGCTCACCATCGACGGCAAGCTCGCCTCGAACAAGCTGATGGTCGAGGGCGACAACCCCGACGTGGGGTCGCTCCGCTGGGCGATCGAGCCGCACAGCTTCTGCCATTCCACGGCCGACACGACCGTCACCTTCAGCGCCATGCCGACGGCCACGAACGAGACGCTGGTGACCTGCAAGTGGCTGGTCCACAAGGACGCGGTCGAGGGCGTCGACTACGACGTCGAGCGCCTGACCGAGTTGTGGAACGTCACCAACCGCCAGGACCGCGACCTCGTGGAAAACAACCAGCGCGGCGTCAACTCGGTCGGCTACACGCCCGGCCCCTACAGCCCGGCCGACGAATCCTACGTGCTCCGCTTCACGGACTGGTACTGCGACAAGGCGCTGGACTTCGTCGCGAAGCAGACGGGCGTCGACCGGCGGCCCATCGCCCTGGCCGGGACGGCCGGGGCCGCGACCGGCCCCGGGCCCCGCGCGACCGCCCCGGCCCCGGTCGAGGCGCGACCGGCGGACCTCGCTTGAGCGCGGGCAAGGGGCCGGACGGCCTCCACCCGGACACGCTCGCGGTGGGCTTCGGCTACGACCCGGCCGAGGCGTTCGGGGCCGTGAAACCCCCCATCGTCCTGTCCTCGACCTTCGCCTACCCGTCCGCGCAGGCCGCCAAGGACGTCCACCGCGCCTATTTCGACGGCCCGGCGCCGGAGCGCGACGCGCCCTTCATCTATTCGCGCCTCGACCACCCGACCCTGGCGCTGCTCCAGAAGCGGCTCGCCGTGCTCGACGGCGCCGAGGACGCGGCGGCCTTCGCGTCCGGTATGGCGGCGATCTCGGCCGCCTTCCTCGCCCACCTCAAGCCGGGCGAGTCCATCCTGCACACGCGCCCGCTCTACGGCGGCACCCACGGCCTCGTCCATGGGCCGCTCGCCGGGCTCGGCATCAAGGCCTTCGCGATCCCCGACGCGCTCGACGAGCGCAGCATCGTCCGGGCCGCGGAGGCGGCCTCCGCCCACGGGCCGGTGGGCCTGATCCACGTCGAGTCCCCCGCCAACCCCACGGCCGGCATCGCCGACATCGCGGCGGTGGCCCGCGTCGCGGACGGGCTCGGCGCGCGGCAGGGGCGGCGGCCGGTGGTGTCGGTCGACAACACCTTCCTGGGCTCGCTTCTCCAGCAGCCCCTGAAGCACGGCGCCGACCTCGTCATCACCTCGCTCACCAAATACGCGGCCGGCCACAGCGACCTGCTCGGCGGCTGCCTCGCGGGCTCGCTGGAGCGGATCGGCCCGGTGCGGATGCTGCGCACGCTGCTCGGCACGCCCGCCGACCCGTTCACGAGCTGGCTGCTGCTGCGCTCGCTCGAAACCTTCCCGCTCCGCAACCGGCGCGCCAACGGCAACGCCGCGGCGGTGGCGGGCTTCCTGCGCGACCACCCGAAGGTCGCGGACGTGACCTACCTGGGCTTCCTCCCCGAGGGCAGCGCGGCCCGCGCGGTCTACGACCGGCAGTGCGGGGGCGCCGGCTCCACCTTCTCCTTCCGCCTGCGCGGCGGCGAGCGCGAGGCCTTCGCGATGCTGGACGCCTTGAAAGTGTTCCGCATGGCGGTCAGCCTCGGGGGGACGGAAAGCCTGATCTGCCATTCGGCCACCACCACGCACTACCTGGTGCCGCCCGACATCCGCCGCGAGGTGGGCGTCGACGACGCCAGCCTGCGCATCTCGGTCGGCATCGAGCACCCGGACGACCTCGTGGCCGACCTCCGCCAAGCCCTGGACGCGACCCCATGACCTCGCCGACCCTGCCCGCCCCGGACCGGTTCTCGCTCGCCGGCAAGGCGTCGGCGCCCGCCGAGCGGGCGGAAGTCCTGGTGATCGGCGCGGGAGAAGCCGGCTGCGCCGCGGCCGTCGAGGCCGTGAAGGGGGGCGCGGCCGTGGTTCTCGTGGACGAGAACCCGGTGTCGCCCGGCCTGATCGGCACCGACGTGCCCTTCTACTTCGGCGGACGGGCGACGGCGGCCGTGCAGAAGCCCGAGCGCCTGGTGGAGCACCTCATCGACGCCAACCCAGCCCTGGCGGACGCGTTCGAGCACGGCGTCGACGTGCGCCTGTCCACCTCGGCCTGGGGCGCCTGGGTGAACGGGCCGGGCCTTCGCTCGCTCGGGTTGGGCGGCGTCGTGGGCCTGGCGGACGAGGCGCGGAGCTGGCTGATCGGCTTCGACCGGCTGATCGTCGCCACCGGCGCGCGCGACCTCGCCTTCTCCTTCGCGGGCTCCGACCAGCCGGGCGTCATGGGGGCGCAGGCGCTCCACGCGCTGCTCGCCCGCTACGACGCCTTCGCGGGCCGCGCCCTCGTGATCCTCGGCTCGGGCGACTTCGCAATCCGGACGGCCGAACTGGCGCTGGCGCACGGCCTGGAGGTCGCGGCCCTCGTGGAGGCGCGGAACGATCCGCAGGGCGACCCGGCGCGCCTCGCGGCGTTGGCGGGGCGCGGCGTCGCCATGATCACGGCCCATGTGCCGCTCGCGGCCGAGAGCGGCCCGGACGGCGTCACGGCCGTCGTGCTCGTGTCGACCGCCTCGGGCGAGCGGCGGACGCTCCCGTGCGACACGATCTGCCTCGCGGTCGGCGCCGTGCCGGTGGTGGAGCTCCTGGACGTGCTCGGGGCCCGGCGCGTCATGGCGCCGGAGCGGGGCGGCCACGTCCCCGTGGTCGCCGGCGACGGCGCCACCTCGCTCAGCCAGGTCTTCGCGGCGGGCGACTGTGCCGGCCTGGGCGCGGATGCCGCCAAGGCCGGGCGCGCCGCGGCCCGCGCGGCCCTGCACTCGCTGGGGCGGCCCACCGACGCCGTTGCGCCCCCCGAAGCCGCCGCGCCGGGGCCCGACGCCCTCGCCTACCAGCTCGACTGGGCGCGCGCGCTGCTCGCCACCGGCGGCGAGGACGTGCCCGCCTGCACCTGCGAGGACGTGACCCGCGGCGAGCTCCTGGCCGTGCAGCCGCCCCGCTACCTCGGCTGGCGGTCGAACGCCATCGCCCGGCGAAGCTTGGGCACGCTCGCCGAGGACGGCCCGCTCGACCAGGACCAGATCAAGCGCCTCACCCGCGCCTGCATGGGCGCCTGCCAGGCGCGGCGCTGCCGCGAGCAGGTGGCGCTGATGATGGCGCTCGGTGCGGGCGTCGCGCCCGGGTCGATCCCGCTCGCGGGCTACCGCGCCCCCGTGCGGCCGCTGCCGCTCGCCGTGCTGGCCGACGGGGAGGAACCCGCGGCCGTGACCGACAACTGGAACGTGTGGTTCGGCATCTCGACGCAGTGGATCGCCTACGACGACATTGGCACCGCGCGCGAGGAGGAGCAGTTGCGCGCCGGCATGCCCTACTAGAACGGAACGAGGTCGGTGATGGGACAGGCGGGCGCATCCGTCGTGGTGGTGGGCGGCGGGGTCACGGGCCTGTCCGCGGCCTGGTGGCTGGCGCGCTCCGGCGCCGAGGTCGCGGTGCTGGACAAGGGGATCGTGGGCTTCGAGGCCTCGGGCCGCAACGGGGGCGGCTGCTCGCACTACCAGAGCCCGCTCTTCCACGAGGAGCAGCGGCTCTGGCCGCAGATGGACGACCTGCTCGGCTACCCGACCGAGTACCAGAGGAAGCGCCTCGTCTTCCAGGTCGACCCGCGCAAGGCCAACTTCCACGAGCTTCTGCGGATGCGCATCCCGGCGGGCTACGAGATGGAGGTGCTCGACGGGCGGCAGGTCCGCGAGATGGTGCCGCTCGCCGGCGACAACGCGGTGTCCGGCGTCCTCTTCCATTTCGGCGGCCACGCCAACCCGCAGCGCACCGCCCAGGCCTACGCCTGGGCCGCGCAGGACCTCGGCGTCACCATTCGCCAGCACACGGCGGTGCGCGGCTTCGAGACCGCGGGGGGGCGGGTCACGGCCGTCGAGACCTCGGGCGGGCGCCTCGGCTGCGACGCCCTGGTGATCGCCGCGGGACCCCAGACCGGCGCGCTCGCGGCCATGCTGGGCATCGACCTGCCGATGGCGCCCGCCCGCGCCGAGATGATCGTCACCGAGCCGCTGCCCCTGATGCCCATGGGCGGCGTCGACGGCCACGGCCTCTACGGCCGCCAGACCCTGCGCGGCAACCTGGCCTACGGGGGCGGGCCGCACGAATGGTACGACGAGGTGGCGCTGGAGGGGCCGCCCCCGCGCCCCTCGGGCAGCGTGCTGCGCGGTCTCGCCAAGCGCGTCGCCGAGCTGCTGCCGCGCGCCGCCCACGCCCGCGTGATCCGCTCCTGGGCCGGGGTCGTCGAGAACACCCCGGACGGGCGCCCTGTGATCGAGCGGCTCGCCTCGCCCGACAACGTGACGCTCGCCACGATGTCGAGCGTGGGCTTCGGCCTGTCGCCCGCCACCGGCCACGCGATCCGCGACCTCGTGCTGGACGGCGCCTGCTCCTTCGCGGACCTGTCCAAGCTGTCGCTGTCCCGCTTCGCGGGCCTGTCGCCCGGCTGGCGGCGCGACCTGAACTGGCTGCCCCCCGAGCCGGCCGCGCCCGCGGCGGTGCATTGATGGCGGGGTCGCGCGGCAGGGTGATCGTGGTGGGGGCCGGCATCGCCGGCCTGTCGGCCGCCTGGGCGCTCGACCGGCGCGGCTTCGCGGTCGAGGTGTTCGAGCAGGGCCCGGTCCCCAACCCGCGCGCCTCCTCCTACGACGAGCACCGCATCACCCGGCACGCCTACGGCACGATGGAGGGCTACGCCTACCTGATGCCGGCCGCCTTCGCGATGTACGAGCGCCTGTTCCTCGACATCGGCGCCGACCACTTCGCGCGCTCGCCGATCGCCTACTTCGTGCGCGAGGACGTGGGGTGGTACGAGCCCGTCGTGCGCAGCCTCGCGCGGCTCGGCTCCGGGATGCGCGACATCCCGCTCGCCGCCGTGCCCGAGCGCTTCCCCATGGTCGAGACGGCAGGGCTCACCCGCGCCGTCGAGGTCGACGAAGGCGGCATGCTCTTCCCGATCCGCATCCTCACCGACCTCGTGGTCGCGCTCGGCAACCGCGGCGTGCGCTTCCACGCCGACACCCGCGTCACCGCCGTCGACCCCGAGGCCGGCACCGTGGTGGCGGACGGCCGCGAGCACCGCGCCGACCGGGTCGTGGTCGCGGCGGGCGCCTGGGTCAACAAGCTGACCTCGCTCGTGGAGGACGTCGTGGTGCCCTCGCGCCAGGCGGTCATGTACGTGGCGCCGCCCCCCGACCTCGCCAAGGCCTGGGCCGCGGCGCCGGTGCTGATCGACCTGGGGATCGAGAGCGGCACCTACACGCTGCCGCCCCGGCGCGGCACGCGCCTGAAGGTGGGCGACCACGTCTTCACCCGCGCGGGCGACGCCGACGGCGACCGCGTCGCGACGCCGGCCGACGTGGCCCGGCTGGAGCGGGCCGCGCGCCTGTCCTACCGCGGCTTCGACCGCTACCAGGTGCTGGAAAAGAAGATCTGCTTCTACACCGTGACGCGCGACGACTCGGAGCAGTTCGCCGTAAAACCCTGGGGCGGGAAGGCCTGGGTGGTCAGCGCCTGCTCGGGCCACGGCTTCAAGCTCGGGCCCCTGATCGGCGACACGGTGGCGGACGCCATCGCGGGCGAGCGGTCGCCGGAGGAGGCGACGCGGCTCGCGGCCGGCCTGATGAGCTACGAGGAGCGCTTCGCCCCGCCGGCGCCGCGCCCCGCGGCCTGACGGGCTCCGCTCGGCCGGTCCGCCTCAGCCGTCAGCCGCCTCCAGTCACGGTGCGACCGATGTCGTAAGCGCCCCACCATGTCGGAGCGCGGCGGCGAGGTCCGAAGAACGTCGGCATCGGGCGGCGGCGGGGTAAAGGCGGAACGGACGCGGTGCAAGCCCTCGGCCGCCCCGCCGATGTTCGCGGTCCCGCCGGGCGCCATGCTGTAGCCGGAATGGCGGAGGTTCGGGGCCGTGGATCTCGGGTCGCCGCGGGCGAGGATTTCTCGCCCGCGGTTACGTTCCCGTCCGGCCGGTCAGCTGCAACCCGTCGTGGCCCCGCAGGTGTCGCACTTGAGGCAGGTCCCGTTGCGCACCAGCGTAAAATTCTGGCACTCGGGGCAGGCCTCGCCCACGTAACCCTTCATGCGCGCCTCGGCCTTCTTGTCCGCCACGCTCGCGCGCGGGGCGGGCTCGCTCCAGGCCAGCGTGCCGAGCACGCCGACCTCCTCGGTCAGCATCCGGCTCGCGTCCTGCTTCAGCGCGGTCGCGCCCTCGACCGGGTAGCCCCCCGTCAGGGTCGCGGGGCGGCGCTCCGGGTCGGGTGCCGCGGGGCCGCCGCGCACCACCATGAACCGGTCCGCCTTGGAGCGGACGAGGCCCTTGGAGATGACGCTCGCCTCGCCCGCGCCCCTGGCGCCCGGCCGGCCCTCCGTCTCGCCCTTGCCCATCGCGTCGAAGGTGAGGTCGGGGGGCGTCACGTGCGCGAGGTCCGTGCGGTCGAGGTAGGAGACCGCCAGCTCGCGGAACACGTAGTCGAGGATGGAGGTCGCGTTCTTGATCGCGTCGTTGCCCTGCACGGGACCCGAGGGCTCGAAGCGCGTGAAGGTGAAGGCCTCCACGAACTCGTCCAGCGGCACGCCGTACTGGAGGCCGAGGCTGATCGCGATGGCGAAGTTGTTCATCATCGACCGGAAGGCCGCGCCCTCCTTGTGCATGTCGAGGAAGATCTCGCCCAGGCGGCCGTCCTTGTACTCGCCGGTCTTGATGTAGATCTTGTGGCCGCCGACGATCGCCTTCTGGGTGTAGCCCGTGCGGCGGTTGGGGAGCTTCTCGCGCTCCCTCCGGCGCTCGATCCGCTCCACCACGCGCTCGACGATCCGCTCCGCGACCTCGGCCGCCCGGGCCGGGACGGGGGCCGCGAGCAGCGCCTCCACGGCGTCCTCCTCGTCGTCCTCGGCCTCGATCAGCTGGGAGTTCAGCGGCTGCGACAGCTTCGACCCGTCGCGGTAGAGCGCGTTGGCCTTGAGGCCGAGCCGCCAGGACAGCATGTAGGCGCCCTTGCAGTCCTCGACGGTGGCGTCGTTGGGCATGTTGATGGTCTTGGAGATCGCCCCCGTGATGAACGGCTGCGCCGCGGCCATCATGCGGATGTGGCTGTCGACCGACAGGTAGCGCCTGCCCGTGCGCCCGCAGGGGTTCGCGCAGTCGAACACCGCCTCGTGCTCGCGCCGGAGGTGGGGGGCGCCTTCCAGCGTCATGGCGCCGCAGACGTGGATGTTGGCGGCCTCGATCTCGGCTTTGGTGAAGCCCAGCCACGGCAGCAGCTCGAAGCCCGGGTCCTCCAGCCTCTCGGCCGGCACCTTCAGCGTGCCGGTCAGGAAGTCGGCGCCCAGCGCCCACTTGTTGAACGCGAACTTGATGTCGAAGGCGCTGGCGAGGCCCTTCTCCAGCGCGTCGAGCTTCTCGGGCGAAAACCCCTTGGCGCGCAGGGTCGCGTGGTTGATCGCGGGCGCCTGCCGCAGGCTCGCGTGGCCCACCGCGTAGACCTCGATCTCGGCGATCTCGCTCTCGCGGTAGCCCAGCGAGCGCAGGGCTTCGGGCACCGCGCGGTTGATGATCTTGAAGTAGCCGCCGCCTGCGAGCTTCTTGAACTTAACCAGGGCGAAGTCGGGCTCGATGCCGGTGGTGTCGCAGTCCATCACCAGGCCGATCGTGCCGGTGGGGGCCACCACGGTGACCTGCGCGTTGCGGAAGCCGTGCGCCTCGCCGTCGCGGAGCGCGCGGTCCCAGGCGTCGCGGGCGCGGGCGGTCAGGTTGGCGTCGGGGCAGTCGTCGGCGACCAGGGGCACGGGCTTGACCGCCACGCCCTCGTAGCCCTCGGGCTCGCCGTGCGCCGCGCGGCGGTGGTTGCGCACCACCCGCAGCATCGCGTCCGCGTTGGCCGCGTAGCCCGCGAAGGGGCCGAGCTCGCGCGCCATCTCGGCCGAGGTCGCGTAGCACACGCCCGTCATGATCGCCGACAGCGCCCCGCAGATCGCGCGGCCCGCGGCCGAGTCGTAGGGGATGCCCGAGGCCATCAGGAGCCCGCCCACGTTGGCGTAGCCCAGGCCCAGCGTGCGGTAGTCGTAGGAGAGCCGCGCGATCTCCCGGCTCGGGAACTGCGCCATCAGCACGGAGATCTCCAGCACCACGGTCCACAGCCGCACGGCGTGCTCGTAGGCGCGGGTGTTGATGCGCTTCGTCGCCTCGTCGCGGAACTGGAGCAGGTTCAGCGACGCCAGGTTGCAGGCCGTGTCGTCCAGGAACATGTACTCGGAGCACGGGTTGCTGGCGTTGATCGCCCCCGCCGCGGGGCAGGTGTGCCAATCGTTGATGGTGGTGTGGTACTGCAGGCCCGGGTCGGCCGAGGCCCAGGCCGCGTAGCCGATCTTCTCCCACAGCGCGCGGGCGGGCAGCACCTTGTGGGGCTTGCCGTCGAGGCGGCGCTTCAGGCTCCAGGGCGCGTCCTCCTCGACCGCGCGCAGGAACGCGTCGGTCACGCGGACCGAGTTGTTGGAGTTCTGGCCCGCCACCGTGAGGTAGGCTTCCGAGTCCCAGTCGGTGTCGAACTCGGGCAGGTCGAGCTCCGTGTGGCCCTGGCGGCCCAGTTGGAGCACGCGCTTGATCATGCCGTCCGGCACCGCGGCCTTGCGGGCCTGCTTGATCTCCTTCTTGAGCGCGGGGTTCTTGTCGGGGTTGAAGCAGTCGTCGCCCGGCCCCTCGCAGTTGAGGCAGGCGCGCAGGATGGCCTTGAGGTGCCGCTTGTTGAGCTTGGAGCCGGTGACGAGGGCCGCCACCTTCTGCTCCTCGCGCACCTTCCAGTCGATGTAGGCCTCGATGTCGGGGTGGTCGGCGTCCACCACCACCATCTTGGCGGCGCGCCGGGTGGTGCCGCCCGACTTGATGGCGCCCGCCGCCCGGTCGCCGATCTTCAGGAAGCTCATCAGCCCCGACGAGCGGCCGCCGCCCGACAGCTTCTCGTTCTCGCCGCGCAGCCGGGAGAAGTTGGTGCCGGTGCCCGACCCGTACTTGAACAGGCGCGCCTCGCGCACCCACAGGTCCATGATGCCGCCCTCGTTGACGAGGTCGTCCTG
>CAXTDZ010000092.1:0-17410 GCA_964243035.1 uncultured Lichenihabitans sp.
CGTAAAGCGTCACAACCGGGCCGGGCCGCACGTTGATGATCTCGCCCCGGATCCCAAAATCCTCCAGGACGCCCTCAAGCAAACGCGCGTTCTGTTCAAGGGTCTCGCGGGTCACGGTTGCGCCCGCGGCCTGCCTCAAGGGTTCGGCCAGCAGGTCGAGCGAGGGATGCTCGTAGGCGCCCGTCACGCGGGTGCGGCGCACGGGCTTGGGTTGGGCGGGTGCGCCCAGGAAGGCCAGGTGCAGGGCGTTGGCCGGCTGGGCGGCGGGGTTCGGGGCCTCCGCGGCGGGCTGCGGCTCGGCACCGTGGCCGGCCGCGGCGGGGGCGGCTTCGGGCAGGTCGGGGGGAGTGGAGCCCTCGGGCGGGACGACGGCGTCGAACGGAGCCTCGTCCACGTCCGGTCCGGCGGCCTCCGCCGCGGTGGAAGGCCGGGGCTCGGCTGAGGCGACGACCTCGTGAGTTGCCGCATCGGGCGCGATCGGCCCGGCCGGGTCGACGCGAGCCTCGGCCGGCGCAGCCTCGGGCTCGACGGCCTCCGCGCCGGCCACGACGGGCACGACGTCGCGGGCGGCCTCCGCCTCGATCCGGTTCATCCACGCGGCCGCGAGGTCGTCGTCGGGACCTGCGGCCGGTTCGAAGGCGGGAAGCAGGTCCTCGCACCATTCGAGCAGGATGGTGGCCGGCGCGCCGCGGGCGTTGCCCTGCTCGACGGCCGCCGCCGGCACCTCCACGGGGCCGAGCTGGATGATGTCGCCCCAGGGCTGCGGCGCGACCTCGGCCCAGGCTTCCTCGATGGCGGCCGCGGCCGCGGCCAGGATCTCTTCCTCGGCCCGCTCAACGGCGCGGGCGGCCTCGAAACCCTCGGCGACCAGCGCCATCAAGGGGAGGTCAGCCGCGGCGGGCACGTCGGCCGCGATGCAGTCGGTCACGGGCCGTGGCGCCTCGACGGCGGTCAAGTGCGGCCCGGCCTCGACCACCTCCGCCTCAACGGTGACCGGCGCCTCGGGCTTGGCGAGCAGGCGGTCGGGCGTGCGGGAGTTGCGAACGCCCGGGGGCAGCACGTAGGACCGGCGCTCGACCGGAGCCGGCTCGGGTTCGGGCGCGAGCGGCGCGCCCGGCTCGTCGTTGGTCGCGAAGAGCTGCGTCCAGACGCCCCGCTCCTGGAGCAGGATGTGATCGGGCGTGCGCGTGAAGCGGACGTTGTCGGGGTCCTTGAAGGGCTGGAGCCAGGGCGGGGTCGCGACCACGGCCGCGCCGCCCGGACCGGCCTGCGAGGCCGCCGCCACCCCCTGCGCCGCCATCATCTGGGCCAGGTAGTCGCGCAGCCAGGTCTCGACGTTGCCCGTGATGTGGCCCAGCATGGACGTGTAGAGCGCCTGCCAGCCGGCCGTGTCCTTGAGGGGGAGGGCCGCGGAAGGCGGCGGCACCGCGCGGCCGTGGCCGTGCGCGCCGCGCGGGTCGACGTGATCTTCTGATGAGGGCATAAGGGGGAACTGCTTCGGGGAAACTGAACGCACCGCCGTGACGCGATGGGCGTCACTGTGAAGCTGTTCACCTTAACAGCACCTTGCGCGGGGCTTGCCCCCGGCCGGTTTTGCCGGACCGGCCCTCGGCGTCGGCCACGCGAGGCCGCCCGGTCAGGCGGGCGGGGACTCCCTCTCCCGGGCGCGCAGTTCCAGCGCGACGCGCGCCCGCGCCTCGTCCACCCTC
This sequence comes from uncultured Lichenihabitans sp., assembly GCA_964243035.1. Lineage (GTDB taxonomy): Bacteria > Pseudomonadota > Alphaproteobacteria > Rhizobiales > Beijerinckiaceae > Lichenihabitans. The sequence goes on from CAXTDZ010000092.1 coordinate 1,710, forward strand.
ATGGCCCGGACCAGGTCGTCGATGCCGTCGAACTTGGCTTCCGCCCTGATCCAGTCCACGAACCCGATCTCCAGCGCGCGCCCGTACAGGTCGCCGGAGAAGTCGAACACGTAGGTTTCCAGGAGCGGGGCCCCGTTGTCGACGGTGGGGCGCCGGCCGAAGCTCGCCACCCCCGCGCCGTCGAGGCCCGCGCCCCGCACGGTCACGGCGTAGATGCCGTGCCGCAACCGGCAGGACGGGTCGAGGCGGAGGTTGGCCGTGGGATAGCCCAGCGTGCGGCCGAGCTTCTGGCCGTGCAGTACCTCGCCGACCGCGACGTGGTCGTGGCCGAGCAGGGCGGCCGCGGCCTTGACGTCGCCCTCCTCCAGCAGGGTGCGGACCGCGGTGGAGGACACGGTGGCGAGCGCGCCGCGCGCGTCGGCCGAAACCTTGCCGATCACCTCCACCGCGAAACCGTGGCGCCGCCCGGCCTCGGCCAGGAAGGCGGGCGACCCGGACCGGCGCGCCCCGAAGTGGAAGTCGTAGCCCACCACGGCGGCCGCGACCGCCAGCCGCTCCACCAGGATCTCGCGCACGAAGTCCTCGGCCCCGAGCGCCGCCATGCGGGCGTCGAAGGGCAGCACCACCATGCCGTCGACGCCCAGCCGCCCCAGGAGGTCGGCCTTGGCGGCCTCGGGGGTCAGCCGGAACACGGTGCCCGGCCCGGCGAAGTAGTCGGCGGGATGGGGCTCGAAGGTGCAGGCCACGCAGCGCCGGCCGAGGCGGCGCGCGAGGCCGACCGCTTGGCCGATCACGGCCGCGTGGCCGCGGTGGACGCCGTCGAAGTTGCCGATCGCCACCACGGCGCCGCGCAGGGCATCGGGCACGGGATCGTGCGCCCAGGCGAGGTCGTGGACAAGGAAGCCGGCGGACCCGGCGGCGCTGCGGCGTGTCGGCAAGGAACGGGGTCCCGGGGTGATCCGATCCGCTCCCTTATACGCCAAGCCCCGGGCGCGACCAGACCAGCCGCGGCATGGCGGCCCGGACGGGATGGGTGAGGGCGCCGAGGCGCTCCGCGTAGCGCGCGGGGTCGGGCTCGTCCCCGCCCTCGGGATGGAGGTCGTCGCGGTGCAGGCCCCCGGTGATGAACAGCACGTCGAGGTTCTGGGCCGACGCCCCCGCGACGTCGGTGTTGAGCCCGTCACCGATCGCGAGCACCCGGGCGCGGTCCACCGCGCCGCCCCGCAGCGCCCCGGCCTCGGCCAGCGCCGCCTCGTAGATGGGCGGGTGGGGCTTGCCGGCCAGAACCGTTTCGCCGCCCAGCGCCGCGTAGGCCTGGGCGAGCGCGCCCCCGCAGTAGCGCAGGGCGTCGCCCACGTGAACCGAGACGTCCGGGTTGGCGCAGATCATGGTGAGGCCGCGCCGCCGCATGGCGTCGAGCTCGGCCGCGTAGTGGTCGGGCGTTTCGGTCGCGTCGTCGCGCAGCCCGCTCACCACGACGTAATGGGCGTCCTCCAGGCCCGCGAAGGGCGGCGCGCGCCCGGCGTGGGCCCGCACCGCCTCGAACAGGGAGAGGTCGCGCTCGGGCCCGATGTGGTGGACGGGGGCGTCGCCCCGCGCCGCGATGGCGTTGACCGTGACGTCACCCGACGTCACGGCGGCATCGAAGCAGTCGGGCGTGACGCCGAGACGTTCGAGCTGGTCCAGCACCGGCCCGCGCGGGCGGGGGGCGTTGGTGAGCAGCACCACGGTGCCGCCCGCGGCCCGGAACCGGCGCAGGGCGTCGAGCGCCGGGGGGAACGCCCGCGTCCCGTCGTGGACCACGCCCCACAGGTCGCACAGGACCACGTCGTAGGTGGCGGCCAGGTCTGACAAGCCCGCGGGAAGCGCGGGGGCGGGAGCGGAGGGGGGCATGGGAGGCGGCTAGCCTCGGGGTCGGGGCCTGTCAAGGCGAGCCCGACACCGACCGGGGCGCCGGACCCGGGTCACGCGACCGGCGCCGGGCGACGCCCCTCGCCCCGCCCTGCGACGGGAGGGCGGAACCGGAAAGCTTCGACCCGCAGTCGCGGCCCTGTGCCGATCGCAGGGCAGCGTGCGGGATGCCTGACCTCGCGGCGAGGCCCGTCGATCGGGGCGCGGGCGCACACCCGTCGTGCAAGGCCTGGTCGGTCGAACACACGCGGGTGTTACCCGCCGCATGACCGCGGCGAAAGGCGTGGTACGGTGCCTCGGGTTGACGGCGGGATGGGAAGGGATGAGCAGCGTGCCGGGTTTCGATCCACCCTCGCGACCCCGCGCGTGGCGCTTCGCCGCGGTGCTTCTCCTGGCCTGGGCGCTGCTGTCCAGGGCCGCAGGTGCCGAGCCGGCTCGGCCCGGCCCCGATCCGGCGGCGGCCGCCAAGCTGCAGACGCTGCGCGACCTCCTGGCCGACCCGGACATCCAGGCCCTGCTCCCCCGCAAGCCCGCGACCGCGACCGAGGCACCCGCGCCCGAGGCACCGGCCGACTCGATGGCCATGGGCGCGGCCGACCGCCTGGGCGGCCTGCGCGCCCACCTGCTGGCCCTGCTGGCCGACACGCGCAACCTCGGGCGCGAGGCCGGCGTCGCGCGCGCCATGGTGGCGGACGCGCTGGACCGGCGCGGCTGGCTGGCGGTGGCGCTGTTCTTCGCCGTGTTCGTGGCGCTCGGCTTCGGCACCGAGGCGCTGTTCCGGGCCGCGATGCGTCCCATGCAGGTGTGGCTGCTCGCGCTCACGCTGGAGTCGGCCCGCGAGCGGGTGCGCGCCGTCTTCGCCCGGCTCGTCTACGGCGCAGGCCTGGCGCTGAGCTTTTCCGTGGGCAGCGTGGGCGCTTTTCTGCTGTTCGACTGGCCGGTGGTGCTCAAGGAGGTGGTGCTCGGCTACCTGATCGCCATCCTGGCGGTGCGGCTCGCGGCCGTGGCGGGCCGCATCCTGCTCGCGCCGGGCGCGCAGCGCTTCCGCGTGGTGCCGATCACCACGCCGGGGGCGGCGTTCATCCACCGGCGCTGGATCGCGGTCGCGATCCTGGTGGGCTTCGCGTGGCAGACGATCGACATGGCGGGGCGGTTCGGCTTGTCGCCGCTGTCGGCGGAGCTGTGCGGCGACGGAGTGGCGGTGGCGGTGCTGCTGATCGGCGTCGAAACCGTGTGGCGGGCGCCCCGCATGCGGCTGGCCACCGGCGCCGAGACCCGCGCGGACAACTTCGTGGAGCGCCACCGGGCCGGCCTGCGGGTGGCGCGCTCGGCGGTGATGCTGGCCCTGTGGGTGCTCTGGGTGCTGGGAGCGGAGCGGGCCTTCTGGCTCGTCGGCTTCGCGGCCGCGCTGCCGGCCGTCGTGATGCTCGCGCGCGAGTCGGTCAACCACGTGCTGCGCCCGGCGGGCGCGAGCGTGTCGGTGGCCGACAGCAAGACGCTTGACGTGGTGGTGTTCGAGCGCGGGGTCCGCTCCCTCATCATCGTGGGCGCGGCGCTGCTGCTGGCCCGCATCCTGGGCATCGACTTCACCACGCTCGCCATGCGCGACACGCTGCCCACCCGGATCGTGCGGGGCGCCGTGTCCGTGGTGGTGATCGCGCTCGCGGCGGACTTCCTGTGGCACGTGTGCAAGGCGCTGATCGACCGCAGGCTCGCGGCGGGCGCGGCCTCCGGCGAGGAGGCGGACGCGGTCCACGCGGCCCGGCTGCGCACCCTGCTGCCGATCCTGAGCAACGTGCTGCTGATCGTCATCGTGGTGGTGGCCGCCATGATGGCGCTGGCGGCCACGGGCGTCGAGATCGGGCCGCTGGTGGCGTCCGCGGGCGTGGTGGGCGTGGCGATCGGCTTCGGGGCGCAGACGCTGGTGAAGGACGTCATCAGCGGCATCTTCTACCTGATCGACGACGCCTTCCGGGTCGGCGAATACATCCAGAGCGGCAGCTACAAGGGGACGGTGGAGTCCTTCAGCCTCCGCTCGGTGAAGCTGCGCCACCAGCGCGGCGCCCTCTACACCGTGCCCTTCGGCATCCTGGGGGCCGTGCAGAACCAGAGCCGCGACTGGGTGGTGGACAAGATCGTGTTCAACGTGCCCTACGGCACCGACCTCGACCGCGTCCGCAAGCTCGTCAAGACGATCGGCGCGACGCTCGCCGCCGACCCCGAGCTCGGCCCCGGCATCATCACGCCGCTGAAGATGCAGGGCGTGGTCCAATTCGGCGACTTCGCGATCCAGGTGCAGACCAAGATGATGACCAAGCCCGGCGAGGTGCAGTTCCTGGGCCGGCGCCGCGCGCTGCTGATGATCAACCAGGTCTTCGCGGAGAACGGCATCGGCTTCGCGGTGCCCACCGTCCAGGTCGCGGGCGACTCCCCCAAGGCGGCGCCGGCCGCCGCGCAGATCGCGCTGCGGCCGGTGGCCAAGCTCGAAGCCGGTTAACACGCGCGTTTGCCTCGGCGCACCCCGGGCGGTTAAAGGCTCCCGGCGTGGGCCTCGGGCCGCGAAGCGGGATGGTGGTGAATGGTTGTTCTGCGGCTGCTCGTGACGCGCCGGTTCGCGCCCCTTTTCTGGTGCCAGTTCTTTTCCGCCTTCAACGACAACCTCGTGCGCACCATGCTCGCCATGATGGTGCTGTTCCGCGTGGGCGAGCAGGCCGCGGGGCCGCTGGTGACGCTGGCGGTGGGGGTGTTCATCGCCCCCTCGCTCCTGCTGTCGGCCGCGGGCGGGCAGCTCGCGGACGCGAGCGACAAGGCGCGAACCGCGCGCTGGCTGAAGGCGGGCGAGCTGGCCGTGCAGCTCCTGGTGGCCGCGGCCTTCGCGTTCGGCTCGGTCGCGACGCTGTTCGGGGCGCTGTTCCTCCTTGGCGCGACCGCGGCGCTGTTCAGCCCCGTCAAATACGGCATCCTGCCCGACCACCTGAGCACGGAGGAGCTGACGGCCGGCAACGCCTTCATCGAGGGCGCGACCTTCGTGGCCATCCTGCTCGGGCTGGTGGCGGGCGGCGTGACGGGGCTCAGGAGCACGCCCGTGGTCCTGGTGGTGGGCGAGCTCGTGGCGGTGGCGGTGGCCTCCTGGGCCGCGACCCTGTTCATCCCCTCGACGGCCGTGGCGGCGCCCGGCCTGCGCGTGGAGCGCAACGTCCTGCGCTCCACGGTGGGCATGATCGCGGACCTGCGGGCGAGCCGGCGGCTGTGGGTCGGCGCGCTGGGGGTGAGCTGGTTCTGGCTGAGCGGGGCGGTGACGCTGTCGCTGGTCCCGCTCGTGGTCAAGGAGCGGATCGGCGGCGGCGTCGAGGTGGAGACCGCGATCAGCGTGTTCTTCGCGATCGGCGTGGGCCTGGGCTCGCTCGCCACCGTGCTGATCGCGCGGGGCCGCATCTTCATCCGCCACGTGCCGCTGGCCGCGGTCGCCATGGCGGGGTTCCTGGTGGACGTCGGGGTCGCGACGCTGCCGCTCGGGTCCTCCTCGGCCGCGATGGGCCTGCACGACTTCCTGCGCAGCCCGCTGGGGCTCCGGGTCGCGTTCGACCTGGTGGGCCTGGCGGCCGCGGGGGGCCTGTTCTCCGTGCCCCTGTTCGCGGCCGTGCAGTCGTGGTCGAGCCCCGACCGGCGCGCGCGCGTGGTGGCGGGCGTGAGCGTGCTCAACGCCCTGTTCATGGTGCTGGGGTCGGTGGTCGTGGCGGGGTTGCAGTCGGCCGCGCTGCGCGTCCCCGACCCCGTGCTGCTGGTCGCGCTGGGCGTCGCGAACGGGGCCGCGGCCTTCTACTTCCACCGGACGCTGCCGCGCGGCGGCGCCGTGACCTTCGGGGCGGCGGACGAGCCGGAGGCCGAGCGGCTGCGCGCTTGAACGTCCGAGGCTTGTCGCGCGCGCGGAGCCGTCCGTTCGGCGCGGCGGCGCCGTAACCGGCGGTTAATAAGTCCTGGACAAGGGCCCGGAGCGAGATTCAGATAGGGTCGATTCGGGTTGGTGCGGCAAACTCGGCCCGGATCGCTGATCCCGGCCCCGCGTCCGCAAGGCGGACGCTCCGGGATCGAGGAGGCGGACAGCATGGCGCGCGCGAAAGCGGCGGGCGATTTCGCGCGGGCGGGGTCGCTTCAGGGGTTGGCCTACGCGCTGTCCAACCCGTCGCGGTCGCGCACGGTCGAGTACGAGCGCCTTCTGCGCCGGGTGGTGCCCTTCATGGTGGCGCTGTTCCTCGGCGTGCTGATCGTCGGCACCTGGGTTCAGCTCAGGCAGTCCCGGGCCCGCGCCATGAGCGACGCCGTGGACGACATCGAGCTCGTCAGCACCGCGGTCGCGACCCAGCTCAACGACGCCCTCGCCCACAGCGAGACGGCCGGGCTGATCGAGACGCTGCTGGGCCGCCTGCCGGCCCGGGCGCTGGCGTCCGGCCGCCAGGTGATCCTGTCGGACGCGGCGGGCGAGGTCGTCGGCGTACTGCCGCCCGAGCCCGAGGTCGCGAACCGTCCCAGCAAGGAGACGCTGTTCGACCGCCTCGGCCCCGGCCAGCCCCTCACCACCTTCAACGAGAAGGCGGGCGTGCTGCGCATCACCCTGTCGGACGGGGAGGACGCGCTCGCCTCCGTGCGTGCGCTCAGCGCGCCCTACGGGCAGGTCGCCATCGTCCATCCCGTGCCGAGCCTGCTCACCGACTGGCGCCGCGCCGCGGTCCGTTCCGCCCTGCTGCTGCTCGCCACCGTGCTGGCCTTCGCGGTGGTGGCCTTCGCCTACTTCTGGCAGAAGGGGGCGGCCGGCGACCAAGCGCGGCTCTACGGGCGCGTCCACCGGCGCATCGACACGGCGCTCAACCGCGGCCGGTGCGGGCTGTGGGACTGGGACCTGGCGCGGGGCCGCATCTACTGGTCCGAGTCGATGTACGCCATGCTAGGGATGCAGGCGTCCTCCGAGTTCGTGTCGTTCGGCGACGTGAACGCGCTGGTCCACCCGGCCGACGACGACCTGTCCGCGGTGGCCGAACAGCTCGCCGATGGCCGCGTCACGGCCATCGACCACGTGTTCCGCCTGCGCAACGTCGCGGGCCTGTGGGTGTGGCTGCGGGTCCGGGCGGAGCTGCTGCGGGACGGCAACACGGGCGAGCGGAGCCTGGTCGGCATCGCGGTGGACATCACCGACGAGAAACTGTTCGCGGAGCGCAGCGCCACCGCCGACGTGCGCCTGGCCGACGCCATCGAGGGCATCTCGGAAGCCTTCGTGCTGTGGGACGCCGACAACCGGCTGGTCACCTGCAATTCCAAGTTCCTGAAGCTGCACAACCTCGTGCCCGGCGCGGTGCCTCCCGGCAGCTGCTACGCGGACGTGATCGCCAACGCGGTCCCAACCCTGGTGCAGACGCACGTGCCGTTGACCGAGGGCGGCGCCGCGGCCGCCCGCTCCTACGAGGCGCAGCTCGGCGACGGGCGCTGGCTGCAGATCAACGAGCGCCGCACCAAGGACGGCGGCTACGTGTCGGTGGGCACCGACATCACCACCCTGAAGCTGCACGAGGAGCGGCTGATGGACTCCGAGCGCCGCCTGATGGCGACCGTGGCCGACCTGCGCCGGTCCCGCCACGCGCTGGAAACCCAGGCCCAGGAGCTGGCCGACCTCGCCGAGCGCCACGCGGAGAAGAAGGCCGAGGCCGAGAGCGCCAACCGCGCCAAATCCGAGTTCCTGGCCAACATGAGCCACGAGCTCCGCACGCCGCTCACCGCCATCATCGGCTTCTCCGAGATCATGGCGACGCAGGCCTTCGGGCCGCTCGGGACCGGCAAGTACGTGGACTACGCGGCCGACATCCGCGCGAGCGGCGAGGGCCTGCTCGCGGTCATCTCCGACGTGCTGGAGATGTCCCGGCTCGAATCCGGCAAGGTCCGGCTGGAACGCTCCCTTTACCCGATCGAGGAGAGCGTCGCGGCCGCCGCGGCCGCCGTCCGGGGGCAGGCGGCGGAGCGGGGCCTCGCGCTCACGCTCGACACCTCGCCCGGCTGCCTGGTCCACGCGGACCGGGCGGCGCTGGACAAGGTGCTGCACACCTTCCTGGTCAACGCCTGCAAGTTCACGCCCGAAGGCGGCCGGATCGCCCTGCGGGCGCGCAACGCCAACGGCGGCCTGAACGTCTTCGTGGCCGACACGGGATGCGGCATCGCGCCCGAGGCGCTCCGCCGCCTGGGCCGCCCCTTCGAGCAGACCGCGCCGACGCTGCGCAACGGCATGAAGGGGTCCGGGCTGGGGCTGGCGATCGCCCGCTCGCTCCTGGAGCTGCACGGCGGCACCCTGCGCATCCGCTCGCGCCCGGGCGAGGGCACGGTGGTGCAGGCCCACCTGCCCGCCCCGCGCAACCCCGAGATCCGCCTCGCCCGGCGCGCCACGGTTCCGGTCTGAGGGGTCAGGGCCCCGGCGCACCGGCGAGAGCCGGGACGGCTTCGGGGCGCGCGGCGGCGTCCCGCCCCTCGGGTCCGGTGGACAGGATGAGCACGGCCCGCAGGCCGGGCCGGTTGTCCTCCAGCCGCAGCGTGCCGCCGTGCAGGTGCGCGACGGCCGCGACCAGCGACAGGCCCAGCCCGGAGCCGGGCCGGGTGCGGGCCTGCTCCAGCCGCACGAAGCGGTCGAGCACGCGGGTGCGGTTCTCGGGCGCGATGCCCGCCCCGGTGTCGGCGACGGACAGCGCGACGCGGTCGCCCACCCGGGCGGCCGACACGGTCACGGAGGCGGGTTCAGACCCCTCCCCGGCGGGCGCGCCGTACTTCAGGGCGTTGTCGATCAGGTTGGCGACGGCCTGGCCGACCAGCTCGCGGTTGAGCACCGCGTGGACCGGGCCGTCCACCGCGGCCCGCAGCGTCACGCCCGCCTCCTCGGCCGCGGGCTCGTAAAGCTCCACCACGTCCCGGACCAGGGCGCCCACCTCGCAGGCGACGGCACCGCCCCCGCCCGTGCCGGCTTCCGCCCGGGCGATCATGAGCAGGGCCGAGAAGACGCTCATCAACCGGTCGGCCTCCTCGATGACCTTGTCCAGCGCCGCCCTGTACTGCTCGGGCCGGTCCGCGGTGCGCAGCGCGTCCTCGGCCCCGTTCCTGAGCCGGGTCAGGGGCGTGCGCAGGTCGTGGGCGATGTTGTCGGACACCTCCCGCATCCCCGCCACCAGCACGCCGATGCGGTCCAGCATGGCGTTGAGGTTCTGGGCCAGCCTGTCCAGCTCGTCCCCCGCCCCGCCCACCGGCAGGCGCCGCGACAGGTCCCCCGTCATGATCGAGCGGGCCGTGTCCGTCATGGTGTCGACCCGGCGCAGCACGCGGCGCGCCACCAGCACGCCGCCGACCGTGCCGATGCCGGCCAGCCACAGCAGCGAGTTGACCAGCGCGCGCAGGATCACGGCGCGCAGGGTTTCGCGCTCGTCGAGGTCGCGGCCCACCAGCAGCCTGAAGCCGCCGGGCAGCAGGAAGACGCGGGCCAGCGCCGTGGAACTGCGCCGCGGGTCGCCGGGCCGCTCGTAGGTGGTCTCGACCAGGCCGGGGTGGTCGATCACGCCCTCGGGCAGGGTCGCGACGTTGCCCGCGAGCGTCTGCCCGGCGTGGTCGGTGACGAGGTAGAGCGCCGAGCCGGGCTGGGCCACGCGGCGCTCGATCACCTGCACGAGCCCGCGCATCCCGCCGCCCTCGTACTGCTCGGCGAGCCCGGTGATCTCGGCCTCGATCGTTTGCCCGATCTGGGCGTCGAGCAGGAGGTTGACGTTCCAGGCGACCCCGCCCAGCACGAAGGCGGACCCCACCGCGAACAGCACCAGGTAGGCCAGCGAGAGCTTGAAGACGGTGGTGCGGACGAGCTTACCGAGCGGCGTCACGGATCATGTACCCGGCGCCGCGGATCGTGTGCAGCAGCGGCGGCTCGGGGCCCCGGTCGATCTTGCCGCGCAGCCGCGAGATGTGGACGTCGATCACGTTGGTCTGCGGGTCGAAGTGGTAGTCCCACACGTTTTCGAGCAGCATGGTGCGGGTGACGACCTGCCCCGCGTGCCGCATCAGGTATTCGAGCAGGCGGAACTCGCGCGGCTGGAGGGGGATGTCGCGCCCCGCCCGCGTGAGCTTGTGGGACAGCCGATCGAGTTCCAGGCTGCCGACCCGGCAGACGGTCGCCTCGGGGCCGGGGCCGGCCGCCTTGCGCCGCGCGAGGCTTTCGGCGCGGGCCAGCAGCTCCGCGAAGGCGTAGGGCTTGGACAGGTAGTCGTCGCCCCCCGCCCGCAACCCCTTCACGCGGTCGTCGACCTGGCCGAGCGCGGACAGGATCAGCACGGGCGTGTCGACCTTCTGCTCGCGCAGGGCGCCGATCAGCGACAGCCCGTCCATCTTGGGGAGCATGCGGTCGACGATCAGGACGTCGTGGCGCTCCTCGCGCGCCAGCGCGTAGCCGTCCAGCCCGTCGCGCGCGACGTCAACCGCGTGGCCGGCCTCGCCGAACGCCTTGGCGAGGTAGCCTGCCGCTTCCGCGTCGTCCTCGATGACCAGGATCTTCATGCCGGTCCGCCCGTCCTGCCGGTCAGGAAGGCGCGGCGCGCGAGGAGTCGCGCGCCGCGCGGGCCTCAGCCGGTGGCCTTGGTGGCGAGCGCCAGGTAGTGGACGGAGTCGCCGCTCTTGATCCGCAGCAGCAGCGCCTTGTTGCCGTCCTTCTTGGCGGCGTTGAAGGCCGCCGACACCTCGGACGGACGCGACACCGGCTTGCCGCCCGCCTCCAGGATGACGTCGCCGGCGCTCAGCCCCTTCTGCGCCGCGACCCCGTCCGGGTCGACCTGGGCCACCGTCACGCCCTCCTTGGCGCCCCCCGGCACGGCGGAGGACGGGACCAGCGTCACGCCGAGCGAGGCGAGCTGCGCCCGGTCGTCCTCCTGCGGGGGTGCCGTCTCGGCCTTGGCCTCCTTGTCGGCCGGGAGGCGGCCCAGCGTCACCTGCACGGTGCGGCTCTCGCCGTCGCGCCACAGGCTCAGGTCGACCTTCTTGTCCGGGCCCATGCCGGCGATCTTGCGCGACAGCTCGCGCGGCCCGTCCACGGTCTCGCCGTTCACGGCCGTGACCACGTCGCCGGACTTGACCCCGGCCGCGGCCGCGGGCGAGCCCTTCTGCGGCTCGGCCACCAGCGCGCCCTTGGTGTCCCTCAGGCCGAGGCTGTCGGCGATGTCGGACGACACGGGCTGGATCTGGATGCCGAGCCAGCCGCGCGCCACCGACCCGTTGGTCTTCAGCGAGGAGATCACGTCCTTGGCGACCTCGGCGGGGATCGCGAAGCCGATGCCGACGCTGCCGCCCGAGGGCGAGAAGATGGCGGTGTTGATACCCACGACCTGGCCCTCGGTGTTGAAGGTCGGGCCGCCCGAGTTGCCGCGGTTCACGGGCGCGTCGATCTGCAGGAAGTCGTCGTAGGGCCCGGCGCCGATGTCGCGGCCGCGCGCCGACACGATGCCCGCCGTGACGGTGCCCCCCAGGCCGAAGGGGTTGCCCACCGCGATCACCCAGTCGCCCACGCGCGGGGTCGCGTTGGCCCAGGGCACGTAGGGGTAGTTGTCGCCGGTCTTGGCCTTCAGAAGCGCCAGGTCGGTCTTCTTGTCGGTTCCCACGACGGTGGCGGGCACCACCTTGCCGTCCTGCAGGGTGATCTGCACGTCGGTCGCGTTCTCCACGACGTGGTTGTTGGTCACCACGTAACCGTCCGGGCTGATGAAGAAGCCGGAACCCTGCGCCATGCCGGTCCGCGGGTGGGCGTGGGGCATGCCGCCCTGGCCCTGGCCGAACTGCTTGAAGAAGCGGTAGAGCGGGTCGTCCTTCGGCACGTTGGGCAGCGAGGGGCCGCCGTCCTGGTCGTCCGAGTCGGCCTGGTCGCCGCTTTCGGTGATCTTCACCTTGACGGAGACCACCGCGGGCGACACGCGGTCCACCACGTCCGCGAAGGAGCCGGGCGCGATGTGGGAGGGGGCGGGCTGGGCCTCGATCTGCGCCGCGTGGGCGCCGTGGCTCGGCACCAGCGCGGTCTGGGCCGCGACGCCGCCCAGCGCCATAACCGCCGCGGCGCCGAGCAGGGCCGCACGGCGCCGGTTGCGCGGGCCGGTGCCGGCCCCTTCGGACTTGATCATCGGTGTTCTCCTTGATGGCTTGCAGCCGCGGACATGTCGGGCCATCCCCCGCGTCCATGGTCACAACATGGGGAGGGCAGGCTTACACGACCATTTCCGGCCGATGAAATCTTGGTAAGCTCGGCCGGCCTCCGGCGCGTGCCCGCCGCGGCTGGACCTCGTGCCGGGCGCCCGGTATCACGCCCCCCGCGGGCGCGGGACGGGGTTTTCGGGGTGTTCACCGACTGGGAATGGCTGCTGGCCGGCGTGGACCGCGTCTGGGCGCCCGTCGCGACCCCCCTGGGGCTCCTGCTGGCGCTCGGGGTCACGGGCCACACGCTGCTCACCAAGCGCGACGTGTCCGCCTGCACGGGCTGGATCGGGCTGGCCTGGATCGCGCCCGTGTGGGGGGCGCTGTTCTACGTCATGTTCGGCGTCAACCGGGTGGTGCGCCGCGCCCGGCAGGCCAGGGCGCCGAGGCCGCCCCGCGCGCGCGGCACCCGCCACCTCGCCCGCGCGATCCCGGCCCCCTTCGAGGCCCTGGACCGCGCCGCGCGGCGGATCACGGGCCGACCGGCCGAGGGCGGCAACGCCGTCACCGTGCTCAGCAACGGCGACGAGGCCTACCCCGCCATGCTGGCCGCCATCGCGGGGGCGCAACGAAGCGTGGCGCTCTCCACCTTCATCATGCACCGCGACGCCGTGGGGCTGCGCTTCGCCGAGGCGCTGGCCGAGGCCGCGAACCGCGGGGTCGCGGTCAGGGTGCTGCTGGACGGCATGGGAAGCGGCTACTTCCCGGCCATCCGCCGCACGCTGCGCGGGCGGGGGGTGCCGACCGCGCTGTTCATGCATTCCGCCCTGCCCTGGCGGATGCCGTTCCTGAACCTGCGCAGCCACAAGAAGCTGCTCGTGGTGGACGGCGCGGTGGCCTTCACGGGCGGCATCAACATCGGGGCCGGGAACGTGCTGGCCGACCACCCGCGGCACGCCGTGGCCGACACCCACTTCCGCATCGAGGGCCCGGTGGCGGCGCAACTCGCCGACGCCTTCGCGCGCGACTGGAGTTTTACGGCCCGCGAGGAGCTCGACGGCCCGGCCTGGTTCCCCGACCTCGGGGCGCGCGGGGACGCGGTGGCCCGGGTCGTGGCCTCGGGCCCCGACGCCGACGTCGAGAAGATCGAGCTGGTCCTCCTGGAGGCGCTCGGCTGCGCGCGCGCCACCATCCGGCTGATGACGCCCTACTTCCTGCCGCACGAGACGCTGGTCACGGCGCTGGTGCTGGCGGCGCTGCGCGGGGTGGAGGTCGACCTCGTGGTGCCGGAGCGCAGCAACCACCGCTTCGTGGACCTCGCCATGCGGGCCCACATCGCGCCCCTGCTGGAGCACGGCGTGCGCGTGTGGGTCGGCCCGGAACCGTTCAACCATTCCAAGCTGCTGGCGATCGACGGGCAGTGGAGCCTGATCGGCAGCGCCAACTGGGACATGCGCAGCCTCCGGCTCAACTTCGAGCTCGACGTGGAGCTCTACGACCGGCCGCTCGCCCGCGAGCTGGAAGCGCGCATCGACGCGCAGAAGCGCGCGCGGCTGCGGCTCGCCGACCTCAACGCCCGAAGCCTGCCCACCCGCCTGCGCGACGCGGGGCTGCGGCTGCTGCTCCCCTATATCTGAACACGGCCGGAACCTGCCCGGCCTCGCCCGCCTCCGCGACGAGGCGCACGCGGATGGGCCGGTGGTCGGAGCCGCGGCGGGGCAGCACGGCCGCGTCCGCGCAGTGCAGGCCGCGCGCGAGGCAGCGGTCGATGCGGAGCGGCACGATCTCGCCCATCCGGTGGGTGGGCCGGCGGGGCCCCACGTCGCGGAAGCCGGGCAGCATGGCGGGCCCCACCAGGTTGAAGTCGCCCAGCACGGCCGCCCGCGCCGGCAGGTGCCCGGCGACCTCGCGGAGCTGGCGGCGGTTCAGCCGCTGCCCGTGCGACAGGTGGACGTTGGCGATGCCGACCTCGCCCACCGTCACCACCTGGCAGATGCGGCGGAACCAGGCTCCCGGCGTCAAGGCGCCGATCAGCGGCACCTGCTGGAGGGGGGCCGCGCTCCATACCGCGAGCCCGTGGATGCGGCCGGGCTGCGGCTCCCAGGCGTAGGCGCCGCCCACGCGGTCGCGCAGCGTCGAGAAGGGGTGCGTGACCTCCTGCATCAGCAGGAGGTCGGGCCGCTCGCGCTCGATCAGCTCGACCACGTCGTCCAGGGTCGCGCCGAGCTTGTTCAGCAGGTTCCAACTGATGACCTTCACGCCGGCCCCGCTTCGCCTCGCCCGTCCGCTCCTTCTTAGCGGGGGCGAAAGGCGCGCGCCACCGCCGGCGGGCGCTCCCGAAACGTAATCGCGGGGGAGCCGTGGACTCCGTTCCCCGTCGTTGCGAGCGACAGCGAAGCAATCCGGCGCCGGGATCGCTGTAACGGCCGTGATCCATGCGGCACCGGTCGGCTGGATTGCTTCGCTATCGCTCGCAATGACGAAAACGACGTGGCTCCGAGGTGAGGCCCGATCAAGCCTGCCGCTCCGCGTCGAGCAGGCGGGCGAGCCGGTCCCGCTCGGCGGGGCTGAGCGGGGCCGCGGGAGCCGGGACCGGGCGGCGGCGCTGCGACAGCAGCAGGCCGAGCGCGCCCGCGCCGAGCACCAGGGCGGGCATGCCCCACAGCAGGGCGGTTTCCGCGTCGACGGGCGGCTTCAGCAGGATGAAGTCCCCGTAGCGGCTGACCAGGTAGTCGCGCACCTGCGCGTCGCTGTTGCCCGCCGTCAGGCGCTCGCGGACGAGCAGGCGCAGGTCGCGCGCGAGGCCCGCGCCGGAGTCGTCGATGGACTCGTTCTGGCACACGAGGCAGCGCAGCCCGGCCGAGATGGCGCGGGCGCGCGTCTCCAGGGCGGGGTCGGGCAGCACCTCGTCGGGCTGCACGGCGGAGGCCGCGCTCGGAAGGCCGAGCAGGAGGGCCAGGGCGAGCGCGCGGACCACCTCCCCTACTCCGCCGGCTGGGCAACGGGCGTGCCGCGCGCGGGACGCCGCGCGGGCCTGCGCGCGAAGCCGATCCGCAGGCGGCGGTCGGACAGCGACACCGCGCCGCCCAGCGCCATCAGGAGCGCGCCGAACCAGATGGCGGTGACGAGCGGCTTCCAGAACAGGCGGGCGTCGACGGTGCCGTCGGGGTGGATGTCGCCCAGGCTCACGTAGACCTGGCCCAGGCCGAGCGTCGCGATGCCGGCCTCGGTCACGCTGCTCTGCCGCACCGCGAACGAGCGGCGCGCGGGCTCGATCGACGCCACCGCGACGCCGCCCCTCAGGATGCGGGTGGGGGCCACGACCTCGCTGTAGTTCGGCCCCCGGCGGGTCTCGAACCCCTCGATCACGGCCTGGTAGGGGCCGAGCGCCACCGGTTCGCCGGGCTTGACGGCCGCGACGCGCTCGGCGCCCCAGCCGGTGGCGGCCAGCCCCAGCACGGTGATGCCGAGCCCCGCGTGGGCGAGGGCCGTGCCCCAGGCCGAGCGCGGCAGGCCCGCCGCGCGCGCCAGCGCCACGCGAAGACCCTGCCCGCGGGGGCGGACGCGGGATGCGACCTCGGCGAAGGAGCCCAGCACGAGGTAGGCCG
>CAXTDZ010000093.1:0-17269 GCA_964243035.1 uncultured Lichenihabitans sp.
GCGGCGACGCGGGGGCGCGCCGCGCCGCCATGCGGGCCGCGAGCCCCGCCGTCATCCCGCGCAACCACCGCGTGGAGGAGGCCATCCGGGCGGCCGTGGAGAACGGCGACTTCGCGCCCTTCGAGACGCTGGGGGCCGCGCTCGCCTCCCCCTACGACGACCGGCCTGAGCTCGCGGCCTACCGCGACCCGCCGCCGCCCGGGGACGGCGCCTACCGGACGTTCTGCGGCACGTGACGGGGGACCGGGCCGGCGGCGTCCAAAGTTCCGATCTCAGGTTTACGGGTCCTTCGCCGGTTCTGCCCTTCTCCCCTCAAGGGGAGAAGGGCAGAACCGGCAAGCGTAGACCCGCGCTCAAAACCCTACACCCACGCACCTTCGAGCTTGAGCAAGGCGCTCGTCCCGCCGGGGCGGCCGCCCCCTACACCGTCAGGAACGCCTCGCAGATCGCGGGGTCGGCCTCGACCTCGGCGATCGTGCCCGCGAAGCGGACCTGCCCGTGCTCGATGACGACGGCCCGGTCGCAGATCGCGCGGGCGAAATGGAGGTTCTGCTCCGACACGAGCAGGCTCAGGCCCTCCCGCTTGAGCGCCAGGATGGCGCGGGCCATCTCCTCGACGATCTTGGGCGCGAGCCCTTCGGAGGGCTCGTCCAGCAGCACCAGGCGGGGGTTGCCCATGAGCGCGCGCGCCAGCGTGAGCATCTGCTGCTCGCCGCCGCTCATCGCGCCGCCCCGCCGCCCGCGCATCTCGCCGAGGTTCGGGAACAGGGCGTAGAGCCGTCCGGGCGTCCAGTGCGGGACGCCGGGGCGCGGCGGCCGCCGGCCCACGGCGAGGTTCTCCTCCACCGTCAGGTCGGCGAAGATGCGCCGGTCCTCGGGCACGTAGCCGAGGCCGGCCCGCGCGATCCTGTAGGTCGGCTCCCGCGACACGTCGCGGCCCAGGAAGGTGACGCGGCCCGCCCGGCGGGGCAGCAGGCCCGCCACCGCCCGGAACGTCGTGGACTTGCCGGCCCCGTTGCGCCCGAGCAGCGCCACGACCTGTCCCGCCGCGACGTCGAGGTCGAGCCCGAACAGCGCCTGCGCGGCCCCGTACCAGCCCCGGAGGTCGCGCACGGACAGGATCACGCGGGCGCTCCCGGGGCCGGGCGCCCCGCCTCGAACAGGCCCTCGCCGAGGTAGACGGCCCGCACGCGGGCGTCGCGCCGCACCGCGGCCGGGGCGCCCGAGGCGATCACCTCGCCGCGGTTCAGCACCATTACCCGGTCGGCGTGCTCGAACACGATGTCCATGTCGTGCTCGGTGAACAGCACGCCAAGCGAGGCCCGCCGGGCCAGGGCGGCGGTGAAGCGCATCAGGGCCGAGCGCTCGCGGGCGGCCATGCCCGCCGTGGGCTCGTCCATCAGCAGCAGCGCGGGCCTGCCCGCGAGCGCCACGGCGAACTCCAGCCGCTTCAGGTCGCCGTAGGCGAGGTCCGCGCAGGCGCGGTCGGCCTGGACGAGCAGGCCCACGTCGTCGAGCAGCCGGTCGGCCTCGGCCCGGTAGGCCCGGGCCGCGCGGCCGAACGGGCGCCAGCCCTCGCCCGTAGCCGCGAGCAGGGCCACCTGCACGTTCTCGCGCACGCTCATGGACCCGAAGGTGGCGGTGATCTGGAAGGTGCGTCCCATCCCGTTCCGGCACCGGTGCCGGGGCGGCAGGCGCGTCACGTCGCGGCCCCTGAGGTGGATGGCGCCGCCGTCCGGCCTGATCTGCCCGCTCAGCAGGTTGAAGCAGGTCGACTTGCCCGCCCCGTTGGGGCCGATCAGGGCCAGGATCTCGCCCGCCGCGAGCGCGAGGTCGACGCCGTTCACGGCCCGCACGCCCCCGTAGGCCTTGCGCAGGCCCTCGGCGCGGAGGAGGGGAGCCCCGCTCATCCGGCGGCGGGCGAGGGGGCGGCGGGCCCGCGGGTGGGGGCCGCGGCGGGCAGGCGCCTGAGGCGGGACGCGAGGCCGCCCAGCCCCTCCGGGAAGGCCACCGCGAGGGCCACAACCGCGGCGCCGAGCACGAGCTTCGAATGGTCGGTCTGGCTGACGAGCCAGATCGACAGCGCCTTGTAGGCGACCGCGCCCGCCACGCTGCCCCCCGCGGTGCCGACGCCGCCCAGCAGCACCATGACGAGCGCGTCCACCGAGGTGCCCACGCCCAGCACGTCGGGGAAGACGCTGCCCTTCAGGAAGGCGAACAGCGCGCCCGCGAGGCCCGCGAGGCCGCCCGCGAACACGAACCCCGCCCACTGGGTCGCGGCGCGGCCGATGCCGCTCGCCTCCGCCCGGCCCGCGGCGTCCCGCACGGCGCGCAGGCGGTAGCCGAAAGGCGAGAACGTCACGGCGCGGACCGCCAGCACGCCCAACCCGCAGAGCAGCAGCGTCAGCCAGAAGAAGTGCCCGGGCGAGGCGGCCCACCGGTCCGGCCAGACGCCCAGGAGGCCGTTGTCGCCGCCCGTCACGGCCGTCCACTGGAAGGCTGCCGACCAGGCGATCTGCGCGAAGGCCAGCGTCAACATGGCGAAGTAGACGCCCGACAGCCGCACGCAGAAACCCCCGATCAGCATCGCGCCCGCGACGCCCAGCGCGGTCCCGCAGCCGAGCGCGGGCACCGTGGCGAGCCCAAAGTCCTTGACGGCCAGCGCCGCCCCGTAGGCGCCCAGGCCGAAGGAGGCCGCGTGGCCGAAGCTCGCGAGCCCGCCAACCGACATCAGGAACTGCAGGCTGCCCGCGAACAGCACCGCGATCAGGATCTCGGAGCCGACCGCGAGCCAGTAGTCGCCCGCCAGCAGCGGCAGCGGGGCCAGCAGCGCCACCCCGAGCCCCGCCAGCGCCGCCTGCCCGCGCGTGAGCGGCGCCCACACCCGGCCCGCGAAGCCCGCGGCCGGGCGGGCCGGCGCCGCGATCCGGCCCAGCAGCCCGTAGGGCCTGACCACGAGCACCGCGGCCATCACCAGGAACACCAGCACCAGCGACACGGCGGGGAACACCAGGATCCCGAAGCTGTTGAGCTCCGCCACGATCAGCGCCGCCAGGAAGGCGCCGCCCACGCTGCCCAGGCCGCCCACCACCACGACCACGAAGGCTTCCACCACGACGGACAGGTCCATCGCGTGGTTGGCGGCGTCGCGCGGGATCTGCAGGGCGCCGCCGAGGGCCGCCAGGAACACGCCCAGCGCGAACACGCCGGTGAACAGCCAGCGCCCGTTCACGCCAAGCGCCGTCACCATGTCGCGGTCCTGCGTCGCGGCCCGCACCAGCACGCCGAACCGGGTGCGGTGGAACAGGAGCCACAGCAGAAGCAGGACCAGCGGCCCGAGCACGATCAGGAACAGGTCGTAGCTCGGCACCGGCTGGCCCAGCACGGACACCGCGCCCTTGAGCCCGGGCGCGCGCGGGCCCAAGAGGTCGTCCGGGCCCCAGAGGAGGACCACGCCGTCCTCGGCCACCAGCGTCAGGCCGAAGGTCGCGAGCAACTGGAACAGGTCCGGGGCGCCGTAGATGCGGCGGAGCAGGACCACCTCGACCAGGGCGCCCAGGGCCGCCACGCCCAGCGCCGCGGCGAGCAGGCCGGCCCAGAAGCCGAGGGGCCCCGCGAAGGCCTCGGTCAGCGTGTAGGCGAGGTAGGCGCCCAGCATGTAGAAGGCGCCGTGCGCGAAGTTCACGACGCGGGTCACGCCGAAGATGACCGACAGGCCCGATGCGACCAGGAACAGCGAGGACGCCTGCGCCAGCCCGGTCAAGCCCTGTGCGACGTAGAAGTCCAAAGCCGCTCCCCCCGTCGCGGGCCGCCCGCTACATCGCGGGCCGCAGCTTGCGCACCTCGTCGTCGGGCGGCAGGTAGGCGGCCCCGTCCCGGTACGTGAAGCCGGTCATCCGCCCGCCGCCGTCCTGCACCGTGGTGGTCCCCACGAAGGCGCCCAGCGTCGCCTGGTGGTCGATGGCCCGGAAGGTCGCGGGCCCGAACGGGGTGTCGAACGCCAGGCCCTCGGCCGCGGCCACGAGCTTGGCGGTCTCGGTCGAGCCCGCCTTGCGCAGGATGTCGGCCGCGGCCTCGACGAGCGTGTAGCCCACCACCGAGCCCAGGCGGGGGTGGTCGTGGTACCTGTCCTGATAGGCTTTCAAGAAGGCGTCGTGGGCGGGCGTGTGGATCGCGTACCAGGGATAGCCGGTGACGATCCAGCCTTCGGGCGCCTCGTCTTTGAGCGCGTCGAGGTACTCGGGCTCGCCGGTCAGGAAGCTGACCACGCCGCGGCCGGTGAACAGCCCGCGCGTGTTGCCCTCGCGGACGAGCTTGACCAGGTCGGGCCCGAACTCGACGTTGAGGATGGCGTCGGGCTTGGCGGCCGCGATGGCCTGCACCACGGGGCCGGCGTCGATCTTGCCCTGGGTGGGCCACTGCTCGGCCACCCACGTGACGTCGGGGCGCTTGGCGGACAGGAGGCGCTTGAACGCCGCCACGGCGGACTGGCCGTACTCGTAGTTCGGCGCGATCGTGGCCCAGGTCTTGGCGGGGAGCTTGGCGGCCTCCTCGGCGAGCATCGCGGCCTGCATGGTGTTGGACGGGCGCAGGCGGAACGTGTTCCTGTTGCCGGCCGACCAGACCATGGCGTCGGTCAGGGGCTCGCCCGCGAGGTAGAGCACGTCCTTCTGCTTGGCGTAATCCGCGAGCGCCAGGCCGACGTTGGAGAAGAAGCCGCCCGCCAGCATGGCGACGCCCTCGCGCGACACGAGCTCGTTGGCGGCCGTGACGGCGTCGGCGGGCTTGCCGGCGTCGTCCTTGCTCACCACCACCAGCGTCTTGCCGTTGATGCCGCCGTGGGCGTTCACGTCGTCGACGGCGAGCTGCCAGCCCTTGCGGTAGGGCTCGGTGAAGGAGGGCAGGGCCGAATAGGAGTTGATCTCGCCGATCTTCACCTCGCCGCTCTGCGCGCGGCCGGATGTGGCGGCGGGAAGCCCGAGCAGCGCCGCCAGGACCAGCACCGAGGCGTGTCTCCGCATCATCCCGTGTCTCCCCGTCCACCGCCCGCGAGCCCCAGGCTTCCCCGCGGACGGCGTCCGCCCTCATCGCCCTTGTTCTCGTCGGCTGTCAATCGGCCCGAACCGGAGGGCCGGTTTTCGGGGCGGGCCAAGGGTGGGTGGCGGAGGTCGGACGCCTGGGGTTTCCGGCGTCCTGGCAAGCGGATTGCATCGCCATCCCCCGTCCACGCGGGCCGGAGGTGGCTGGGTTGATGATGATCTTGCGAAGCTTGCGGCGCTGTTTGGTCGCTGCCACGGCCCTGGCCGCAATGGGCCTCGGCTTCTCCTCCGGCGCGGAGGCCGGCAGGATCCGGATCGGGATGACGACCTGGGTCGGCTACGGCCCGATGTTCCTGGCCCGCGACCTCGGCTACTTCAAGGACGCGGGCGTGGACGTCGACCTCAAGATCATCGAGGAATCCTCGATGACGATGGCCGCGATCGCGGGCGGCGACCTCGACGGCGCGGCGTCCACCGTCGACGAGATGATGAAGTACCGCTCGGACGACCTGTGCTTCAAATACGTGCTCGGCCTCGACGAGAGCCACGGCGGCGACGGACTGCTCACGCAGACGGACGTGTCGTCGGTGCAGGACCTCAAGGGCAAGCAGGTCGCCCTGAACGAGGGGAGCGTGTCGGAGTTCTGGTTCGACGTCTACCTGCAGAAGAGCGGCCTGAGCCCGAGCGACGTCCAGGTCACCAACATGACGGCCGACGACGCCGCCGCGGCCTTCATCGCGGGCCGGGTGCCGGCCGCCGTGACCTGGGAGCCGCACCTCACCGAGGTGCGCAACCAGGGCAAGGGCAAGGTCTTCGTCGACTCCTCGACGCTGCCCGGCCTGATCGTCGACACGCTCGCGCTCAAGTGCAACGTGATCAAGGACCAAGCCAGCGACGTGAAGGCCTTCGTCAAGGCCTACTACAGGGCCATCGACTACATGAAGGCCAATCCCGAGAAGGCGGCCGAGATCATGGCCAAGGGGGTCGGGGGCTACCTGGAGAAGCCCAGCGACTTCATGGACGCCGAGAAAGGGGTCAACTTCTTCGACCGCGACCGCAACGTCGCCTTCTTCGGCACGCCCCAGAAGAGCGACATGGGTGACCTCATCGCCTACGCGTCGGGCGTCTGGGGCAAGGCCGGCAAGATCAAGATGAAGGTCGACGCGGGCAACCTCGCGGACGCGAGCTTCGTGGCGGGCGAGTAGGCGGGCTCCTCCCGGGCCCGCTTCGACGCCCGAGGGTCCAAACGGCCGCCTGCCCGGCTCGCCCCGGGCGGGCCGCGCGGCCCCCATCCCCCGCAGCCGAGAAGGACGCCTGCCGCCATGCAAGTCGGGCCAGCCCTGGTGCGTGCGACCACGCCGTTCGGACCGCTTTCCCGGCGGGTGGTGGTGGGCGTCGGGCTGGCCGTCTGGGTGGGGGTCCTGGCCGGGTGGGCGCTGCTGACCTACGGCCGGATCGTCCCAAAACTGTTCCTGCCGAGCCCCGGCACCGTGCTCGCGACCGGCGCCAGGATGGCGGGCGACGGAACCCTGCTCTACCACACGCTGACCAGCGCCCAGGTGGTCCTGCTCGGCTTCGCGGCGTCCTCGGTGCTCGCCGTCCCGCTCGGGCTGTGGATGGGCACCTACCGGCTGGTCCAGGCGGCCGTCGAGCCGCTGGTCAACTTCATCCGCTACCTGCCGGTCACCTCCTTCGTGCCGCTGTTCATCCTGTGGATCGGCATCGGCCTCGAACAGCGCGTCGCCATCATCTTCTTCGGCACGGTCTTCCAGCAGATCGTGATGATCGCGGACTGCGCCCGCGGCGTGTCGAGGGACCTCGTCTGCGCGTCCTACACGCTGGGGACGAGGCGGCGCGAGGTCGTCTGGCACGTCATCTTCCCGGCCTCGCTCCCGGGCATCCTGGACGCCCTGCGCGTCACCATGGGGTGGGCCTGGACCTACCTGGTGGTGGCCGAGCTCGTGGCCGCCTCCAGCGGGCTCGGCTACATCAGCATGAAGGCCATGCGCGGCTTCCAGGTCGACGTCATCTTCCTGGCGATCGCGGCCATCGGCGTCCTGGGCCTCGTCACCGACACGGTGTTCCGGGTTCTGCGCGGGAGGCTCGCGCCGTGGGCGGGGTGACGGCCGCGGCCTCCACCCCGGCCCTCGGGGCGGCTGCCGGTCCGGTTCCGCAGCCGGCCGACCGGCCCGTCCGCCTCGGCGTGCACGGGGTCGGCCTCCGCTACGGCGGCAAGCCCGGCGTGCTGGCGCTCGACGGCGTCTCGCTGGCGGTGCCGCGGAACCAGTTCTGCGTCGTGGTCGGGCCTTCGGGCTGCGGCAAGTCGAGCCTGCTCTACCTCGTCGCGGGCCTGGCCGAGGCGACGGCCGGCCGCATCGAGGTCGACGGGAAACGGGTGGTCGAGCCGGGCGCCGACCGCGGCATGGTGTTCCAGAGCTACACCCTGTTCCCGTGGCTGACCGTCCGCGCCAACATCGAGTACGGCCCGCGGCGGAAGCGGGTTTCGGGCGCCGAGCGGCGGGCCATCGCGGACCACTACCTGGACGAGGTGGGGCTCGCGGGTTTCGCGGACCACTACCCGGCCCAGCTCTCGGGCGGCATGAAGCAGCGCGTCGCCATCGCGCGGGCGCTCGCCAACGATCCCGCCGTTCTGCTGATGGACGAGCCGTTCGGCGCGCTCGACAGCCAGACGCGGGGCACGATGCAGAAGCTTCTGCTGCGCGTCTGGGAGAAGCACCACAAGACGGTGCTGTTCGTCACGCACGACATCGACGAGGCGCTGCTCCTCGGCGACCGCGTGATGGTGATGACCGCCCGGCCGGGCCGCATCAAGGCCGACGTGCGGGTCGACATCGAGCGGCCCCGGAGCATGGACCTGGTGCTCGAACCCGGTTTCATCGCCCTCAAGCGCCGCATCCTCGCCCTGCTGCACGACGAGATCGCCGAGGACGCCTAGGGACTCGTCGGCCGACGAGGGAGCCGGGGGAAAAGGGTTAGGTCATGCAAATCGGGACGGAGGCCGCGCTCGCGCGCGACCGACCGGCGCCGCCCGGACCCGGCGCTCCGGACGACGCGCGCCGCGGAGCCTAAGGCAGGCGGCCCGGTGCGCGCGTGATGCAAATGCACTACAAGTTCCCCGGGAAAGCCGGACGTTCCCGGGAAGCGCCGATGAGCCAACCACGTTCAGACCGCGCCTTCGCCGAGGCGCTCGAAGCCGTCTACGACACGGCGCTGTCCCCGGCGGCCTGGCCGCGCGCGCTCGATCGGCTCGCGGCCCTGTTCGATTGCCATTTCGCGGACGTGTTCACCCGCAGCCACGACCGGTCCCGCTACGCGGGGCTCGCCCACGGGCTCGACCGCGCCGACTACCAGGACCTCTTCCTGGACACGTGGTTCACGCGCAACGTGTGGGGGCTGGCCAGGCCGGTCCGGGAGCCGGGCGAGGTGATCTCGACGCGGCAGATGGTCGATCCCTCCGTGCTCCTCCGCAGCGAGATCTACGCCGACTACCTGGCGCCCCGCGGGCTGCACGAGGGCTTGCGGCTGGCCATCGCGGCCGACGCCGACGGGGTGCAGGACGTGTCGCTCCTGCGCGCCTGGAAGGCGGGCCCCTTCGGGGCGGACGACCTCGACCTCGGGCGGGCCCTGCTGCCGCACCTCCAGCGGGCCGCGGCGATCGCCCGGCGCCTGGGCTTCGCGGACGCGGCCTCGCGGGCCGGGCTGCTGGCCCTGGAGGCCGCGGGCCTCGCGGTGATCCTGCTCGGCGCGGGCAACCGGGTGCTGCTGTGCAACGGCGCGGCCGAGCGCCTGCTGCGGAGCGCGGACGGGCTCGCGTCGCGCGGCGGCGAGCTGTGGGGCTCGACGGGGCCCGCGACCCGGCTCCTGCGGGTTGCGCTCGCGCGCGGGTTCGCGCGGGTGGCGGGCACGGTCCGGCTGCCGCGCCCGTCCGGGGCCTCGCCGCTGGTCGCGGTCGCGATGCCGCTGCACGGGACGGACGGTTGGGAGGAGGGTGTGCCGCCGCGCGTGGCCCTGCTGGTGGGCGACCCCCTCGCGCGCGGCCCCTCGCCCGGCCAGCTCGCCCGGCTGTTCGGCCTGACGGACGCGGAAGCCGAGCTCGCGGGCGAGCTGCTCGCGGGCCGCGACCTCCGCGAGGTGGCGGCCCGGCGGCGGCGCAGCATCAACACGGTCCGCAACCACCTCGCGCGGCTGATGAGCAAGACCGACACGACCCGGCAGGCGGAGCTCGTGGGCCTGCTCCGCGCGATCCCCGCCGAGCCCGCCGCGGCCCCGGACGCTGTTGGGCCGCTCTACCGCGGGCTCCCCCGGACGCCCGGCGCGCCGCTGGGGCAGACCGGGGGGACGCGGTGAAGGGAAGCCCGTTTCCGCCCCGGATGCCGACCTCGCACCGGAGAAGGGCCCCGGGCTGGATCGCGGTCTCGCCGCCGTCTTCGAGGGGAACGGGGGGAGCCGGCAAACGTCGCCGCGGGGCTACTCCGCGGCCGTTTGCAGCGCCAGCGCGTGCAGAACGCCCCCCATCTGCCCGCCCAGCGCGTCGTAAACGAGCTTGTGCTGCTGCACGCGCGTCTTGCCCTTGAAGGAGGGCGAGATCACGGTGGCGGCGTAGTGGTCCCCGTCGCCCGCGAGGTCGCGGATCTCCACGGTGGCGTCGGGCAGGGCGGCCCGGATCAGCCGCTCGATTTCGGAAGCTTGCATCGCCATGGGGCGTCTCCGCGACGGGATTTTGGGGCGGGGCGCGCCTCGGCCGTCACAGCGCGCCGTCCATCAGGGCGGGCAGGAAGCGCGCGTGCGCCTCCGCCAGCGTGGCGATCAGGATGGGAGCTTGGCCGGGCAAGGTCAACGCGGTCCCGCCCGTGACGCCCACGCGCGCGAGCGGCACGCCCGCGGCCCGCGCCGCCGCCTCGACCGCGTCCGCGGTGTCCGGCGCCACGGCCAGCAGGTAGCGCCCCTGGTCCTCGCCGAACAGGGCCGCGTGGGACGGCAGGGCGCCGAGGGTCGCGAGGTCGAGAACGGCGCCGATGCCCGAGGCCATGGCCATTTCGGCGGCCGCCACCGCGAGCCCGCCGTCCGACAGGTCGTGCACGGCGCGGACGCCACCCGCGATCTGCCCGCGCACGAAGTCGCCGTTGCGGCGCTCGGCGTCGAGGTCCACGGGCGGGGGCGCGCCCTCGGCCCGGCCGCACAGGTCGCGCAGGTAGACCGACTGGCCGAGCCAGCCCGCCGTGCGGCCCACGAGCAGCAGCGCCTGGCCCTCCCGCTCGAAGCGGGCGCGGGCGGTCGTCGCCACGTCCGCCACCAGCCCCACGCCGCCGATCGTGGGCGTGGGCAAAATGCCTTGGCCGCTGGTCTCGTTGTAGAGCGACACGTTGCCGGACACGACGGGGAAGTCCAGCGCCCGGGCCGCCTCGCCGAGCCCGCGGATGCAGCCCACCAGCTCGCCCATGGCCTCGGGCTTCTCGGGGTTGCCGAAGTTGAGGTTGTCGGTGAGCGCCAGCGGGGTGGCGCCCACCGCGGTCAGGTTGCGCCAGGCTTCCGCGACCGCCTGCCGCCCGCCCTCCACGGGGTCGGCGCGGCAGTAGCGGGGCGTCACGTCGGCCGTGAGCGCGAGGCCCTTGGGCCCGTCCTCGACGCGTACCACCGCCGCGTCGCCGCCCGTGCCCGGCCCCGAAATCGTGTTGCCGCCGATGATGTGGTCGTACTGCTCGAACACCCAGCGCTTGGAGCAGAGGTCGGGCGAGCCGACGAGCCGGAGCAGCGCCTCGGCGTCCGCGCAGGCGGGTGGTACCGCGGCGGGGTCGAGCCGGGGCAGGGTAGGGGCGGGCACGTGGGGGCGGTCGTAGCGCGGCGCCTGGTCGCCCAGCTCCTTGATGGGCAGGTCGGCCTTCACCTCGCCCCCGTGCAGGATCACGAAGCGCAGCGTGTCGGTGGTGCGGCCCACCACCGCGAAGTCGAGGCCCCACTTGGTGAACACGGCCTCGGCCTCGGCGCGCTTGGCCGGATGGAGCACCATCAGCATCCGCTCCTGGCTTTCCGACAGCAGCATCTCGTAGGCCGTCATGCCCGCCTCGCGGCAGGGCACGCGGTCGAGGTCGAGCTCGATGCCGAGGTCGCCCTTGGCGCCCATCTCCACCGCCGAGGAGGTGAGGCCCGCGGCGCCCATGTCCTGGATGGCGATCACGGCGCCCGTGCGCATCAGCTCCAGGCAGGCCTCCAGCAGCAGCTTCTCCGCGAAGGGGTCGCCCACCTGCACGGTGGGGCGCTTGGCGGCGGCGTCCGCCTCGAAGGCGGCCGAGGCCATGGCGGCGCCCCCGATGCCGTCGCGGCCCGTCTTGGAGCCCAGGTAGACGATCGGGTTCCCGACCCCGGTGGCCTTGGCGTAGAAGATCTCGTCGGTCCGCGCGAGGCCCACCGCCATGGCGTTGACCAGGATGTTGCCGTTGTAGCTCGGGTCGAACGCCACCGAGCCGCCCACGTTGGGCACCCCGAAACTGTTGCCGTAGCCCCCGACCCCCGCCACCACGCCCGCGAGCAGCCGGGGCGTCGCGGGGTGGTCGGGCGCCCCGAAGCGCAGCACGTCCAGCGTCGCGACCGGGCGGGCGCCCATGGTGAACACGTCGCGCAGGATGCCCCCCACCCCGGTGGCCGCGCCCTGGTAGGGCTCGATGAAGGAGGGGTGGTTGTGGCTCTCCATCTTGAACACGCAGGCGAGGCCGTCGCCGATGTCCACCACGCCCGCGTTCTCGCCCGGGCCCTGGATGACGTGAGGCCCCTCGGTCGGCAGCCCGCGCAGGTGCAGCCGCGACGACTTGTAGGAACAGTGCTCGTTCCACATGGCCGACACGATGCCGAGCTCCGTGAACGTGGGCGCGCGGCCGATCAGCGCCGTGAAGCGCTCGTACTCGTCGGGTTTCAGGCCGTGCGCCGCGACGAGGTCCGGCGTGATGGAAGGGTCGGGGCGGGGCAAGGCGGGGCGTCCTCGGGGCGTGACGGCGACCCGTCCGCTTACGGCCGGGCCGTGCCGGTGGCAAGAAAGGCCATGGACCGCAAAGCGGCGGTGCGCTGCCCTTCAGCGGCTCAGCCGGCTCGCCATATCAGGGCCATGACGCAACCCCTGTCCTCCGCCCCCCAGATCTTCGACCGGCCCCTGATCCGCCGCCGCCTCGCCCGCGCCCTGGCGTCCGGCGCCGAGGACTTCCTGCTCCCCCGCGCGGCGGCCGACCTCGTGGACCGGCTGGCGCCCGTGCAGCGGGAGTTCCGCGCCGTGCTCGACCTCGGCACGCCGCGCCCGGTGCTCGCCGCGGCGCTGGCCGAGGCGCTGCCAGGGGCCGTCCTCACCCGCGCGGCGCCCGCGCCCGAGCCCGAAAACCCGCGCTGGCGCACGGTTGTGGCGGACGGCGAGGCGCAGCCCTTCGCGCCCGGCACGTTCGACCTCGCGGCCTCGGTGCTGGCGCTGCACGGCTTCAACGACCTGCCGGGCGCGCTGGTGCAGGTGCGGCGGGCGCTGAAGCCCGACGGGTTCTTCCTGGCGGGCCTCCTGGGCGGCCAGAGCCTCACGGAGCTGCGCGCGGCGCTCACCGCGGCGGAAGCCGAGATCGCGGGCGGCGCGAGCCCGCGCGTGGCGCCTTTCTCCGACCTGCGCGACCTGGGCGCGCTGCTCGGGCGCGCGGGGCTGGCGCTGCCCGTCACCGACACGGACGTGCTGACGGTCCGCTACGCCTCGGTGTTCGGCCTGTTCGCCGACCTGCGCGCCATGGGCGCCACCAACGCGCTCACCGCCCGCAGCCGCGCGCCGATGGGCCGCCGCCTGCTCGCCCGCGCGGCCGAGATCTACGCCGAGCGCTTCAGCGACCCGGACGGGCGCCTGCGCGCGACCTTCGAGCTCGTGTGGCTGTCGGGCTGGGCGCCCGACCCGAGCCAGCAGAAGCCCCTGAAGCCGGGCTCCGCCAAGGTCCGGCTCGCCGACGCGCTGAAGGGCATCGCCCTGGAGAAGGACGTGTAAGCAGGTTTTGCCGAACCTGCTTACACGTCGGAATGGAAGCAGCGTTGATTTGGCTTTGAAAAAGCAAAATTAATCGTGGCTTCGGCCACGCGAGGCTGCCTAGGCCCGCCGCGCCTCCTCAACCGGCCGCACCCGTCCCGCGGTAGTGGTAGCGGTACAGCTCGCGCCCAAAACCCAGGCCGGCGTAGAGGGCCCGGGCCGGGCGGTTGTCCGCCGTCACCTGGAGGCACGCGCCGCGGGCGCCCTGCGCCCGGGCCCAGCCCATCAGCCGGCCGACGGTGCGGGTCCCGAAGCCCCGCTGGCGGAAGCGCTCGGCCGTCGCCACGGACTCGATCACCAGCAACCCGCGGTCGAGCGCCCCGTAGGCCAGCGCCGCGACCGTCCCGTCCACCCGCAGCGCCGCGAACGCCTTGGGCAGCGCGATGACCCCGACCATCCTGCGGTAGATCGCGTCGGCCGCGGCGTCGTCGCCCGCCACGGCGGCGCGGGCCGCGAGCCAGCCCTCGTCCGGGTCGGGCCTGAGCTCGACGGCGGGGTCGGGCGCGGCCTCGGCCGACGCCAGGTCGGCGAGGAGCGTGCAGGTCTCGCCCCGGGCCGCGAAGCCCAGCCGGTCGAGCGCGGCGCCCATCCCGTCCGCGATCGCGGGGACGCGGAACAGGAGCGGCAGCCCCGCCGCGGCGTAGACGCGCGCGCAGTCCTCGGCCACGGCCGCCAGGTCGGCGCGGGCGCCGCGCAGCGGGTTGACCGACTTGGTGCGGCGGATCGGGCCGCCGGACAGGCGCAGCAGCCAGCCGTCGAGCAGCACCTGCCGCGGCGACGGGTAGGCGTTGAGGCAGGCCTGCTCGACCCGCCAGCTGAGGTCGTCCCCGTCCATCGTCCCCCCACCGAAAGGCAGCGGCCCATCTGGGGTGGCGCCGCAGGCTGGAAGTTTAGTGCCGCCGCGCGGGGCCGGGAAGCGCCCCGGCCCCGCGCGGCTCAGGTCGCGAAGTCCGGTTCCTGGGGCGCCAGCACGCGCTTGACGCTGTCGAGGTGCGCCCGCGCGCTTGCCGGGTCGCCCTCCCGCATCAGGGCCGCGGTGCGCCGGGCGACGGCGGGATCGATCGAGCGCAGCGGCCGGCCGGTGGCGAGCGCCTTCACCTGCACTTCGGCGGCGCGCTCCAGGTCGTACAGGTCGTCCCAGGCTTCCGCGATCGTGGGGCCCGTCACCATCACGCCGTGGTTGCGCAGGAACACCACGTCCGCGTCCCCCATCGCGGCCGTGATCCGGTCGCCCTCGGCCTCGTCCAGCGCGAGCCCGTTGTAGTGCTCGTCCACCGCGGTGCGGCCGTAGAACTTGAGCGCGGTCTGCCCCGCCCAGGCCAGCGGCTCGCCCTCCACCATGGCGAGCGCGGTGGCGTTGGGCATGTGCGTGTGGAAGGCGGCCCGGGCGCGCGGCAACCGCGCGTGCAGGCGGGCGTGGATGAAGAAGGCGGTCGCCTCCGGTTGGCCCTCGCCCTCCAGCACGCGGCCCGCGAGGTCGCACACCAGCAGGCTCGACGCCGAAACCTCCGCGAAGGCCAGCCCGTAGGGGTTCACCAGGAACAGGTCGTCGCGCCCCGGCACCAGGGCGGAGAAGTGGTTGCAGATGCCTTCCTCCAGCCCGAGCCGGGCCGCCATGCGGAAGCAGGCCGCGAGGTCCAGGCGGGCCTGGCGCAGCGCATCGGGGTCGATCGCGCCGCCGTCGGAGGGCGCGGGGCGGTCGGGCGGGTGAAGCGTGTGGGCCATGGCGTGCTCCCGGTCCCGGTCAGAGCCAGCCCGCATCCCGGAACAGGCCGGGCAGGCCGTCAAGGGTGGGCAGCACGGCGGCGGGCCGGTGGCCGTCCGCCGGCCGGCGGCCGGTGCCGCGGTCGATCCACACGTCGCGCAGGCCGAGCGCCCGGGTCGCGACGAGGTCGAGATGCGGGCTCGCGCACACGTGGACCACCGCGTCCCCCGTCACGCCGAGCGCTCGGTGCGCGTGCGCGAAGATCTGCGGCGAGGGCTTGTAGGCGCCGGCCTGCTCGGCCGTGACCACCCGGTCGATCGCGCCGCCGAGCTGGGCCACGTTGCCCGCGATCAGGTCGTCGTCCGTGTTGGAGATGATGCAGAGCCGGAATCCCTCGCCCTTCAGCGCCCGCAGCGTCGGCACGACCTCGGGGAAGGGCGGCATCCGGCCGATCGCGCCCGTGAGGGTTTGGGCGTCGCCCGGGCGGACGTCGAGGCCCAGCTCCGCCAGCGCCCGCCCGAGCGCCTCGCCCGCCAGGTCGCGGAAGCGGCGGTGCGGCTCGGCCCGCTCGGCCGCGTGCTCGTGGGCGTCGTAGCGCGCGATCAGGTGCTCGGGGTCGACCGCCTCGGTGTGGGTGGCGAGGATCGTGCGGACGGCTTCGCGCAGGCCCTCGTCCCACTGGATGAGGGTGCCGTAGCAGTCGAAGGTGATCCAGGCGGGGCGGGGTCCGGACAGCATGGGGGGAGAAGCTCCGTGGCGGATCGCCGGACCCTTGGGGCAGCGCCGCCCCATTCGGAAATGAAATTGTTTGCCGGCCTTCATCGATTTGCCGAATGATGCGTCGTGAACCTCGACCCTCCGCACCGTCGTGGCCGTGGTGCCCGCGGAGGAGGGCGAAGTCCTGCCCGGCTACGCGCCGCCTCCTGCTGCGAGCCCGGCCGCGGCCCGGCTCGCGGATGACCCGGCGGGCACTGTCGGCGCCGTCCCGGGCTGAGCGCGCGGGCCCCCTTCGCATTGACTTCCGCCCGCCGTCCCCGCATATCCAATCGCAGGTCAGGGGCCGTGCCACGGCACGAGGCGGCGTGAACGGGATGAACAACCATCCCCCGCTCAGCCTGATCTGAAGCACGACGACGACGGCCCGCTTCACGCGGCGGGCGCGTGCGCGGCGCGCGGCCTCACCAGGGCTCGCGCGCGGTTCGGCGTTACCGCCACGAACCAGAACCGAAAGAACCCAGAAACTTGACGACGTTCACCGAACTCGGCCTCCCCGCGCCGATCCTGAAGGCGCTTGCCGGGGAAGGCTACGAGGCGCCCACGCCCATCCAGGCGCAATCCATCCCCCACCTGCTCAAGGGCGCCGACCTGCTCGGCGTGGCGCAAACCGGCACCGGCAAGACCGCGGCCTTCGCGCTGCCCATGCTGGTCCACCTCGACAAGATCAACCGCCAGGCGTCCCAGCGCGCCTGCCGCGCCCTGGTGCTCGCCCCCACCCGCGAGCTCGCGAGCCAGATCCAGGCGAGCTTCGCGGCCTACGGGCGCTTCCTGCGCCTGCGCTCCACCGTGGTGTTCGGCGGCGTGCCGATCAACCGCCAGATCCGCACGGTCGCGCCCGGCATCGACGTGGTGGTCGCCACCCCCGGCCGCCTGCTCGACCTCATCGACCAGCGCGCCCTGACGCTGGCCGAGGTGGAGCTGTTCGTGCTCGACGAGGCCGACCGCATGCTCGACATGGGCTTCGTGCGCGACATCAAGCGCATCATCGCCAAGCTGCCGGCCCGGCGGCAGAGCCTGTTCTTCTCCGCCACCATGCCCAAGGAGATCGCGGACCTCGCGGCCTCCATGCTGACGAAACCCGTCGAGGTCGCCGTCACCCCCGTGGCCTCCACGGTGGAGCGCATCGCCCAGTCCCTCGTGTTCTGCCCCACTAAGCAGAAGCAGGCCGTGCTCCACAAGCTGCTCGACGACCGCGCGATCCAGCGCGCCCTGGTGTTCACCCGCACCAAGCACGGCGCCGACCGCGT
Organism: uncultured Lichenihabitans sp.; assembly: GCA_964243035.1. Taxonomy (GTDB): domain Bacteria; phylum Pseudomonadota; class Alphaproteobacteria; order Rhizobiales; family Beijerinckiaceae; genus Lichenihabitans. The sequence goes on from CAXTDZ010000093.1 coordinate 16,825, forward strand.
GGTGAAGCACCTGCACGCGGCGGGCATCGCGGCCGACGCGATCCACGGCAACAAGTCGCAGGGGCAGCGCGAGCGCGCGATGGACGCCTTCCGCGCCGGCCGCTCGCGGCTGCTGGTCGCCACCGACATCGCGGCGCGCGGCATCGACGTGGACGGCGTGACCCACGTGATCAACTTCGACCTGCCCAACATCGCGGAAAGCTACGTCCACCGCATCGGCCGCACCGCGCGGGCGGGCGCCGACGGCGTCGCGGTGTCGCTGGTGGCCGAGGACGAGCGCGCCTTCCTGCGCGACATCGAGCGGCTGATCCGCCGGCGCATCGAGGTCAAGCCGCTGCCCGAGGGCGTGGCCGCTGTTCCGGCGCTGCCGGAGCCCGAGCGCCTCGCCCAGGCGCCCCGCGGCGGCCGTCGCCCGCAGGGCCAGGCGCCGGCCGGAGGCGGCCGC
>CAXTDZ010000094.1:0-16886 GCA_964243035.1 uncultured Lichenihabitans sp.
GTGCTCGACCTGTCGGCCCCCCTGCCCGCCGGCAGGCGCCGCAAGCTCGCCATGGCGCGCCACCGGGCCGCGCGGCGCGCCATGGCGATCGAGACCGCGACGCCCGCCACCGCCCCGGGGCTCCTGGCCGAGCTGATCGGCCTGCACGCGGCGCGCTGGGCCGAGCGCGGCGAGCCGGGCGTGCTGGCCGACGGGCGCGTGCAGGCCTTCCACGCCGCGGCCCTCGCGCCGCTGATGGAGGCGGGGCTGCTGCGGCTCTGCGCCCTGCGGCTCGACGGCCGGGTCGCGGGCGTCTACCACGGGCTGGCGCACGGGACGCGCGCCTACGCCTATCTGGGCGGCTTCGACCCCGGCTTCGCGCACGAGAGCCCCGGCACGGTGCTGCTCGGCCACGCGATCGACCGGGCGCGGGAGGACGGCGCGACCGAGTTCCACTTCCTGCGCGGGCAGGAACCTTACAAGTACGCGTGGGGCGCCGTGGACCGCTGGACCAGCCGCCGCACCGTGGAGCCCCGGCCGTGACGGACCCCGCCGCCGTGCTCCGGCAGGGCGCGGCGGGGCCCGCGCCCGCCACGGTCACGCTGATGCGCGCGCTGATCGTGGCCGAGGCGCCCGAGGCCGTCGACCGGGCGTTCGCGTCGCTGGCGGATACGCTCGCGCCGGACGCCGCGGCCCGCCTGGACGCAGTGGCGCGGCTGTGGGCGGCCCACCGCGGCGCCTGGGCGGTGGTGCGCGAGGTCGCGGGCGCGGCGGACCACGCGGCCGAGGCGCGCGACCCCGCGAGCGCCGTGGCGACCTGGGCCGCGGTGTTCGACCGTCTCGCGGCCACGGCGCCCGACGCGGGGGTGGCGCTCTACGGCCTGGGCGACCCGGCGCTGACCGCGCGCGCCACCGCCGAGGTCGTCGAGCGGCTCGACGGGTGGGGCCTGCTCGGCCCCGACCGCGACGCGCTCGACCTCGGCTGCGGCAGCGGGCGCTTCCTCCGCGCGCTGGCGCCGCGCCTGCGCGGCGTGACGGGGCTCGACGTGTCGGCCGGCATGGTGGCCGAGGCGCGACGCCGCTGCGCGGGCCTCGCCAACACCCGCGTGGCGCGCACGGACGGGCGCGGGCTGGCGCCCGTCGGGGACGGCGCGGTCGACCTCGTGCTGGCGGCCGACGTGTTCCCCTACCTGGTCGGGGCCGGCGGCCCTGTCGCGGCCGACCACCTGCGCGAGGCCGCGCGCGTGCTGCGGGCGGGCGGCGCGCTCGTGATCCTCAACTGGTCCTACCGCGGCGACGTCGCGCGGGACCGCGCCGAGGTTCTGGTTCTGGCCGCGCGGCACGGCTTCGCGGCGACGCGCGTCGCGTCGGGCGACTTCGCCCTGTGGGACGGGTCGACCTTCCACCTCACCCGGTTGCGCTGACGCGCCGCCTTGCCGATCGCCGCGGCTCGCCCAGGTGGGACCACGGCATGGCAACCTTCTTCACGGCCGACACGCATTTCGGCGACCCGCACATCCTGCGCCAGCGGACCCGGTTCAGGTCGGTCGAGGCGCACGACGAGGCGCTCGTCGCCCGTTGGAACGCCGTGGTGGGCCGCGGGGACACGGTGTGGCACCTGGGCGACTTCTCGGCCAACGCCAGTCGCGCGCACTGCGCCGCGGTCTTCGCGCGGCTGAACGGCGTCAAGCGGCTGGTGCGCGGCAACCACGACTCCAACCGCGTCCTGGACCTGCCCTGGGCCGCCGAACCCGTCGAAAGCGCGCGGCTGAGCCTCACCGACGCGGCCGGGACGGAATGGCGCCTCTATCTGTCGCATTACGCGCACCGGGCCTGGCCGGGCCTGTGGCGCGGCACCCGGCACCTGTACGGCCACACCCACGCGAGCCTGCCCGACACGCGCCGGTCCTGCGACGCGGGGGTGGACGCCTGGGACGACCGTCCGGTCGACCTCGCGGCGCTGCTGGCGCGGCAGGACGCCGCGGCCATGCTGCCGGAGGAGCTGGAGCGCGCGGCCGCGGGATGAGGCGGTCGCGCGAAACCCTGAAAATTTCATGGCCCGTCGGAACAGGATGGGGCGCAGGCCGTTTTTCCACCGAATTTTCCGGCGTGTCGCGAGCTTCCGGCTTGGGCGTGCCTTCCGCGCAACAGGGGAGCGCAGGATGTCCAAGCTTCAGATCACCGCTTTCGTCCTGGTGGGCGCCGCCTGGATCGGATTGGGTGCCGCCGCCTTCATGTGACCCGCGCCCCGGCGATGGGGCGGGTACGACGGTCGATCAAAGGGTGGCATCGAGGCCCCGACAAGCTCTTTGTCGGCATCCTCGTCGCCACCCTTCTTGTTTCCGGGCTGGTCGCGGAAGAGCTGCTGAACGAGGGGCTGCCCGGCGCGATGGCGCTCCACGCCGGCCTCATGCTGCTCGCCTGGGGCATGCTTCTTCCGTTCGGCGCCGTGGCGGCGCGCTACTACAAGGTCGTGCCGGGCCAGACCTATCCGCGGGAGGTCGACAACCGCTTCTGGTGGACCTGGCACCGCGTGCTTCAGTACGCGGGCGTCGCGGCGGCGACCGCGGGCGTGCTCGTTATGCTGTCCGTCACCCGCGACGGCTTCGCGACCCTGCACGGCCGGCTCGGCGTGGCGGTGATGGCCGTGGCTTGGGCGCAGGTCGTCTCAGGCCTGGTGCGGGGGTCGCGGGGCGGCCCGGACGCGGGCGAGACCCCGCGCGGGCAGGCGGACTGGCGCGGCGACCACTACGACATGACCCCGCGCCGCCGCCTGTTCGAGGCGTGGCACAAGCGCGCGGGCTGGGCCGTGCTCGCCGCGGGGGCCGTCGTCGTCCTGCTCGGCGCCGACCTGGTCGGCTCGCCCCCCTGGCTGCTCGCGACCGTGGGCGCGCTCCAGGCCGCGGCGCTGCTCGGCGTGGCCGACGGCGTGCTGCGCGGGCGCTGGGTCGACACTTATAAGGCGCTGTGGGGCCCCGACCCGGCCCACCCCGGCAACCGGCGGCCGCCGACGTGCCCGAGGTAAACGCGGCCGCGAGTGGCGGAGAGACCTTGAAGCGCACGGTTTGACAAGCGCGGCCGGTCCGGCCGACACTTGGCTCCACCGGCGCCGGGCGGAACGGCCGTGTGTCCGTCGGGGTTCTCGGGGGGAGTCCGGGTGAAGTCAGGACGCGAGGTGGGTGGGCGCCCGGCCAGCGTGGCGCGCCGCCCGAGGCACCGCGTCACGGCCGAGGTTTTGGGGCGGCGCATCGTGGGCGGCAGCCTGGCGCCCGGCTCGGTCCTGCCCAACGCCGACCTGCTCGCGCGCGAGTTCAAGGTGTCGCGCCCGGCGCTGCGCGAGGCCATCAAGTTCCTGGCCGGCAAGGGGCTCTTGGACATGGCGCCGCGGCGGGGCACCGTTGTGCGCGCCCGCGCGCTGTGGAACCGGCTCGACGACGACGTGCTCACCTGGGAGATGGGCGAAGCACCCAACGCGCTGTTCGTGCGCAACCTGTTCGAGCTGCGGCGCATGATCGAGCCCGAGGCCGCGGCGCTGGCGGCGCGCCGGGCCACGCCCGAGGGCGTCGCGGCGATCGGCGCGGCGCTCGACGCCATGGCGCACGCCACCTTCCGCTCGCCCGACTCGGTGCGCGCCGACCTCGACTTCCACCGCACGCTGCTGACCCACTCCGGCAACGACGTGCTCGCGACCTTCGCGCCCGCCATCGAGACCTCGCTCACCATCGCGTTCCGGATGCAGCGCCGCACGGAGCAGCACGGCTTCCTCGCCGACCACGCCCGCGTGTTCCACGCCATCCGCGATCGGAACCCGGAGGCGGCGCGCGAGGCCGTCCTGCACCTGCTCGGCCCCTCCGAGGACGAGGCGCTGGCGGGGCTGGCGGGCGTCGAGCCGACGCCCGGCGTCGACGCGGCCCCGCCCTCCCCGCCCAGCCCCCGTCAGCGGTTGACGGGCGCGTCCACGATGTAGCTGCGCACGCGACTGCGCCCGTGCTCCAGGTCACGCCGGGCGACCGGGTCCTGCGGCGCCTTGCCGGTCACGGCGTCGGCGGCCGCGTCATCCTCCGGGGTCGCGGACTTGCTGTAGGTTTGCGGTCCGCCGGTGGGGTTGGGGGCCATCCAGTTGGCGCTGCCCACGCCGATCCGCTCGCGGACGTCGTTGTTCTCGGCTTCGGTCACGCGCGCGACGCCGTCGTCGGTGGCGGCCGTGGGCGCCGTCCGGTGGGCGGGGGTGACGGCCTCCAGGCCGGGCTGGCTCGCGTCCACCGCGAGCCCGTCCTCGCCCGCGTAGGAGCCCGTGAAGCCCGCGGTGCTGTTGTCGGCCGGGCGGTAGGGGGTGGCGCCGGCCGGGACGTCGTCCTCGCCCGCCGGACGGCTGCTCCAGCCCTCCTTGGACCAGTCGACCGCGCGCTCGTCGAGGTCCACGGCCCCGTCGCGGTCGAGCACGTCGACCGCCTTGTCGTACAGCAGCCCGTCGCAGCGCACCGACACCGCGAAGCCGCCGCGGCGCAGCCCTTCGGCGTAAACGCGGCGGTCGTCCTCGGGCATGAACCAGTTCGTGAGCGAGGCCCAGAACCCCTGGTGGTGGTCCTGCGCGACCGTGAAGTGGTCGGACCCGCTCCCCACCACGGACACGTCGCCCGCTGCGATGCCGGCCGCGATCAGGTCGGCCTTGGCGGTCTCGGCGTGCTCCTGCGTGTCGAAGAAGGCCGTGACGGTGCGGTCGGCCGCGGTCGAGGTGTCGGACATGGTGCGAACTCCCTGGTGTTCAGGCGGGAAACGGACGAGGCCGCCGCCTCGTTCCGGGCCCGACCCTCACTCCGCCGCGGCGGCCGCGATCTCGGCCTGGATCGCCTCGGCCGCGGCGCGCGGGTCGGGTGCCCCCGTGATCGGGCGGCCGACCACGAGGTGGTCGGCGCCGGCGCGGATCGCGTCCCCCGGCGTCGTCACGCGCTTCTGGTCGCCGGCCGCCGCCCCGGCTGGCCGGATGCCGGGGGTGACGAGCAGCAGGCCGGGCCCCGCGACCGGCCGCACGGCCGCGAGTTCGCGCGGCGACAGCACGAGGCCGCCCAGGCCCAGGTCGCGCGCCTGGACGGCCCGCCGTTCCACGAGGTCGCGGACCGTGTCGCGGTAGCCGGCGTTCCGGAGGTCGGCGTCGTCGGCGGAGGTCAGCGCGGTCACGGCGAGCACCGCGAGGCCGGTGTCCCGGGCGGCGTCCCGCGCCGCTTCCATGGTCTGGGGGTAGCCGTGGACGGTGAGGAAGCGCGCGCCCAGCCGCGCCACCTGGGCGGTGGCGCCCGCGACCGTGTTGGGGATGTCGTGCAGCTTGAGGTCCAGGAACACCTGGCGTCCCGTGCCGACCAGGCGCTCGGCCAGGTCCAGCCCCCCGCCGTAAGCCAGCTCCAGGCCGATCTTGTAGAAGCCGACGCTGTCGCCCAGCGCCGTCACGAGCCGCTCGGCCGCGGCCACGGTGGGCACGTCGAGCGCCACGATCAGGCGGTCACGGGTGGGAGGGGACATGGCGGCCTCGCTGGACATGGGCGGGATCGGTCATAGGTAGGGCTTCAACGGTCGCGAGTGCGCTTCGCCCGCGCCAACCCGGATCATGACGCATGAAAACCCGTCAATTGGGAACCGCCGGCCCCGAGGTGTCCGCCATCGGCCTGGGCTGCATGGGCATGTCGGCCTTCTATTCCACCAACCAGGACGAGGGGGAGGCGCGGCGCACGATCGACCGCGCGGTGGAGCTCGGCCTCACCTTCCTCGACACCGCCGACATCTACGGGCCGCACACCAACGAGGCGCTGCTGGGCGAGGCCATCCGGGGCAAGCGCGACGGCCTCGTGATCGCGACGAAGTTCGGCAACCGCGTCGACGCCGACGGCCGCCGCTTCATCGACGGCAGGCCCGAATGGGTGCGGGAAGCCTGCGACGCGAGCCTGAAGCGGCTCGGCCTCGACGTGATCGACCTGTACTACCAGCACCGCGTCGACCGCACCGTCCCCATCGAGGACACGGTGGGCGCCATGGCCGACCTCGTGAAGGCCGGCAAGGTGCGCTACCTCGGGCTCAGCGAGGCCTCCCCCGCCACGATCGAGCGCGCGCACGCCACCCACCCCATCACGGCGCTGCAGAGCGAGTACTCGCTGTGGACGCGCGACATGGAGGGCGAGGTGCTCGACACCTGCCGGCGGCTCGGCATCGGCTTCGTGGCCTACAGCCCGCTCGGGCGCGGCTTCCTGACGGGCAGCATCACCAAGCCGGACGACTTCGCCCCGGACGACTACCGGCGCACGAGCCCGCGCTTCCAGGGCAACGCCTTCGCCAGCAACCTGGAGCTCGTGGCCGCGATCCGGTCGATCGCGGCGCGCAAGGGCGTCACGCCCTCGCAGCTGGCGCTGGCCTGGGTGCTGGCCCAGGGCGCCGACATCGTGCCCATCCCCGGCACCAAGCGCCGCAGCTTCCTGGAGGAGAACGCGGGCGCGCTCGACGTGGTGCTCACCCGGGAGGAGCTGGACGAGATCGAGGAGGTCTTCCCCGCCGACGCGGTGGAAGGCGCGCGCTACCCCGAGGCGGCCATGGGCGCGCTGAACGGGTGACCGCCCGCCAAGGTTTTGGGGACTGACAGGCGGCAAGCCCCGACGCGGGCCCTTTGCGAGGAGTTCGAAACCATGTCCGACACGGCAGTCCACCCCTACCCCGTGACCCGCACCGACGCCGAGTGGCGCGAGATGCTCACCCCCGAGCAGTACGCGGTGATGCGCGGGCACGGCACCGAGCGGCCCGGCAGTTGCGCGCTGCTCCACGAGAAGCGGGCCGGCCGCTTCGTTTGCGCGGGCTGCGACACGCCGCTCTTCGAGTCCAAGCTGAAATTCGAGAGCGGCACGGGCTGGCCGAGCTTCAACGACCCCGTCGCGGGCGCGGTGGAGACCACCGAGGACCGCAGCTACGGGATGGTGCGCACGGAGGTCCATTGCGCGACCTGCGGCAGCCACCTGGGCCACGTCTTCGAGGACGGGCCCCCGCCCACCTGCCTGCGCTACTGCATCAACGGCGTCGCGCTGGCGTTCGAGCCCGCCTGACACGGCTCCGGCCGCGGATCGAGGCGACCGGCGCCGGGCGACTCGCCCACCCCACCCGAGGTGTCCGAAAGACAAATCCGGGTGGGGCCTCGCATCATGGCAAACTCTTCATCCGCCCTGCCGAGCCCTTCTCCCCCGCAGGACAGGGCGAAGGGCTCGGCTTAATGCGGCGCCCTCGCGAACCGGTTCCGCGCTGACGCGAAACCGGCCCGTTCCATTTCGCCGCCGGGCCCCGGAGGGACCCCGCGCGCGTCAGCAGCGCGAGGGGGAGAACTCGCAGAAGTAACGGCGCTCGTTGGCCTGCTCCTCGTAGGCGTCGGTGCCGGGCGGCGCCGTGATGGCGGACTGGCCGCCGTAGGGACGCTGGGGATCGAACTCGTTGTCGGGCGGCGTGCCATTGGTGCGGTTGGCGAACCCGCCAAAGTCCGAGGCGCCGCCCGGGTCGCCGTAGCCCGGGCCTCCGTCGTAGCCCGGGCCCCCATCGTAGCCGTAGCCCGGCGCGACGCCGTACGGGCGGACCGGGTAGACGGCGTGGTGCCGGTGCTTGTGTCGATAGCGGGCCTGCACGATCGGGGCCGAGGGCGCGGCCGCCTTCAGGGCCGGCATCGCGCTCACGGTTGCCGCGGCCGGGGCGAGCGCGAGAAAGCCTACGGCCACGCGGGCCAGCAGGTTGAGCGGTTTCAGCATCGTCGTGATCCTGGATCGGTTTTCGAAGCGTCCCGATCCACCAAGCCCGCGGGGGTTCGACCGGTTCCGCGACCGGGGCTCGTCACGCCGTCGCGGTCGGCGGCGGGCGAGCCCCGGCTGCCGTCAGGCGGCTCTCAGGAAATCCTCGACCAGTTCGGTCCACAGGGCCGCGCCGATCGGCAGCAGGTCGTCGTTGAAGTCGAAGCCGGGATGGTGGAGCGGCTTGCCCTCCGTGCCGGCGCCCAGGAACGCGTAGCTGCCCGGCACGGCCTTCAGCATGTAGGCGAAGTCCTCGCTGCCCATGGAGGGGCGCGCCATCTCGACCACCTTGTCGGGACCCGCGACCCGCGCCGCCACGCGCCGCAGCAGGTCGGTTTCCGCCCGGTGGTTGACGGTGGCGTCGTAGGAGCGGCGATAGGTGACGGCCGCGGTGAGCCCGAAGCTCGCGGCCTGGCCCGCCACGGTCTCGCGGATGCGCCGCTCCAGCATGTCGCGCACGCCGGGCTCGAAGGAGCGGACGCCCAGGATCAGCTTCACCCGGTCGGGGATGACGTTGCTGACCGCGCCGCCGTTGAAGGCGCCCACCGTCACCACGGCCTGGTCCATGGGGTGGAGGTCGCGCGACACGATCGTTTGCAGCGCCATCACCAGGCTGGCGCCGGCCACGATGGGGTCGCGCGTGTCCTGCGGCTCGGCGCCGTGCCCGCCCACCCCCTGGATGGTGACGTAGGCCTCGTCCACGGCGGCCATGACCGGCCCGTCGCGCAGCGTGACCTGGCCGAAGGGCCGCGACGGGTCGTTGTGGAGCGCGAACACGGCGTCGCAGGGGAAGCGGTCGAACAGGCCCTCCTCCACCATGATCTTGGCGCCGCCCGCGTTCTCCTCGGCGGGCTGGAAGATCAGGTGGACGGTGCCGTCGAAGCGCCGCCGCTCGGCGATCAGTTGGGCCGCGCCGAGCAGCATGGCGGTGTGCCCGTCGTGGCCGCAGGCGTGCATCACGCCGGGGGTCGCGCTCGCGTAGGGCAGTCCCGTTTCCTCCGCGATGGGCAGCGCGTCCATGTCGGCCCGGATGCCGACCGCGCGGCGGCCGGTGCCGTTCGTGAGCGTCGCCACCAGCCCCGTGGTGGCGAGGCCGCGGTGGACCGCGTAGCCGAGCCCGCTCAGCCGGCGCGCCACCAGGTCGGAGGTCCGCACCTCGGTCAGGCCGATCTCGGGATGGGTGTGCAGGTCGCGCCGGACCGCCACGAGGTCGGCGAGGTCGTTGCGGGCAAGCTCGGAGGGGGACATGGGGATCACGCGCGGGCGGCGGAGAAGCGGCGTTCGATGATGCGGAAGGCCAGCACCAGGATGCCCGTCAGCACCACGTAGATCAAGGCCAGCAGCAGCAGCGGCCCGTAGGTCACGTAGGTGTCCTCGCGGATGCGGGAGAACACGGCGTAGACGTCCTGCACCGTGATGGTGGCGACGAGCGGGGTGGATTTGAGCTGCAGCACGGTTTCGCCCGCCAGCGTCGGCAGCGCGCGCTGGAGCGCCAGGGGCAGCCACACCCGGCGCAGCAGCGTGAACGGCGCCATACCGAAGGCGCGCGCGGCCTCGATCTCGCCCTTGGGCACGCCCGCGAAGGCGCCGCGCATCACCTCGCCCTCGTAGCCCGCGAAGCTCAGCGTCAGCGCCGTGACCCCGTAGGGCCAGGCCTGCCGCAGCAGCGGCCAGACGATCGACTGCCGGATGCCGGGCACGTAGGGGAACAGCGAGCCCAGGCCGTAGTACAGCAGCCAGACCTGGAGCAGCAGCGGCGTGCCGCGGATCACGGTGCAGAAGCCGCGGGCCAGCCACGCGCCGGGACCGCGCCCCACCACCTGGGCGAGGCCCACCGGCACCGCGAGCAGGAAGCCCAGCGCGCTGGAGACCGCCAGCATCAGCAGCGTTTCGCCGACCCCGTCCACGATGCGGCCCGCGTAGGTGGGGATCCAGTCCCACCGCAGCGTGACGGCCGACAGGAGCACCAGCGCGGCCGCGACGCCGGCCAGCGCCAGCCGGTGCGGCGCCGAGACCCGCTCCAGCCAGGACCGGTGCAGCAGCTCCTCGCCGAGCTGCCGGACCACCACGTCCTCGCCCAGCAGGTTGGGGGCGGGAAGCGCCGCGCCCGCGGCCTCGACGTCGGTCTCGCTCACCGGAAGCTCGGCATCCAGCGCCGCGAGCGGGCGCCGAGGAGGCGCAGGCCCGCGTTCGACACGAGCGTCACCGCGAGATAGATCACGCCCGCCACGCTGTAGAAGAAGAAGTAGTCCTTGGTGTAGCCCGCGGCCTGGCGCGTCACCAGCGTCAGCTCGCTGAAACCCACCACGGCGAGCAGGGCGGTGTCCTTGGTGGTGATCAGCCACAGGTTGGACAGGCCCGGCATCGCGTGGGGCAGCATGGCGGGCAGGGTGACGCGGCGGAACGCCGTCAACCCCGACATGCCGAAGCAGCGCGCGGCCTCAAGCTGCCCGGGGGGGATCGACTGGATGGCGCCGCGCAGCACCTCGGTCGTGTAGGCGCCCTGCACGACGCCGATCACCAGGATGCCGGCGGGCAGCCCGCCGATGTCGACCGCGGAGCCGCCCAGAAGCGCGAGCCCGTGGTTGAGAGCGTCGGTGCCCGCGTAATAGAGCAGCACGATCAGCACGAGCTCGGGCACCGCGCGCACCACCGTGGTGTAGGCCGCGAGCAGGTCCTTGGCGACCGGGCCGCCGTAAAGCTTGCCCGCGGCCCCGCCCACCCCGATCAGCAGGCCGAAGCCGTAGCCGCCGACCGCGATCTCGATCGAGGCGCGCAGGCCCCGGAGCAGCACGCCGCCCCAGCCCGGCGGCGTCAGCGCGAGCAGGCCGAGCAGGGAGGGCGCGGGACCGGTCAGGACACGCGCCTCGCGGCGGAGCGGCTGATCATCCGCCGTAGATGTCGAAGTCGAAGTACTTCTTGCTGAACGCCTCGTAGGTGCCGTCCTTGCGGATGGCCGCGATGGCGGCGTTGATCTTGTCCTTGAGCGCCGTGTCGCCCTTGCGCAGGCCTACGCCCGCACCCGCGCCCAGGATCGCGGGATCGTCCTTCACGTTGCCTACCGACTCGCAGCACTGCTTGCCCTGGTCGGACTTGAGGAAGTCCTGCTCGGCGACCGAGTCGGCCTGGGTGGCGTCGATGCGGCCCGCCGCCAGGTCCTGGTTGACCTCGTCCTGGGTCTGGTAGGTCTTGATCTCGGACACCGAGCCCGCGAAGTACTTGCGCGCGTACTGCTCGTGGATGGTGGAGATCTGCACGCCCAGGACCTTGCCCTTCAGCCCCTCGGCGGTCGGCTTGATGCCGGACCCCTTGGCCGTGATGATCGAGGCGGGCGTGTTGTAGTACTTGTCGGAGAAGTCGATCGTCTTCTTGCGCTCGTCGTTGATCGACATGGAGGCGATGATCATGTCGATCTTGTTGGAGGTCAGCGCCGGGATGATGCCGTCCCACGCGGTGGGGACGATGACGCAGTCGAGCTTGGCCTCCTTGCAGATCGCGTTGGTCAGGTCGACCTCCCAGCCGACCCACTTGCCCGAGGCGTCCTGCGAGGTGAAGGGCGCGTAGGGCTCGGCCGAGTAGCCGACCCGCACCGTTTCCGCCCGCGCGGGGGCGGCCGCCAGGGCCCCGAGCGCGACCGCGAGGGCGAACAATCCGATGCGCGTCTTCATCCGTCGACCTTTCCAGACGGGCCGGCCTTTGCCGGACCCCATTTCCTTGCCAAGCCGTGTTAGCAACCCCTATGCCAGGGGTCCGCGCCCGCGGCGGCCCGCAAATCATCACCATTCGCCCGAGCAAAGATCAAGAACATTCATGCGTTATTCGTCCCTCGTCCAACGGCTCGACGGACCCGGCGCCCAGGCCTGGGCCATCCACGACGCGGCGGTCGCGGCCAAGCGCGCGGGCCGCGACGTCATCTTCGCGAGCGTCGGCGACCCCGACCTCGACACCCCCGGGCCGGTCGTGGCGCGGGCCGTCGAGGCGCTCGGGGCGGGCGACACGCACTACACCGAGATCGTGGGCCGCCTGCCCCTGCGCGCCGCCATCGCGGCGCGGCTCGCGGCCGAACGCGGGAGCCCCGTGGGCGCGGACGAGGTGGTGGCGGTGGCGGGCGCCCAGAACGCGCTGTTCGCGGCCTCGCTGTGCCTGCTGGAGGCGGGCGACGAGGTCGTGGTGCTGGAACCCGCCTACGTGACCTACGAGGCCACCTTCGCGCTGACGGGGGCGGCGCTGGTCCGCGTCGGCGCGGAGGCGGACACGGGCTTCCGGCCGGACGCCGGAGCCCTCGCCCGCGCGGTCACGCCCCGCACCCGGGCCATCCTGTTCTCCAACCCCAACAACCCCACGGGCGTGGTGGCGAGCGCGGCCGAGCTGGAGGGGATCGCGGCGGTGGCCCGCGCGCACGACCTGTGGGTGATCGTCGACGAGGTGTATTCGAGCCTCACCTTCGAGCGGCCCCACGTGAGCCTCGCGGGCCTGCCGGGCATGGCGGAGCGGACGGTCACGGTGGGGAGCCTGTCCAAGTCGCACGCCATGACGGGCTGGCGCATCGGCTGGATCGCGGGGCCCGAGCCGCTCGCCCGGCACGTGGCCCACCTCGCGACCAACATGCTCTACGGGTTGCCGGGCTTCGTGCAGGAGGCCGCGGTCACGGCCTTCGCGGACCACGCCGCGGTGACGGGCGCCATGCGGGCGCACTACCGGGCGCGGCGCGACCTGGTCGCGGCCGAGCTCGGCGGGGTGCCGGGCCTGCGCGTGCTACTGCCCGAGGCGGGCATGTTCGTGCTGCTCGACGCGCGGGACACCCGCCGGCCGCCGCTCGACCTCGCCTGGGCGATCTTCCACGAGACGGGCGTGTCGCTGCTCGACGCCAGCGCCTTCGGGGGCGCGGCGCACGGCTTCCTGCGCATGTCGTTCGGGCTGAACGAGACCGACCTGCGGGAGGCCTGCCGACGGCTCAGGAGCTTCTTCGAAACCCTGGCGGAGGTCGGGGAGCGGGCGGCGTCGGCGTGATCCGGCACGGGGCCGTGGGGGCGCATCCACGCCGCCGCCCCGGGGGCCGCCCCGTCCGGACCGGCCCCGTCACGCGGTCCTGACCCGCAGGACGTCGATCAGGGCTCTCAGGGCGGGCGGCAACTGGCGCCGCCCAGGGTAGTAGAGGAAGAAGCCGGGAAGCGGCAAACACCAGTCCTCCAGCACGCGCACGAGGCGGCCCGCCGAGACGTCGTGGGTCACGCGATCCTCGATCGTGCAGGCCAGCCCCACCCCGTCCAGGGCCGCGGCGTGGATCAGGTCCGTGTTGTTGAGGGTCAGCGGCCCCTCGACGCCGATCTCAAGCGTTTCCCCGTTGCGGCCGAACGGCCAGCGGAACAGGGCGCCGCTTCCCACGAAGCGGTAGTTGATGCAGGTGTGGTCCTTCAGGTCGCGCGGGGTAGCGGGCGGCGGCCGGGACGCGAGGTAGCCGGGCGACCCCACGACCGCGACCCGCAGGTCGGGCGTCACGCGGACCGCCACCATGCCGCGCTGGACCCGTTCCCCCGGGCGGATGCCGGCGTCGAACCCGCTCGCCACGATGTCGGTCAGCCCGTCGTCCACCACCAGGTCGAGGTGGACGTCCGGGTAGAGGCGCGCGAAGCGACCGAAGGCGGGGGCCAGCGCCAGATCCGCCGCGAGCTTGGGGAGGTTGAGCCGGACGGTGCCGGACGGCCGGTCCCGGAAGCGGTTCACCGCCTTCACGGCGCCCGCGATGTCGGCGAAGGCGGGCGCCAGCCCGGCGTAGAGGCTCGCGCCCGCCTCGGTGGGTGCGACGCTGCGGGTCGTGCGGTTGAGCAGCTTGGCGCCGAGCCGCTCCTCCAGCTCGCGCACCGTGTGGCTCAGCGCGGAGGGCGACAAGCCGAGGCGGGCGGCGGCGCGCCGGAAGCTGCGCTCCTGCGCGACGGCCACGAAGGCGGACAGCTCCGCATAGTCGGTCCCGCGCATGACTGATGGCTCCTGCTCAACAGTGCATGTCGATCATAGCGGATTATCGGCAAAGATCGCCGTCCGTATCCTCGGTCCGTCGCATCATGGACAGGAGACGAGAATGCCGGATAGCTCGCAAAACCAGTTTCCTGCCCCACGGGGTGTCCTGGCGGGGCAGGTGGTCCTCGTCACCGGCGCCGGAAGCGGCATCGGCCGTGCCGCGGCGCTGCGCTTCGCGGGCGAAGGCGCGGCCGTGGTCCTGGCCGGCCGGCGCCGGGCCGAGTTGGACACCGTCGCGGGGCAGATCGAAGCCACCGGCGGCCGCGCGGTCGCGATCCCAACCGACGTGGCCGACGAGGGCGCGGTTGAAGCCCTCGTCGCCGGCGCGCTCGACCGGTTCGGCCGGCTCGACGCCGCCTTCAACAACGCCGGCATCTCGGTCTACAAACCGATGGCGGAGCTGACCGCGGCCGAGTTCGACGCCGTGATGGCCACCAACGTCCGCGGCGTCTGGCTGCTCGTCAAGCACGAGGCCCGGGCTATGGCGGCGGGCGGCGGCGGCTCGATCGTCAACACCTCCTCCATCGCGGCCACGGGCGGAACCGCGGGCTTGTCCGCCTACGCGGCCAGCAAGGGCGCGCTCGACGCCATGATCCGCGCCGTGGCGCTGGAGGTCGGCCCCCAGGGCATTCGGATCAACAACGTGAGCCCCGGCGTGGTCCGGACCCCCATAACGGCGGGCCTCCCCGACCAAGTCCTGGCATCCATCGCGGCGCATGCGGCGCTGAAGCGGGTGGGCGAGCCGGAGGACGTGGGCGACGTGGCGGTCTGGCTGTGCACGAACGACGCGCGTTTCATAACCGGCCAAAGCATCCTGGTGGATGGCGGCTTCAACATCGCCGGGGCCCGGTGAGCTTCGGGGAACGGGCTTCGCGGGTGCCCTACTCGGCGGGGAGCCGCGCGTAGGCGGGCGCGGGGCGCGGCCGGCGCAGCGCGGCCTGCACGGCGAAGGTCGCCACGCCGCCGAGGGCGACGCAGGCCGCCAGGAACAGGAGCGGCAGAACCGCGCTGCCGCTCCGGTCGCGGATCCAGGGCACGGCGTTCTGGGCCACGAAGCCGCCCAGGTTGCCGACCGAGTTCACGCAGGCCAAGCCCGCCGCCGCCGAGCCGCCCGCGAGGAAGCGCGACGGCAGCGTCCAGAACACCGGCTGGGCCGCGAAGATGCCGGCCGCGGCCAGGCAGATCAGCCCGAACTGCAGGGCGTGGCCCGGCGCGTCCACGCTGGCCGCCAGGCAGGCCGCGCCGAACAGCAGCGGCCCCGCGATGAACAGGGTCGGGCGGCCGAGCCGCGTCGCGAGCCGCGGCACGGACCACAGCGCGAAGGCCACCAGCGCCCAGGGGATGACGTTGATCCAGCCGTTGACCGAGTTGGAGACCCCGAACCCCTTCACCAGCGTCGGCAGCCAGTAGCTGATGCCGTAGGCGCCGAGCGGCATCGACACGTACCACAGCGCGATGGCGAGCACCCTGAGGTCGAGCAGCGCCGCGAAGGGGTTGGCGTGGGTGGTGCGGCCCAGGCTTCGGTCCTCGGCCGCGAGCGTCTCGGCGAGCCACGCCTTCTCGCCGGCGTCCAGGAAGGCGGCCCGCTCGGGCCTGTCGTCGAGGTAGAACAGCGTGGCGATGCCCGCCGCCACGGCCGGGACGCCGGTGACCAGGAACACCCACTGCCAGCCGCGCAGGCCCGCGGCCCCGTCGAGGTCGAGCAGCATGCCCCCGACCGGCGCCCCCACCGCGTTGGCGACCGCGCTGTAGACCATGAAGGAGCCCACCATCCGGGCCCGGTAGCCTTGCGGGAACCACAGGATCAGCAGGTAGAGCACGCCGGGGAAGAAG
Source organism: uncultured Lichenihabitans sp. (assembly GCA_964243035.1). GTDB lineage: Bacteria > Pseudomonadota > Alphaproteobacteria > Rhizobiales > Beijerinckiaceae > Lichenihabitans. The sequence goes on from CAXTDZ010000094.1 coordinate 15,636, forward strand.
CCGGCCTCGCAGGCCCCGAGCAGGAAGCGCAGCGCGTAGAACATGGCGGTGTTCCGCGTGAAGGCCAGCGCGACCGTCACGGCGCCCCACGAGATCATGATGCGCGCGAACCACAGCCGCGCCCCGACCCGCTCCAGCACCACGTTGCTCGGCACCTCGAACAGGAAGTAGCCGATGAAGAACAGGCTGGCGCCGAGCCCGTAGGCGTATTCGCTGATGCCGAGGTCGCCCACCATCTGCAGCTTGGCGTAGCCGACGTTCTGCCGGTCGATGTAGGCGATCAGGTAGATGAGGCCCACGAAGGGCAGCAGGCGCCGCGTGATCTTCGCGACCGTGTCGGGCCGCGCGTCGCCGGCCTGCGCGATTGAAGCCATCTTGACCGTTTCCCCGCCGCCTCTTTTGCCGGCAGCCTAGCCCGGAGCGTCGCGGGCGGCAATTCCGGCGTCAGGCGCGCGCGGCCGGGCCGGGTCGTCGGCCCGCGTCACTCGCGGGCCTGCCAGCGCAGGAAGGGACGGCTCGCCGCCAGCACGAGGCTGTCCAAGCTTTTGCCCAGCACCGCGAAGGCCGCGACCGCGGCGATGATCTGGTCGGCCTTGCCGAGCTGCTGGCCGTCCACCAGCAGGTAGCCGAGCCCTTCGGAGGCGCCCATGATCTCGGCCGCGACCACGAACATGAAGCCGAGCCCGAGTCCGGAGCGCAGCGCGGTCACCACCTCGGGCAGCAGCGCCGGCGCGCAGATCAGCCGGACGAGCTGGCGCGGGCGGGCCCCGTAGACGCGGCCGAGCTCGACGAGGCCGCGATCGATGCGCCCCACGGCCGAGGCCGCGCCGAGGTAGACGGGGAAGAACACGCCCACCGCGATCAGGGCGACCTTGGACGCCTCGAAGATGCCGAGCCACAGGATGAACAGCGGCACCCAGGCGAGCGAGGGGATCGCGCGCAGGGCCTGCACGGTGGGGTCGAGCAGCCGGTGCGCGAGGCGCGAGGCGCCGGTCAGGCCGCCCAGGGCCAGCCCCGCCGCGGCACCCGCCGCGAAGCCCGCCAGCACGCGGACAAGCGTCGCCTCGACGTGGGTGGCGAGGTCGCCGTGCCTGGCCAGCACCCACATCTCGACCGCGACCCGGCTCGGCGGCGGCAGCAGGCGTCCCTCGACCAGGCCGCCGCGGACGGCCGCCTCGTAGGCGAGCGCCACCGCCAACGGCAGGGCGAGCGCCGCCCCGACCGCGACCGCCTCCGCGCGCAGTCCGCCGC
>CAXTDZ010000095.1:0-16569 GCA_964243035.1 uncultured Lichenihabitans sp.
GGCGGGGTCGCGGCCGTGGGCACGGCCGCGTCGATCAGGGCCGCGGCCGCGTGGCCCGCGGCATCCGCCACGCCCGGGTCGCGCGTCACCATGGCGGCCACGATGGCGCCGTCCATGACGATGCCGAGCTGGTGGGCCAGGTCCGCCGGGCGCGGGCAGCCCGCCTCCGCGGCGAGCTCGGCGATGCGGCGCAGGACCAGCGCCTTGTGGCGGAGCGTGATGCCGCGCAACCGGTCCTCGTTCTTGTCGTGCTCGGCCACCGCGTTGATGAAGGCGCAGCCGAAGTAGTCGTCCTCCCCGAACCACGCGCGGAGCGCGGGGAAGATCTGGTCCAGCCGCGCCCGGGCATCCAGATCGGGGCGGTCCAGCGCCGCGAAGAACCGGTCGCGCCACCGCCGCCCTTCGCCCTCCAGCACGGCTTCCACCAGCCCGTCCTTGGAGCCGAACGCGTTGTAGAGCGTGGTCTTGGCCGTGCCCGCCTCGCTCACCACGAGGTCGATGCCGGTGGCGTTGATGCCGTGGCGGCAGAACAGGCGGGTCGCGGCGTCGAGCAGCCGGTCGCGGGGGTTTTGGGACGCGGGGCCGCGGGTCGCGCGGCGGGCCCGCTTGGGTCGGTTGGGCATGGCCCCATCCTTAGAACAGGAGCGCGGGGCGCGAAACAAAGAGTGCGGCCCGGCCCGCCGCGCCTGCCCGGTCGCGGGGCGGACTGCCTCGCCCCCGGGCGGGCTGCCCGCCCCGGGGCAGGCCGGAGGCGATGCGCCACGGCTGACCTGACCCGGGGCGCCTGGCACGCATCGTGCAAGCGTGGTTGTCGCAAAACAGAACGGTCTGTATGGTCCGGCCCCGGGCCGAGCCGGGTGCGCCACGCCCCGCGGGACCCCGCCACCGAAAGACCCGAAGGAACGAACCCATGTCCGCCCTCGTGCAGAAGACCGCCCTGACGGGATGCCTGGCCCCGATCGACAAGTCGGGCCTCGACACGCTGATCGCCTCGGGCAAGGCCAACCCCAAGATGATCAAGACGCTGAAGTGTCGGACGGTGGCGGAAGGCAAGTTCCGGCACGCCAACTACATCCGCAACCTCGCGCCCTACATCGTGGACGAGCCCCCGGCGCTGCTGGGCGACGACACGGCCCCCAACCCGTCCGAGGCCTCGCTGGCCGCGCTCGGCTCCTGCCTGGCGGTGGGCTTGCACGCCAACGCCGTGCACCGCGGCTGGACCGTCGAGAAGCTGGAGCTGGAGCTCGAAGGCGACCTCAACATCACGGGCGTGTGGGGCACGGGCGACCTGGGCGAGAAGCCGGTCGGCTTCACGGACGTGCGCGTGAAGGTCGACATGGCCTGCCGCGACGTGAGCGAGGCCGAGGTGGCCGACCTCATCGAGCACGTGAAGAAGTGGTCGCCGGTCGCCAACACCTTCACCCGGCCCGTCACCCTCGACGTCGCGCCGGCCTGACGCGATCCCCCGAACCGACGGGGCGGGCGCCCGCCGCCCGCCCCGACCTTCCGCGAACCGGACACCCGCCCCATGGTTCTCGCCGCCGCCCTCGATCCTCCTCCCGACGTGCTGGACGCGGTTCGCGCCGCGGTCGCGCGCGACCTGGCGCCGATCGCGGCCGCCGTGGACGAGGGACGCTACCCCGGCGACGTGCTGCGGACGCTGGGCGTCCTGGGGGCCTTCCGCCAGCACGTCCCGGCCGACGGCCGCGTCGACCTGTGGCCCGCCATCCAGGCGACCGCGGCGGTGGGCGCCGCGTGCGGCTCCACGGCCTTCCTGGCGTGGTGCCAGAACACGCTGGTCTGGTACGTGGCCAACAGCCCCAACGCGGCCCTCCGCGCGCGCTACCTGGAGCCCGTGGCCTCCGCCGCGGTGCTGGGCGGCACCGGCCTGTCCAACCCCATGAAGAGCCTGTTCGGCATCGAGCAGCTCAAGCTCAAGGCCGCGCCCGCGGGCGGCGGCTACGCGGTCAGGGGCGCGCTGCCCTGGGTGTCCAACCTGGGGCCCGACCACCTATTCGGCACGATCGCGGCCAAGACGGACCCCCTGGGCGAGACCGTCATGGTGCTGGCCGACTGCGCGGAGGCGGCCCTCGGGCTCACCCCCTGCAAGCCGTTCCTGGGCATGGACGGCACCGGCACCTACGCGCTCCAGTTCCGCGACCTCGCCGTGCCCGACGCCCTCGTGCTGGCCGACCCCGCGAAGCCCTTCGTGCAAACTATCAGGGCCGGGTTTATCCTGCTGCAGACCGGCATGGGCCTGGGCCTGATCCGCGACTGCGCGGCCCTGATGCGCGAGCTCAGGCCCGCGCTCGGCGCCATCAACGGCTTCCTCGACCTTCAGCCCGAGGAGGTCGAGGCGCGCCTCGACGCGCTGGAGGACGAGATCAGGACGCTCGCCCGCACGCCGTTCGACCCCGACCCCGGCTACTGGCGGCGTGTGGTGGCGGCGCGGCTCGCGGTCAGCGAGCAGAGCCTCGCCGCGGCCCAGGCCGCCATGCTGCACGCGGGCGCGCGGGGCTACCTCCGGTCGCACCGGGCGCAGCGGCGCCTGCGCGAGTCCTATTTCGTGGCCATCGTGACCCCGGCCACCAAGCAGCTCCGCAAGATGCTGGCGCTCGCCGAGGCCTCCCCCGAACCCCGCCGCCCCGCGGCCTGACCCCTCGTCCCGCGGCGCGCCCCGCGCCGTTCCGTCCGCTGAAGCAGGAGGCGATTGCTTATGGAAGTGCTCATCACGCCCGCCGAACTCGACGCGCTCGCCAAGGTTGAGCCCTGCGTGATCATCGACACGCGCAACCCCGACGCCTACGGCGCCGGGCACCTGCCCGGCGCCGTCAACCTCCACGAGATCTTCACCTATCTCGCGACCTCGACGCCCGAGGGCATGGAGGAGCTGAAGGCGAAGTTCGCCGACGCCTTCGGCAAGGCCGGCCTGTCGGGGAAGGAGACCGCGGTCTTCTACGAGCAGTCGATGAACACGGGCTTCGGCATGTCGTGCCGCGGCTACTTCCTGATCAGCTTCCTGGGCTACCCCAAGGCCAAGGTGCTGCACGGCGGCTACGAGGCCTGGACCAAGGCCGGCCTGCCCACCAGCGCGGAGGCGCCGTCGCCCGCGCCCGCGCGCTTCCCCGTGGACCACGCCGCGGCCCACGTCATCATCGACTCGAAGGCGATGCTCGCCGCGCTGGGCAAGTCCGACATCGCGCTGCTCGACGTGCGCGACGTGGACGAATGGATCGCCGAGTCCTCCTCGCCCTACGGCCGCGACTTCTGCCCCCGCAAGGGCCGCATCCCCGGCTCGCGCTGGATCGAGTGGTACCGGATGATGAAGCCCACCGCCGAGGGGCCCCGCTTCAAGTCGGGCCCGGAGATCCTGGCGGAGTGCGCCACGGTGAACATCTCCTCCGACACCCCCGTCTACCTGTACTGCTTCAAGGGCGCGCGGGCGTCCAACACCTTCGTGGCGCTGAAGAACGCGGGCGTGAAGGACGTGCGCATGTATTTCGGCTCCTGGAACGAGTGGTCGCGCGACCCCGCGCTGCCCATCGAGGAAGGCCACCCCGCGGCGGCCGCCTGAGGTTGGACGTGTCCGGATCGTTCGACTACTTCTTCACGCCGATCTCCGGATACACCTACCTGGGCCACGCCGCGGTGCTGCGGCTGGCGGCCGAGCACGGCGCCGCGGTGCGCGTCCGCCCGATGGACAGCCTGGCGGTGTTCGCGGCCGTGGACTCGATCCCGCCCCCAAAACTGCCCGCCGCCCGGCTCGCCTGGCGGCGGACCGACATGGCCCGCTGGGCCGCCTGCCGCCGCCTGCCGCTGACCGTGGTTCCGGCCCATTGGCCGACCGAGGCGGGGCTCGCGTCGCGCGCCATCATCGCGGCGGAGCGACTCGGGGGCGACCCGGCGCGGCTCGCGGGCGCCTGCCTGGAGGCCGTCTGGGTGCGCGACCTCGACGTGGCGCGGCCCGACACCGTGGCCCTGCTCGCGCGCGAGTGCGGGCTCGACCCCGACGCGCTCCTGCGCGAGGCGAACGGCGCGGAGGCCGCGGCCCGGCTCCGCGCCAACACGGACGAGGCGATCGCGCGCGGCGCCATCGGCTCGCCCACCTTCTTCGTGGGCGAGGAGATGGTGTTCGGCCAGGACCGCCTCGCCTTCCTCAAAGGCATGCTGGCCGACGCGCCCGCGTCCTGACCCGTTTGGAGACCCCGCCCCGATGAAGCGCGAGCAACTCACCGAGAAGATCCTCGACATCAAGCGCGAGAAGGAGTGGACCTGGAGGTTCATCGCCGAGGAGATCGGCGGCTACTCGCCCATGATCGTCATCGGCGCCCTGCTCGGCCAGATGAAGCTCATCAAGCCGCTCGCCGGGAAGGCGGCGGCCCTGTTCGGGCTCACGGCCGAGGAGGAGAAGCTGCTCAACGAGGTGCCGACGCGCGGCACGTCCATGCCGCCCACCGACCCGCTGCTCTACCGCTTCTACGAGATGGTGATGGTGAACGGCCCCGCCATCAAGGCCATGATCGAGGAGGAGTTCGGGGACGGCATCATGTCGGCCATCGACTTCGACTTCGCCATCGAGCGCCAGGCCAACCCCCGGGGCGACCGCGTCGCGATCTCGATGTCGGGCAAGTTCCTGCCCTACCGCTACTACGGGGCCGAGCAGGGCCTGCCGGAATACGGCTACAAGGAGGAGTGAGGGCGCGGGCCGCCCCTGCAACGCCTCCCGACCTCGTTCAGAGTCAGACTTGAGATGAAAAATCGGCCGGGCACGTCATCGTGCCCGGCCGATCCTGCTTGGTAGCCTGTAGCTACTGGAACTTGAAGTTCAGGCCGGCGCGGACGATGTCGCCGGAGTCGCGCACCGAGGCCGTGTAGGACTGGCCCAGGGTCGCGGGGTTGATTCCCGGGATCAGGAAGGTGTTCCGGCCGAGGTCGTAGTGGAGGTACTCCGCCTTCACCGTCACGGCGCTCGAATGGAAGAAGTTGAGGAAGCTGGTGGTGGGGATCGCGTATTCCACGCCGCCGCCGTAGGCGTAACCCGTCTGCAGGGCCGAGCGGCTGCCGGTGAACAGGTCGGTGCCGGCGCCGTTGATGAAGTCCTCCTGGTCCCTCACGTCGCCGTAGGCGAAGCCGCCCGTGCCGTAGACGAGGAAGCGGTCGAAGCCGTAGCCGAGGCGGCCGCGCACGGTGCCGACGAAGTTGGTCTGCGACTGGAACACGGTCGGGTTGGGGTTGACGAACGCCGCGTGCGAGGATCCGTCGACGTACTGCGCGTCCGCCTCGACACCCACCACCACGCCGCCGGGACCGCCGAAGAAGCCGCCGCCGAACTGGTAGTTGTAGCCGATCTCACCGCCGCCGGTGAACCCGTCGGTGCTGGTGCGCAGGAACGGCGGCCGGGCCCCCGAGGCCTCCATGGCGGCCGTGGCGGCGTTGTTGCCGACCGTGGCATAGTTGTGCTCGGTGTTGAAGGCGTAGCCCGCGGTGGCGCCGATGTAGAAGCCGGTCCAGGTGAACACCGGGGGCGGCGGCACGAAGGGCGGCGGGGCGGACCGAAGCGGCAGGTCGGCCGCCGCGGCGGCTGTGGACAGCGCCACTGCGGCGGCTCCACACAGGAGAACGTTCCGGATCATATCAGCCCTTGTGAATCGCGTTAAATCACGCCGCGACCGTAGGCTCGGCCTTACGGCAAAGATATAGTATTTGCGCAACACGTCCTTTCTTCTTCGTCGATCAAGCGGCGGCAACGTTTCTTAAAAAGTTACTTGTTCGTTGCGTTGAGGTTACATCCGTAACATGAGCCTGACGCGGCGGAGCTGGGTTGGCGCGGCCCACCGCAGGCCGAAGCTCACACCTCGGGCACCCGGAGACCGCGCGGGCGGCCCCGGGGTGGGCGGCCCGGCCCGCGCCCGTCCGTGGTCGCACCTTGATTTAGCCGCGCGTCCTTGCTCTGGTCCTCCACGGTCCGCGCCGCCCGACGCGGCCCCGACTGCCGAGCCCGCCTCCCTTGTCCGACACCGCCATCCCGACTTCCGAAAGCAACCCCTTCTTCGAGACCTGGGCCACCCCTTTCGGCGTCGCGCCGTTCGGGGCCATCAGCACGGAACATTTCGCCCCCGCCTTCGAGCGCGGCATGGCGGAGCACCGGGCCGAGGTGGACGGCATCGCGGCGGACACGTCCGAGCCGAGTTTCGCGAGCGTGATCGAGCCGCTGGAACGCGCCGGCGAGTTGTTGAGCCGGGTCGGCCGCGTGTTCTGGAACCTCTCCGGCGCCCACACGAGCCCGGCCCTGCAGGAGATCGAGCGCGCTGTCGCCCCCGCGCTCGCGCGCCACTACCAGGCGGTCAGCCTCGACCCCGGCCTGTTCGCCCGGCTCACGGCGTTGGACGCCCGGCGCGGCCTCATCGACCTCACGCCCGAGCAGGCGCGCGTGCTCGACCTCACGCTGGAGCGTTTCACCCGAGCGGGCGCCCGGCTCGCGCCCGACGCCAAGGCGCGGCTGGCCGCCATCACCGAGCGGCTGGCCGTGCTGGGCACGCGGTTCGGTCAGAACGTGCTGGCCGACGAGAGCGCCTTCGAGCTCGTGCTGGAGGACGAGGCCGACCTCGCGGGGCTGCCCTCCGCCCTGCGGGACGCCGCGGCCCAGGCCGCGGCCGAGCGGGGGCGGCCGGGCTTCCACGTGATCACGCTGTCGCGCTCGCTGGTGGAACCCTTCCTGGAGTCCTCCGCGCGCCGCGACCTGCGCGAGAAGGCCCATGCCGCCTGGACCCGGCGCGGCGAGAACGGGGGCGAGCACGACAACCGCGCGATCGTGGCCGAGACCGTGCGGCTGCGGGCCGAGCGCGCCGCGCTGCTGGGGTTCCCGAGCTTCGCGGCCTACAAGCTCGACAACACCATGGCCAAGACGCCCGGCGCCGTGCGCGGGCTGCTGGACCAGGTGTGGGACCGGGCGCGCGCCCGCGCGGCCGAGGAGGAGCGCGCGCTCCAGGCGTTCGCGGCGCGGGACGGCGACAACGTCGCGATCCAGGCCCACGACTGGCGCTACTACGCCGAGAAGGTGCGGCGCGAAACCTACGCGGTGGACGCCGCCGCCGTGCGCCCCTACTTCGCGCTCGACAACGTGATCGCGGCGGCCTTCGACACGGCGGGCAGGCTGTTCGGCCTCACCTTCACCGAGCGGCGCGACGTGCCCGTCTACCACGCGGACGTGCGCGCCTTCGACGTGACCGACGCCAGCGGCCGGCACGTGGCCCTGTTCCTGGGCGACTATTTCGCGCGCGCCTCCAAGCGCTCCGGCGCGTGGTGTTCGTCCTTCCGCTCGCAGGAGCGGATGGACGCGGACGTGCGGCCGATCGTGCTCAACGTCATGAACTTCGCCAAGGCGCGCGACGGCGAGCCCAACCTGCTGGCCGTGGACGACGCCCGCACCCTGTTCCACGAGTTCGGCCACGCGCTGCACGCCATGCTGTCGGACGTGACCTACCCGTCGGTCGCGGGCACCAACGTGCCGCGCGACTTCGTGGAGTTCCCCTCCCAGCTCTACGAGCACTGGATCGAGGACGCGGGCGTGCTGAAGCGCTTCGCCCGCCACGCCGTGACCGACGAGCCGATCCCGGACGAGCTGGTCGAGCGCCTCGCCCGCGCCCGCGCCTTCGACGCGGGCTTCGCGACCGTGGAATACTGCGCCTCCGCCTACGTGGACCTGGCCTTCCACGCGCTGACGCCGGAGGCCGCCGCGGACGTCGAGGCGGCAGGGTTCGAGCGCGCGGAACTGGAGCGCATCGGCATGCCGGCCGCGATCTCCATGCGGCACCGGACGCCGCACTTCGCCCACGTCTTCTCCGGCGACGGCTATTCGGCGGGCTACTATTCCTACCTGTGGTCGGAGGTGCTGGACGCCGACGGGTTCGGGGCCTTCGAGGAGGCGGGCGACCTGTACGACCCCGCGGCCGCCAAGCGGCTCAGGGACTACGTCTACGCGGCCGGCAACGCGCGCGACCCGGCCGAGGCCTACCGGCTGTTCCGGGGCCGCATGCCGGAGGTCGCGACCCTGCTCGTGAAGCGCGGGCTCGCCTGACGCGGCGCGCATGAGGTGGTCCCCCGAGCAGGACGCGGCGCTGACGGCCGTGGCGGCGTGGCTGAAGGAGGGCGAGAACCAGGTGTTCCGCTTGTTCGGCTACGCGGGCACGGGCAAGACCACGCTGGCCAAGACGCTCGCCGAGGACGTCGACGGCGACGTGGCCTTCGGGGCCTTCACGGGGAAGGCCGCCCTGGTGCTGCGGCAGAAGGGCTGCCGCAACGCCTCCACCATCCACAGCATGATCTACCGGACCCGCGACGCGGAGGGCGACGCGCCCTCTTTCGTGCTCAACGGCGGGAGCGCGGCCGCCAAGGCCGACCTCATCGTGATCGACGAGTGCTCCATGGTGGACGAGGAGCTGGGCCGCGACCTCCTGTCCTTCGGCAAGCCCGTGCTGGTGCTGGGCGACCCGGCCCAGATCCCGCCCGTCAAGGGCGGCGGCTTCTTCACCGAGGCCGAGCCCGACGTGATGCTGACCCAGGTGCACCGGCAGGCCGCCGACAACCCCATCATCGCGCTGTCGATGCAGGTGCGCGAGGGCGGCCGGCTCCGCCACGGCCAGTACGGCGAGAGCCGGGTGATCCGGCGCGGCCAGCTCGGCGCCGCCGCCGTGACCCGCGCCGACCAACTGCTCGTCGGCACCAACCGGTCGCGCCGGGCCTACAACACCCGCATGCGCGAGCTGCTGGGCCGCGCCGACCCGATGCCGGAGGTGGACGACAAGCTCGTCTGCCTGCGCAACGACAAGAAGAAGGGCCTGCTCAACGGCGGCACCTGGATGGTGGACGCGCTGCATCCCATGCGCGGCGCCAAGCTGCGCTTCAGCGTCAGCCCCGAGGAGGAGCGGGGCAGGAGGACGGTCAAGATCGGCGTGCTGCCCGCCTTCTTCGAGGGCGGCGAGGAGGACATCCCCTACGCGGTGCGGCGCGAGTCGGACGAGTTCGATTTCGGCTACGCCCTGACCGTCCACAAGGCGCAGGGGTCGCAGTGGGACGCCGTGGTGCTGTTCGACGAGAGCTACGCGTTCCGCGAGCACCGGAGCCGCTGGCTGTACACGGGCATCACGCGGGCGGCCGCGCGGCTCACGGTGGTGACCGACTGACGCCCGAGGAACCCCTCGGCCTCATCGGCGATTGATCCGACGAGACGGTGGGACATTTTGCTGATTTCCTAACTGTGTCCCGAAAACGCCGCATTAGCCAAAATCGAGGGTCGGAAACTTTCTGGCCTTCACGCGCGTTGGCTGGCTGGGTAAGCGTCAGCTTGACAGGAACGACTCGCACGTGAGCGTCTTGTGGATGCGGCAGGCCGAACCGGTCGGACGATGCCTGCGATTTTAACGTCGAAGAGAGGGTTGACCATGAAGACTTCCAAGCTGCTGATGACCGGTGCGACGCTCGCGTTCCTCGCGGGTGGCATCGGCTCGGCCTTCGCGCAGGCCCAGTCGACCGGGCCCACCGACGACAACCCCTACAACCGCAAGAAGGTGACGCACGGCCACGCCGCGCGCTCCAACATCCAGAACAACACCTACCGTCCGCTGACGGTCTCGCCCGCCGGCGTGGTGGCGGCTCCCGTGGCGGCCGGCGCCGACGTGGCCGGTGCGGGGATCGGCCTGGGCCTCGGCGCGGCCAACACCGGCATCGGTGCCGCGGGCACCATCCTGGGCGGCGTGGGCGGCCTGGTGACGGCCCCGATCGCGGGTCTCGGCGGTGGCGCGGTGGGCATCTCGCCCGACGCCGCGTCGGCGCTTCCGATCAAGGCGCGCTACGCCAACGCCGGCCCGGTGGCCGACTCGGTCGAGGAAGGCTGGCTGAAGCCGGTTCCGGTGGACAAGTCCGGCCCGGTCTACGAGCTCGACACGTCCAACTCGCGGTCGATCACGCCGTTCTCGCTGTTCGCCTTCCCGCTGACCGGCGTGACGTCGATCATCACGTCGCCGCTGCGGGCCGCTGCTCCCGCGGCTCCGGGCGCCTGATCGGCTTACCGGTACGTCATTTTAAAGGGCCGGCTCTCGCCGGCCCTTTTTCATTTACGGAACTATGACAGCCCTTCGACCACGCCGTTTTCCAGCCTGATGCGGAGCGCGGCCGGATGCCGCGGCAAACCTGGCATGGTGCGCACGTCCCCGCACAGGGCGACCACGAAGCCGGCTCCGGCCATCAGTTTCACCCCTTCGACCGGCACCGTGTGACCGCTCGGGGCACCCAGCGCGCCCGGGTCGGTCGAGAAGGAATAGGGCGTCTTGGCGAAGCAGACGGGCAGGTGCCCGTGCCCCGCGGCTTGGAGGGCTTCGACCTGCCGCGCCGCCTGGGGGCGCAGGTCGACGTCCGCGGCCCCGTAGACCGTTCGCGCGACCGTGCGCATCTTGTCCGCAAGCGGCATCGCGTCGGGATAGCTCGGCGCGAGCGTGGCCCCGCCCGCCTCGGCGCGCGCCGCCACCGCCCGCGCGAGCCCTTCCGCGCCCGCCGACCCCTCCGCCCAATGGCGACACAGCACGGCCTCGGTGCCGAGCCGCTCGCGGCAGAGCGCCACGAGCCGGGCCGTTTCCGCCTCCGTGTCGCCCGCGAAGGCGTTGATCGCCACCACGGGGTCGAAGCCGAAGCCGCGCAGGTTGCGGGCGTGGCGGTCGAGGTTGGCGAAGCCGCGCTCCAGGGCGCCCAGGTCCTCGGCGTCGAGCGCCGCTTTGGCGACGCCGCCGTGCATCTTGAGGGCGCGCACGGTGGCGACCAGCACGGCGGCGGCGGGCCGGAACCCCGCGCTGCGGCACTTGATGTTGAAGAACTTCTCGGCGCCCAGGTCCGCCCCGAACCCCGCCTCCGTCACGACGTAGTCGGCGAGCGCGAGGCCCGCGCGGGTCGCGACCACCGAGTTGCAGCCGTGCGCGATGTTGGCGAAGGGGCCGCCGTGGACGAGCGCGGGGTTGTTCTCCAGCGTCTGCACGAGGTTGGGCTGCATCGCGTCCTGGAGCAGCACGGCCATGGCGCCCGTCACGCCGAGGTCGGCGGCCGTGACCGCGCGGCCCTCGCGGGTTGAGGCCACGACCATGCGGCCGAGCCTTTCCTCCAGGTCGGCCATGTCGCGCGCCAGGCAGAACACGGCCATGACCTCGGAGGCGACCGTGATGTCGAACCCGTCCTCGCGCGGGTAGCCGTTGGCCGCGCCCCCCAGCGACGACACGATCTCCCGCAGCGCCCGGTCGTTCATGTCGAGCGCGCGCTTCCAGGTGACGCGCCGCCCGTCGATGCCGAGCGCGTTGCCCCAGTAGACGTGGTTGTCCAGCATCGCGGCGAGCAGGTTGTGGGCGCTGGTGATCGCGTGAAAGTCGCCGGTGAAATGCAGGTTGATGCGCTCCATGGGCGCGATCTGGGCGCGGCCCCCGCCCGTGGCGCCCCCCTTCTGGCCGAAGCAGGGTCCCAGCGAGGGCTCGCGCAGGCACACGACCGCGCGCCGGCCGATGCGGTTCAGGGCGTCGCCCAGGCCGATGGTGGTGGTGGTCTTGCCCTCGCCCGCGGGCGTCGGGCTGATGGCGGTGACGAGCACCAGCTTCGCGTCCGGACGGGGCGGCAGGCCCGACAGGTAGCCCGCGTCCAGCTTGGCGATGACGCGCCCGTGGGGGTGGAGCGCGTCGGCGGGAACGCCGAGGGAGGCCGCCACGTCCTCGATCGGGCGAAGGGTCGCGGTGCGCGCGATGGCGAGGTCGGTGGGCACGGTTCGGGTCCTTGCGCGGGTTGTCGAACAGGACGCTTAACCCGAGCCGCGCGCCCGCGACAGCCGGAGGTAACGCCCGTGCCGCAGCCGCGGCGGCCCGGGCCCGTGTTGTGCCGTGGCGGTCCAGCCCCTAAGTGAGGGGCCTGGCCGCGGTTGCCGGACGCCACCGGTTCTCCGCGCCGCGCCTCGGGAAGCACCGGCGAGGGGTCGGCGACCCCCGTCCCGCTCAGGGTGACGATGGACTACAGGACCTTCTTCGACGACGCCCTGCAGCGCTTGCGCGCCGAGCGCCGCTACCGCGTCTTCACGGAACTCGCGCGCGACGCGGCCCGCGGCCCCGAGGCCGACCTGCACGAGGGCGGCGCGGTGCGGCCCGTCACCGTGTGGTGCTCCAACGACTACCTCGGCATGGGCCGCCACCCGGCCGTGATCGGCGCCATGCGGGACGCCGCGCCGCGCTACGGGGCGGGGGCGGGCGGCACCCGCAACATCTCGGGCAACAGCCACCCCGTCGTGGCGCTGGAGCGCGAGCTGGCCGACCTGCACGGCAAAGAGGCCGCCCTCGCCTTCACGTCGGGCTGGGTGTCCAACCTCGCCGCCATCTCCACCATCGCCGGGCTCCTGCCCGACTGCCTGATCCTGTCGGACGCGTGGAACCACAACTCCATGATCGAGGGCATCCGGCGGTCCGGGCGCGACAAGGTCGTGTTCCGCCACAACGACCCGGCGCACCTCGAACAGCTCCTGCGCGAGGCGGGCGACCGGCCCAAGCTGATCGTCTTCGAGAGCCTGTATTCCATGGACGGCGACGTGGCGCCCGTAGGCCGCATCACGGCGCTGGCGCGGCGCTACAACGCCATGACCTACCTGGACGAGGTCCACGCCGTGGGCCTGTACGGCCCGCGCGGGGGCGGCATCGCGGAGCGCGACGGCGTCATGGGCGAGGTCGACGTCATCGAGGGCACGCTCGCCAAGGGGTTCGGGACGCTGGGCGGCTACGTGGCGGCCGACGCCGCGGTGGTCGACGCGGTGCGGAGCTACGCGCCGTCCTTCATCTTCACCACCGCGCTGCCGCCCGCGGTCGCCTGCGCGGCGAGGGCCGCGGTGCGCCACCTCAAAGGCTCGGGGGCCGAGCGCGCGCGGCACGCGCGGCAGGTGGCGGCGACCAAGGCCGCCTTGCGCGCCGTCGGCCTGCCCGTGATGGAGAACCCCTCGCACATCGTGCCCCTGATGGTGGGGGACGCGGAGCGCTGCAAGGCCGCCTCCGACCTGCTGCTCGACCGGCACGGGATCTACATCCAGCCCATCAACTACCCGACCGTGCCGCGCGGCACCGAGCGGCTGCGCATCACGCCGACGCCCCAGCACGAGGCGCACCACATCGAGGCGCTCAGGAGCGCGCTCGTGGACGTGTGGGGCGTGCTCGACCTGCCGTTCGCGCGCCACGTCGCGGCCGCGGAGTAGGGTCCCTCAGGCCCCGGGCGCCGCGGCCGGGACGCGGTCCTGATCCAGCTCCCGCAGCTCGGTCGCGAGCTGCCTGAGGCTGGTCTCCGATTTGGCGAGCACGCGGTCGGCCCCCCGCAGCTCGCGCCGCTCCGCCGAGGTGATGTCGCGGGCCGTCAGCACCACCACGGGGACGTCGGCGCCGTTGGGGGCGTCGCGCAGGGCGTGCAGGAAGGTGAATCCGTCCATCACGGGCATGGTGAGGTCGAGCAGGATCAGCCGCGGCCGCGCCGCGCCCACGCGCTCCAGCGCTTCCAGGCCGTTGGCGGCCTCCCGCACCGTCCAGCCGCCGCGCTCCAGCACGGTGCGCAGCCGGTCGCGGGCGCCCGCGTCGTCGTCCACCACCAGGACGTCGCCGTCGCGGTCGCGGAACCGGTCCATCACGGTCTTGAGCCGGTCCCAGTCGACCGGCTTGGACAGTTGGTCGTCGGCCCCCAGCGAGGTCGCGAGCCCCGGGTTCGACGCGAAGGTGATCATCACCACGGGGATCGCGGCCGTGTCCGGGTCGGCCTTGAGCGCGCCCAGCACGGTCCAGCCGTCCATCTGCGGCATCATCACGTCGAGCAGGATGGCGCGCGGCCTGATGCGCCGGGCGACCGCCAGCCCGTCGGCGCCGTTGGCGGCCAGCTCGACCTTGAAGTGCAGGCCGTGCAGGAAGCGGTTCATCAGCTCGAGCTGGGCGGGGTCGTCGTCGATCACCAGCACCGTGCCGCCGTCCACCTCGCCCGTCGCCGCTGGGGGGCCGTCCTCCGGCGGCGGCACCGCCATGGGCGGCTCGGGCCGTTCGGGCATCCGGGCGGGCAGGCGAAGCGTGAAGGTCGTGCCGACCCCCGACGTGCTCTCCACCGTGATGGCGCCGCCCATCAGGCGGCTGAAGGCCTGGCTGATCGCCAGCCCCAGCCCCGTGCCGCCGAACCGGCGCGTGGTGGTCTCGTCGGCCTGCTGGAAGCGGGCGAACAGGCGCCCGAGCTGCTCGGGCGTCATGCCGATGCCGGTGTCGCTCACCCGGAAGACCACCCAGTCGTCGCCGGCGGGCTGGGGCTCGCGGCGGACGGCCAGCGTGACGGTGCCGTTCTCGGTGAACTTGGCCGCGTTGCCGAGCAGGTTGATGAGGCACTGGCGCAGCTTGACCACGTCGACCACCATCGTGCCGAGCGGGTCGGGCCCGCGGTCGAGCTTGAACGCGTTGTTCTTCTGCCCGACCAGGGCCTCGACGGTGGCCGTGACGCCGTCGAGCAGCGGCCCGAGCTCCGCCTCCTCGGCGTAGACGTCCATGCGGTTGGCCTCGATCTTGGATAGGTCGAGCACGTCGTTGATGAGGCTGAGCAGGTGGCGGGCGTTGGACTTGATCTTGCCCAGGTCGCCGAGCAGGTCGGTCTGGCCGATCTCCTCCACCTCCTCTTCGAGCATCTCGCTGTAGCCGATCACGGCGGAGAGCGGCGTGCGCAGCTCGTGGCTCATGTTGGCCAGGAACATGCTCTTGGCGCGGTTGGCGGCCTCCGCCGCGTCCTTGGCGGCCGCGAGGTCGAGTTCGGTCGCCTTGCGCTCGGAGATGTCGGTGTGGGTGCCGATCCACTCGGTGACCGCGTGCTCGTCGCCGAAGATCGGCGCCGCGACCACGGCCGTGTGCCGCCAGGCGCCGTCCGCCCGCCGCAGCCGGTACTCGATCGTCCAGGGCGTCGCCGCCGCGACCGCGCCCCGCCAGCTGTCCTCCACGCGCCCGCGGTCGTCCGGATGGACGGCCGCAAGCCAGCCCACGTCCGCCAGCTCCTCGTAGGACTGGCCGGTGAAGTTGGACCAGGCCGCCTGCGGCTGCACGAAGCGGCCGGACGGGTCCGTGGTCCAGATGATGGCCGTGCTCGCTTCCGTCAGCGTGCGCAGGCGCTGCTCGCTCTTGCGCAGCCACAGCTCGGCCCGCTTGCGGCCGGTCACGTCGGCCAGGATGAGACCTGCGCCGCCGCGGTCGCGCCCGGAGTGGTGCAGGGTCACGGGGTAGAGGATCGCGGTGAAGTAGCGGGTCTCCTCGGGGCGCCCCTCGACGGCCGCCTCGCCGTCCACCACCTTGGCCGGGCTCGCGCCGGATGCGACCTCCGCGATCGGTCCCGCCATCGGCGGGCGGAACCCCGGCAGCATGTCGGCGAAGGAGCCGCCCAGCATGTCGGCGGGCGGGCGCGAGCCCATCTCGCCCAGCGCGCGGTTGCCGTGGCGCAGCGTGCTGTCCCGGTCCAGGAAGCCCAGGCCCACGGGCGCGTTGGCGAGCACGGCCTCGAGCAGCGCGCTGCTCGCCTGCTGCTCGCGCCGCCGCCGCGCCGCGATGGCCCCGATGCCCGCGAAGGCGAGCAGCGCGAACAGGACGGAGGCCACCCGCAGGGCGTCGGTCCACGGATCCAGCCGCGCGTGGCTGCGCTCGACGGCGTCCACGGCCGCGTCCTGCTGGCGCCCGACCTCGGCGCGCAAGTCGTCCATGAGCACGCGGCCGCGGCCGCTGCGGATGATGCTGGAGATGACGGCGTCGCGCCCGGCCTGGCGGAACAGGTCGATGCCCTTGCCCGCGCTGTCGAGCCGCGTCTTGGCGAGGTCGATCATCCGGTCGGCGCCGGGCCCCAGCAGGTCGCGCAGGGCCGCGATCTCCGGGTCGAGGCCCGCCAGCGCCGCCCGGTAGGGGTCGAGGTAGGCCTCGTCGCCGGTCAGCAGGAAGCCGCGCTGCCCGGTTTCGGCGTCCTTCATCAGCGACAGGAGACGTTCGGCGTGCAGCATCACGGCGTCGGCGCGCTCGATGCGGCGGTGCTGCCTGGCCTCCAGCGCGTAGTCCCACCCCGCCGCGGCCACCGCCACGCCGAGCAGCACCGCCGACGTCCAGCCGATCAGCCGCGAGCGGCGGGGCGCGTCCAGGGCTTGCACCAACGGCGGGACCTCCATGCCAAAACCGCTGCCTTCACAATTCAAAGACAAGAAGCCGGTTTCGCCGGACGCGCGGTTTCGCTTGGAATGCGCCCGGGTGGAGGACGGACGGAGGCGCAACCCAATGGACCAGGTCGGAGATCGGGCGTTCGCGACGGGGTCGGAGCGCTGGGCCGCGGTGGAGGCGCGCGACGCGCGGGCCGACGGGACCTTCGTTTACGCGGTGGCGAGCACGGGCGTCTACTGCCGCCCGTCCTGCCCGTCGCGGCCCAAGCGCCGCGCGGGCGTGACGTTCCACGACACGGCCGGGGCCGCGGCGGCGGCGGGCTTCCGGGCCTGCAAGCGGTGCCGGCCGGACGGACCCGACGCGGCGG